>JAFMJY010000020.1 GCA_017853245.1 Burkholderiales bacterium | reverse complement strand
CAAAGAAGCACGACCATGACCACGGCCACGACCACAAGGCCGCCCCGATGGTGGAAGAGATCAGCGATTTCGAGGCGCTCGAGATTGCCGTGCGCGAGCTCGCCATCGAGAAGGGACTCTTCACCGCCGAGGACCACCGGCGGTTCACGGAGTTTGCCGAGCAGATCGGGCCGACGCCTGCCGCGCGCATGGTGGCGAAGGCCTGGCTGGACCCCAAGTTCAAGCAGTTGCTCTTTACCGACGTCATCGAGGCCTCGAAGCATGTCGGCGTCGATTACCTGAAGCCCACCGGGTTCGGCACGCCGAGCGACTACACAGACGTACGTGTCCTTGAGGACACCCCCACCCTCAAGCACGTGGTGGTCTGCACGCTGTGCTCGTGCTACCCGCGCCCGATCCTGGGCTTCCAGCCGGAGTGGTACCGCACGCCGAACTACCGCCGCCGCCTGGTGCGCTGGCCGCGTCAGGTGCTCGCCGAGTTCGGGCTTTCGCTCCCGCCGGAAGTCGAGATCCGGGTTGAGGACTCCAACCAGAAGTGCCGCTTCATCGTCATGCCGGTGCGGCCCAAGGGCACGGAAGGTTGGACGGAAGACCAGCTCACGGCAATCGTCACCCGCGACTGCCTCATCGGCGTGGCACTGCCCAAGCCGGGCGTGACGACGAACGTGAAGCTTCAGGTCATGCACCCCCCGGGCCAAGCGCACTGAGGGTTGCCTGCCATGTCGGATACGTCGAAGGCCCCTACAGCCCCCGCAGGCGCGGAATGGAAGCCGGTCCCCCTTCTGGAGAAGATCAAGAAAGAGGGCCGCGTCTGGGGTGACCTTGCCCAGCAGTACGGTGTTGAAAACCCCGAGCCGCCCTGGAAAACCAGCTTGGAGGGCATTTGCGAGGCCCTGGGCGGAAACCCTTGCGACACGTCGACCAAGCTCGACCAGAAGTGGCTCGACGGGCAGGTCGACCGCAAGGCCGTTGGCGACGCGGCACCGCTTCCGGCCCTCGAGCGGCGTTGGGAGGAGGACGAGCTTTCCGAGACGATCTACAAGGATGTCCCGTTCCCTGAGCGCCAGTTGCTTGCCCTCGCCCACTCCCTGATCAAGCGGGGGCTTGTGAAGGAAGACGAACTGGCGTCGCGGCTGAAGCAGGTTCACCAGCGGCTCACCAGCACATGATCGGTCGCGCCGCACGCAAGGAGCACTGAGCATGTCGATTCGGGGGGTTCGCCTCAACATCCAGGACCTCAGCTACCGCTACAGCTCACGCGGCGAGCCGACGTTCACGGAACTCAACCTGCAGGCGGCCCCGGGTGAATGCCTGGCCATCATTGGGCGCTCGGGGTGCGGCAAGTCCACCCTGCTACACATCATCGCCGGGCTGCTGAAGCCGGCAGCCGGCTCCATCCACCTGGACGATACCCGGGTCGAGGGTCCTTCCCCGAAGTGGGTGATGATGTTCCAGGCGCCGCACCTTTTCCCCTGGATGAAGGTGTCCCGGAATGTCGGCGTCGGCCTCAAGTTCGCCAAGTGGCCGGAGAAGGAAAAGAACGACCGCGTCGCGGAAGCCTTGCGTCTGGTGGAGCTGCAGGACTACGCCGACACGAACGTCCAGGATCTCTCGGGCGGGCAGCAGCAGCGCGTTGCGCTTGCGCGATCGCTGGTGATGGAACCCGAATTGCTGCTCCTCGACGAGCCCTTCTCGGCCCTCGACGCGTTTACTCGCTCGTCATTGCAGCGGGATGTGCGCTCGATCGCCAAGCGGCTGGGCTTCAACCTCATCATCGTCACGCATGACATCGACGAGGCGGTCATCATGGCCGACCGCGCGGTGATCATGGCCGGCGCCCCGGGCAAGATCAAGGATGAGATCGAGGTGGCCCTGCCCGACCCGCGTCAGCGTGAAGACGCCGCCGTGCAGGGCATGCGTGCCCGCTTGATGGATGCCTTCCACAAGGCGGCCGGAAAGCCGCCCGCGTCGGAGGCCTCCGCAGCAGCGTGACCTCTTTTCGACTCACCCGGGAGCCGCCGCCCGCGGCGCCCGCGAATGACCCGCAGCAACACGAAGCAGCGTCCCGCGCCCCTAAAACCCAAACATGAGGAGCAAGCGATGAGGAGAAGGCGAAACGGCAGCGAAGAGAGCCAGTCCCCGCTGGTGCATGTCTATGGCTGCCATTGTTCCAGTTGCGAGTCGATGCCGGGCCGGGATGACCCGATAACCCGCCTGTTCCCCCGGGACCCCGAGGTGCTCGAAGGCAAGCCGGACCCGCGGCTCGCCCTGAACCACGACGAGCGATTCAGCGCCATTCTCGGCACCGGCGTGAGTCGCCGGGATCTCCTTCGGGCTGGCTCCCTCGCCGCACTGGGAAGCCTGATGCCCACGGGCGCCACGTTCGCCCAGGAGAAGAAGTTCGATCCTACGGTGCGTATCGGCTATCTCCCCATCACGGACGCGGCCGCACTGCTGGTGGCGCACGAGATGGGTTTTTTCAAGAAGAACGGCATCGAGTCCGCGCCGCCGACGCTGATCCGCGGCTGGTCGCCGCTTGTGGAGGCCTTTGCCTCGCACCGCTTCAACCTCGCCCACATGCTCATCCCGATCCCCATCTGGATGCGATACAACAACAAGTTCCCCATCAAGATCACCGCCTGGAACCACACCAACGGCTCAGGCATCATCGTCCACAAGGACGCGGGCATCAACACACCAAAGGACTTCGGCGGCAAGCAGTTCGCTGTTCCCTTCTGGTACTCGATCCACAACATCATTTCGCAGAAGATCATGCGCGATGCGGGCATCACTCCGGTGATCAAGCCGCAGGACGCCAAGCTCGCGCCCAACGAGTGCAACTTCATCGTCCTGCAGCCGCCGGACATGCCCCCGGCGCTCGCCGCCAAGTCGATCCATGGATACTGTGTTGCCGAGCCGTTCAACGCCCTCGGCGAATTGCGTGCCAGCGGCAAGATGCTGCGCATGACGGGCGACGTCTGGAAGGGCCACCCGTGCTGCGTCGTGGTCATGCACGAAGCCGACACCCAGGATCCGGCGCGCGCCCAATGGGCGCAGTCGGTGCACAACGCGATTGTCGAGGCGCAGATCCACCTCTTCGAGAACCGGGAAGCGATGGCCGACATGCTTTCCAAGGACGGCAAGAACTACCTGCCGTTCCCGAAGGAGGTCGTGCGCCGGGCAATGATGCTCTACCAGATTCCCTACCCCGGGAACCCGGACGCCATCAAGAACAAGGATTGGGGTGCCGACCGCATCAACTTCCAGGGCTGGCCGTACCGGTCGGCTACGGAGCTGGTCGTCTCGGATCTCAAGCGCACGGTCATCACCGGCGACGCGGCGTTCCTCGCCAAGCTGGAGCCGAAGTTCGTTGCAGACGACCTGGTGAACTACACGTTCATCAAGAATGCGCTGGACCGCAACCCGAAGTGGAAAAACGATCGCAGCGTGCCCTCCACGGGTGACCCCTTCACCCGCAAGGAAATCGTCTCGCTCTGATCGCCGCCATGTCCGCCACCGCCACCAATGCGACCAACCCCCGCGCCGCCGCCCAGGCGGCAGCGCGGAGTGCGGTCAATTGGGTGGTGGGCATGGCCATCTTCCTGGCGCTGTGGTGGTTGGGCGGATACTTCATCGGCGCCAACCCGAAGACCGCGAGCTTCGCGGGTTTCGGCCTCATTCCCACACTCGAGGCGTTCCCCGCACTGTGGCAGTCGGGAAAGCTTCAGGCCGCAACGCTGGCGAGCGGCGAGCGGCTCGGCGCCGGGATGGCCCTTGCGATTGCCATAGGGCTCCCGATCGGCATCATCGTCGGACGCAGCAAGTTCTTCCGCGACTTGAGCAACTCCGGCTTCCAGTTCGTGCGGATGATCAGCCCCCTTTCCTGGACGCCGATCGCGGTGCTGGTATTCAGCAGCTGGGATGGGTCGATCATCTTTCTCGTTGCCATCGCCGCCGTGTGGCCGGTGGTCTTCGCCACGGCTGCCGGCCTCGCCAAGGTAGACCCGGCATGGTTCAAGGTGGCGAGGAACCTCGGCGCAAACCCGGTGCAGATGCTCAACCAGATCATCATGCCGGCCATCGCCTTTGACGTCTTCACGGGCATCCGTCTAGCCCTCGGCGTGGCGTGGGTCGTACTGGTGCCGGCCGAGCTGCTTGGCGTCACCTCGGGCCTTGGCTACACCATCAAGGACGCCCGCGAGACCCTGAGCTACGACCACCTCACCGCCATGGTGCTCACCATCGGGGTCATCGGCTACTTTCTCGACTCGGTCTGCGTGGGACTCATTCGCCGCTTCAGCTGGCATCGGGGCGACGCTTGAGCGCGCGCTCCGCCACGGCGCCCTCCATGGGCTCTCGATTTGCCGGGCTCTCGTACAGCGCCTCGACTTTCGTCGCCGGCCTGGCCATTCTTCTCGGGCTGTGGTGGTTCTCCACGTGGGCACTGTCCCTCAGCCCGTCGACCTCGCAGTTCGCGAGCTTCGGCCCCGGCCCTGCCTTCAAGGCGACGTGGATGATGCTCGAGAACGGCCACATCCAGAAAGCCGTTTGGTCGAGCTCGTACCGCCTGGGCGCAGGCTTGGTGATCGCCATCGCCGTGGGCGTGCCGATCGGCATTCTCATCGGCCGCAGCCGCCGCTTCCGCGAACTCAGCAACTCGCCGTTCCAACTGATGCGGATGATCAGCCCGCTTTCCTGGGAGCCGATCGCGGTGATCGTGTTTGCCGGATGGGACGCCGCGATCATCTTCCTCGTCGCCATCGCCGCGGTCTGGCCCATCATGTTCGCCACGGCCGCGGGCTTGGCCAAGGTCGACCCCTCGTGGTTCAAGGTGGCTCGAAACCTCGGCGCCTCGCCTCGCCAGATGGTGACCGAGATCATCATTCCCGCCATTGCGTTCGACGTGCTCACCGGCATCCGCCTCGCCCTGGGAGTGGCCTGGATGGTGCTCGTGCCAGCCGAATTTCTCGGCGTTCGCTCCGGCCTGGGCTACACCATCGAGGACGCCCGCGAGTCTCTGGAATACGACCATCTGATGGCCATGCTGGTGGTCATCGGTGCCATGGGCTACGCGCTGGACAGCGCCTGCCTCACCCTCATCAAACGCTACAGCTGGCACAAGCAGTAGCGGACGTCCAACCCTCCAACAACGCCACCCCATGCCCCGAAAAATCAGCCTTGTCTGCGTGAGCGGCACCCACGAGAAGCTCCAGATGGCGGCCATGTTCGCCTCGGTCGCGGCCGCCTCCGGAGACGATGTCGCGGTTTTCCTCTCCATGAACGCCGTGCTGCCCTTCGTCAAGGGTCGTGGTGAGGCGCCTGCCGAGGGCCGGTTCGGCGCGCTGCTCGGCGGCAAGGGCGTGCCGCCATACCGGGACCTGTTCCAGATGGCCGCCGAAATCGGTGGTGCGCGCATCCAGCCCTGCTCCATGGCTCTGGACCTCCTCAAGGCCGAGGCGGGCGACCTGGACCCGATGCTGGGCCCGCCCACAGGCCTCACCAAGTTCCTGAGCGACGCCGAAGGCGCCCAGGTGTTCACCTTCTAGCTAGACTGGCCCGCAAAGGCACACGAAAAGGAAATCGGCATGAGTGACACCAAGGTCATCGACGCGCGCAATACCTTCTGCCCTGGCCCCTTGATGGAGCTGATCACCCACATGCGCCTCGCACAGGTAGGCGACGTGGTGGAGCTGCTGTCCACCGACTCCGGCTCCGCAACGGATATCCCGGAATGGGCCAAGAAGGTTGGCCACGAGATGATGGGGATCGAGCAACAGGGCGACACCTGGCATCTCAAGGTGCGCAAGGCCAAGTAGGCGCGTTCGCAACGTAAAGGGAACCCGACGATGAGAATCCTTGTAGTGGGTGGGGGCACGGCCGGCACGATCGTGGCCAACAACCTTGCGCGCCGCCTGAGCGCCGAAACGCGCCGCGGCAAGGCGCGCATCACCATGCTGTCGGCGTCGGACCGGCACATGTACCAGCCGGGCCTGCTCTACGTGGCCTTCGGGCAGATGACGCCGGACCAGCTCTACCGCGACCAGGCGAGCCTGCTCGAGTCGAACATCGACTTCCATGTGGACCCGGTGACGGAGTTCATGCTCGACCAGAACAAGGTCAGGACCCAGAGCGGCAAGGTGCATGAATACGACACGCTGGTGATCGCCACGGGCTCCCGCATGGTCCCGGAGGAAATCCCGGGGATGAATGAAGGCGCGGAGTTCTTCTACACCGAAGCCAGCGCGGTCAAGCTCTACAAGAAGCTCCGGGAATTCCAGGGCGGCAAGGTGGCGGTGGCGGTGGGCGTCCCCCACAAGTGCCCCATCGCCCCGGTGGAGGTGATGTTCTCGCTGCACGACTACTTCAAGGCCCGCGGAATTCGCGACAAGGTACACCTCAAGTACCACTACCCGATCAACCGCATTCACACGATCGAGAACGTGGCCAAGTGGGCAAAACCCGAGTTCGATCGGATCGGCGTCGAATACGAAACCCTCTTCAACATCAAGGAAGTTGACGGTAAGAACAAGCTTCTGAAGAGCGAGGAAGGCACCGAGTACCAGTACGACCTCCTGATTGTGATTCCCCAGCACCGCGGCATGGAGGTCGTCGAGCAGAACAAGCTGGGGCCGGGCGGCTGGATTCCCACCGACCGCTACTCGCTCAAGATGAACGGCCACGACAACGTCTACGTCGTCGGCGACACCACCAACCTGCCCGTGAGCAAGACGGGCTCGGCGGCGCACTTCCAGGCCGAGGTGATCGCCGAGAACATCGCCTCGATCGTGAAGGTCGGCGAGCCGGTGCGCGACTACGACGGCAAGGTCTACTGCTTCATCGAGGCGGGGCATGACCGCGCCACCTACGCCATGTTCAATTACCAGAACCCGCCGGACCTCAAGCCTCCGTCCAAGCCCATGCACTGGTTCAAGCTGTCCTACAACCAGATGTACTGGACCAGCGTCCGCGGCCTACTGTGAACGGATGACGCCATGACCAGCCCCAACGAAACCACCGCCCCCGTCGGCGACGCGGATTTCCAGCGCCTCGCCGAATTTGCCCAGCTCGTCACGTCAGCGCAGGATGCGCTCTCCGACGACATGGTCAACCGGATCGCCTCGACCTTTTCCGAGGGGATCACCATGCTTGACCGCCTCACCCGCAACGAAGGGCTCACCCACCTGCTGCGCGAGCTGGACCGGGTCGAGAACCAGCAATTCCTGATTGCCCTGTCGAACGCGTTCACCCAAGCCAGCCGGGAGCTGGCGTCCTCGCCGCCGGCCGCCGGCGGCATCACCGGGCTGCTGCGCCTGATGAGCGACCCTGGAGTCCAGGAGGGCATGCGGCTGATGGCGATCGTCGGCGCACACATGAGCAACAGCTTGAGGGAAGTCCACCGTCGGGGCTTGTGAGCCCGGATAGGGGTTTCCTATGGCCAGCATCGGAAAATCGACTCCACGCCGAACGTTTGCTCCATCACAATTTTCCCCATCCGTCGTGCGCCACAAACGCAGCGATGGAGCGGGTTGCAGCTCAATCCATTGAAGAGAAGAGGAGAACCGCAATGCACATCGAACCAGGTATCGTCGAAGGCGCAAAAATGACCCTCGGCTTCGCCACGGCAGCAGGTGCCGCGAGCTACACGGTGAAGCTCGCCACGGACATGGCCCGCCGCGATGGCCTCGCCCCGCTCGCCGCTCGCGTCCTCATCGCCTCCGTGCTCGTGCTGTGCTTCTTCCAGGTGCTGCCGCGCTACCCGGTCGGCGTCTCGGAGGTCCACTTCATCCTCGGATCCACGCTCTTCCTGCTCTTCGGCGCAGCCCCGGCTGCTATCGGCCTCGCCGTCGGCCTGCTTGCTCAGGGCCTGGTCTTCTCACCGTGGGACCTGCCGCAGTACGGCATGAATGTCACGACGCTGCTCGTTCCCCTGTTTGCCGTGAGCGCGCTGGCACAGCGCATCATCCCCGCCAACACGGCCTACAAGGACGTCACCTATGCGCAGGCCCTGAAGCTTTCGCTTGCCTTTCAGGGCGGCGTGGTGCTGTGGGTCGGGTTCTGGGCCTTCTACGGCTACGGCGCCACCGCTGCCACGGTGGCTTCGGTGGCCGCCTTTGGCGCTGCCTACCTGAGCGTGATCCTGATCGAGCCGGTACTGGATCTCGGCCTGCTGGCCGCAGTTAAGTCGCTGAGCGGTGCGTCGGACAACAAGCTCTTTCACGCCCGCCTGGGTCGCGCCGCCTAGGCTCCGCGGCTTCAGAACGACCAAACCGCCGGCGTCATGCCGGCGGTTTTTTTTTGCCCTCTGCCAACAGCCTGGGGCGACTAGGCCCGCGCGGCGATGTAGCGTTTGAGCGCCTCGGCGTCGGGCGGCATCCGGTCGCAACGCTGGGGCCGACTTTCGATGCCCTCGAACCCTTTGGGACGAGCCGGCGCCGCCCCCAGCGCCTCGACGATGGTCGCCTCGAATTTTGCGGGCAGCGCCGTCTCGACGCAGACCATCGGCGTTCGCGTGTCATTCGCGGCCAGCGCCACCTTCAGCCCATCGGCCGTATGGGGGTCGACCACAACGCCGAACTCCCGCTTCACGCGCCGGATGGTCTCCAGGCGGTTTTCATGCGTGCTCTTGCCAGAGACGAAGCCTGATTCGTCGTTGATGCGCTCCCACGCCCGCTCGACCGAAAGATCGAAGCCGCTCTTTTCTTCCACCTGCCTCCAGAGCCAGGAGACCTTGTCACCATCCTGCTCGACCATGTCCCAGATGAAACGCTCGAAGTTGGAGGCCTTGGAAATATCCATCGAGGGGCTGGATGTCTCACGGGTATCGGCAGTCCTGCGCGGGCGGTAGCGGCCCGTCTGGAAAAATTCGTGAAGGACGTCGTTCTCGTTCGTGGCAAGCACCAGGCGCCGGATGGGCAGACCCATGCGCTTGGCCACGTGGCCCGCGAAGATGTTGCCGAAGTTTCCCGACGGGACTGCAAAGGAGATCTGCTCCGAATTGGACTTGGTCGCGGCAAAATAGCCTTTGAAGTAGTAGACCACCTGCGCAACGATGCGTGCCCAGTTGATCGAATTGACCGCGCCGATCGCGTGCTTTTCCTTGAACGCCGCGTCGCCGTTGACCGCCTTCACCAGGTCCTGGCAGTCGTCGAACACGCCGTCGACCGCGAGATTGAAGATGTTCGGCTCATCGAGCCCGTACATCTGCGCGCGCTGGAAGGGGCTCATGCGGCCCGCGGGCGACAGCATGAAGACCTTCACGCGGCTCTTGCCCTTGAGCGCATGCTCGGCCGCCGAGCCTGTGTCGCCACTGGTCGCGCCGAGGATGTTGAGCGTGCGCCCCTGGCGCTCGAGCACCGACTCGAACAGGTGCCCCAGGAGCTGCATCGCGATGTCCTTGAACGCGAGCGTCGGGCCGTTCGAGCAGGCGAGGAGGTGGAAGTTGGGCGAAAGCGTCTTGAGCGGCGTAATGTCCGGCGTGCCGAACACGTCCGCCGTGTACGCCCTTGCGGTGAGCGCCCGGAGCTCCGCCCCCGGCAAGTCATCCGCAAAAAGACGCAGCACCTCGAAGGCAAGCTGCGGGTACGTGAGCCCGCGCATGGCCTCCAGCTGGGTCGCCGATAGCCGCGGCCACTGCTCCGGAACTGCCAAGCCCCCGTCGCTTGCGAGCCCCTCGAGCAGGATGTCGGTGAACGCCTGTGGCGCGGCTCGCCCGCGCGTGCTCAGGTAGCGCACGGTCGGTCAGGCGAGGTCTTCAAGCCGGATGCGAACCACCGGCGCAGGGATGGTGGCCAGCGACTCGATGCGCCGAATGGCCTCGTTCACGCTGCGCTCGTAGGTGCGGTGCGTGAGGATCACCACGTCGACGACATCCTCCCCCTCGCCTGCCTCCTTCTGGAAGATGGCGCCGATGGAAATGGAGAGGTCCGCACAGATGCGCGTAACGTCGGCCAGCACACCGGGGCGGTCCAGTGCCCTCAGCCGCAGATAACAAGCGGTCTCGACCTCGCCCATGGGCAGAATGGGCTCGCTCGAGAGCCGATCGGGCTGGAACGCGAGATGGGGCACCCGGTGCTCGGGGTCCGCCGTTGCCATGCGGGTGACATCCACGAGATCGGCCACGACTGCGCTCGCCGTGGGTTCGGCGCCCGCGCCGCGGCCGTAATAGAGCGTGGGCCCAACCGCATCGCCGTTCACCAGCACCGCGTTCATGACGCCTTCCACGTTGGCAAGCAGGCGCTTGGCCGGGACCAGCGTGGGGTGGACTCGAAGCTCGATGCCGCCCGCAGCGCGGCGCGCAATCCCGAGAAGCTTGATGCGGTAGCCGAGCCCCTCCGCGTACCGGATATCCGTCGCCGTCAGGCGATCGATACCCTCCACGTAAGCCTTGTCGAACTGCATCGGGATGCCGAATGCGATCGCGGAAAGGATCGTGAGCTTGTGCGCCGCGTCGATGCCTCCCACGTCGAATGAAGGGTTCGCCTCCGCGTAGCCCAGGCGCTGCGCCTCTGCGAGCACGGCGTCGAACGCAAGCCCGCGCTCCCGCATTTCCGACAGGATGTAATTGCAGGTGCCATTGATGATTCCGGCTAGCCATTCGATCCGATTCGCCGAAAGGCCCTCGCGAATCGCCTTGATGATGGGCACGCCTCCTGCCACCGCCGCCTCGAAGGCGACCATGACGCCTTTCTCGTGTGCCGCGGCAAAGATGGCGTTACCGTGCTTCGCCAGCAGCGCCTTGTTGGCGGTGACCACGTGCTTGCCGTGAGAAATGGCTTCGAGCACCAGGTCCCGCGCGGGTGACTCACCCCCCATCACCTCGACCACGATGTCGATGTCGGGGCTTGCGACCAGCGCCTTCGCGTCACCCATGAAGCGAACGCCCTCGAGCGGCGCACGCCGCGGCTTGGACAGGTCGCGGGCGCAAGCCTGCGTGACCACGATTTCCCGCCCTGCACGCCGCGCGATCTCCTCCCGATTGCGACGCAACACCTCCAGCGTTCCGCTGCCGACGGTGCCCAGGCCGAGCAGCCCGACCCGAATCGGTTTCACTGGCGAGACTCCCTGTGGCGCGCTCACAGGCCGCCGTCTTTCCGGATCATGTCCTTCACACCCCGAACCGCCTGACGGATGCGGGCTTCGTTCTCGATGAGGGCGATCCGCACGTGATCGTCCCCGTACTCGCCGAAACCGATACCGGGCGCCACGGCGATCTTCGCCTCGCGAAGCAGCTTCTTGGCGAACTCGATCGACCCCATGGCTGAGTAGCGCTCTGGAATCCTCGCCCATACGTACATCGACGCCTTGGGATTGGCGACCATCCAGCCCGCCTCGTGCAAGCCGCGCACCATGACATCGCGGCGCCTCTGGTAGGTGGCGCGAACGTCCTCCACGCAGTCCTGTGGGCCTTCGAGAGCCGCAATCGCCGCCACCTGAATGGGGGTGAAAGTGCCGTAGTCGTGGTAGCTCTTGATTCGGGCAAGCGCATTCACCAGGCCGGGATTGCCGACCATGAAACCCACGCGCCAGCCGGCCATGTTGTAGCTCTTCGACAGGGTGAAGAACTCGACGGCCACATCCTTCGCGCCGGGAACCTCCATGATCGAGGGAGCCCGCCAGCCGTCGAAGGTGATGTCCGCATAGGCGAGGTCATGCACCACCAGAATGCCGTGCGCCCGGGCCAGGGACACCACCTTTTCGAAGAAGTCGAGGCCCACACACTGGGCCGTGGGGTTCGACGGAAAGCCGATGATGAGCATCTTCGGCTTCGGAAACATGTCGCGGATGGCGCGCTCCGTCTCGGCGAAGAAATCCACCTCGGGCGACATGCGGATCGAGCGAATGTCCGCGCCGGCGATGATCGCCCCGTAGATATGAATCGGGTAGCTGGGGTTGGGAACCAGCACCGTATCGCCCCGATCCAGGGTGGCGAGCATCAGGTGCGCGAGCCCCTCCTTGGAGCCGATGGTGACGATGGCCTCGGTCTCGGAGTCGATCGCCACGCCCCACCGCCGCTCGTACCACTGCGCGATAGCCCGCCTAAGGCGAGGCACGCCTTTGGACACGGAATAGCCGTGGGTGTCCTGGCGCTGGGCCACCTCGACCAGCTTGTCGACGATGTGCCGGGGCGTTGGCCCGTCCGGGTTGCCCATCGACAGGTCGATGATGTCCTCGTCCGCACGGCGCGCGGCCATCTTCAACTCGTTGGTGATGTTGAAGACGTAAGGAGGAAGGCGCTGGATACGGGCGAATTCGGGAGGCATGGCTGGCTGCCGCCAGTGCGGCACGAATCCAACTCGACAAGACGCTGAATTGTAGCGTGCCGAGTGCTGCAGCCGGCGATGCGACAATCGGCGGCATGAAATTCCATCTCGAGCGCCTCGACGGACGGAATCGCTTCACCGGCCATGGGCCCGGCTACGTCGAGGTCAACGGCGAGCGCATTACGACGAGCGTCGTCGTCGGGGAGAGCCTTCTCCATCGACAGTGGGGCGCCTCGACAGTGGGCCTGCTGACGGCGGAGTCGCTGGCGCCGTTGGTGGGTCACGACCCGGAACTGGTGCTCCTGGGCACGGGCGCCGGATTCCGGTTTCCCCCTCGCCTCGTCTTCGGCCCCCTCGAGGAAGCAGGTATCGGCGTCGAGGTGATGGACACGCCGGCCGCCTGCCGAACCTACAACATCCTGCTCGCCGAGGGCCGGCGGGTCCTGGCCGCCGTCATCGTCGAGTGACGGCGCCGGTCACCGGCGCGTGGCGGCCAGGAAGGCGACGGCCGACATCAAGCTCGCGGCGAGCAGCATTCCCTCGACGGCCGCATAGCTCCCCGAAGCCGCCAGGACGGCGGCGGCGAGGGAAGGCGCCACGGCGCGCATGAGGATCACGGGGGTTGCCATGAGCCCGGCGAGGGCTCCGTACCCGTCCCGGCCCCAAATCTCGGCCGGCACGGTGCCTCGCACGATAGTCATCACCCCGCAACTGGCGCCGTAGAGGATCACGAACACGACCACCCAGGAGGGGTCGCCGCCCGCCAGCAGCAGCACCGCCATGGCCACCGGCGCAGCGAGTGTCGCGAGCGCCGCCACCTGTACCGCCTTCACCCGGCTCGCGACCGCCAGTTCCACCACGCGGGAGGCCACCTGCATCGGCCCCACCAGCGCCGCGAGCCACGCTGCAGCCACTGCCGAAAACCCCTTTTCTTGCAGGATGGCAAGCAGGTGAACCGACAGCGAGGCCTGCGCGAGCATGTTGAGCGTGAAGGCGGCGGCGATCCACCGGAAGCGCGGGTCCCGCAGCAGGCGTGCCCGCCCGGCGGGGTCGCTCGCCGCCCCTCGGGACGTGTCGCCCCGCCCCTGCCGCGGCAGGATCCAGGCATGCAGCGGCACGCACACCACCAGATTGAGGGCCGCCAACACGACGATGGCGGTGCGCCAGCCCCAGTGGCTATCCAACCACTGGGTGAGCGGCCAGAACACCGTGCTGGCGAAGCCCGCCACCAGCGTGAGCCCGGTGATGGCTCGGCGAAGGTTGGCCCGGAAGACCAGCGCGAGGCTGGCAAAGGCGGGCTCGTAGAGAACGAGGGCCATGGCGCAACCGATCCCTGCCCAGACGAGGTACAGCGCGGGCACGGAGGCGACCTGGGAGAAGGCGGCGAGAAGCACAGCCGCCGCAAGGGAACCCGCCGTCATGGGCACCCTCGCGCCGTGCCGGTCGATGTAGCGGCCGACCGGCGCGGCGGCGAAGCCCGACACCAGGACCGCGACCGAATAGGCTCCCACGACCACGGGGTACGACGCGCCCAGGTCGTTGCGCACGCCGTCCATGACAACGGCGAAGGCGTAATACAGCGAGCCCCAGGAAATGATCTGGGTGACCCCGAGCGCAGCGACGATCCGCCAGGCCGCCCAACCCTCCTCTGCGGGTGGACCGTTTCTCGCGGCGGAGCGAGGGGACTCCGGCGTCGTCGAGGGCGGGACCATGGCGGGAATTGTGACCCAAGTCCCCGAAACCCGTCGGGTCAATCCCCTCCCGGCGCGCGGTACTCGGGAAGCATGGCAATTCCCGCGCACGCGAAGTATCCTTGCGGCGCTCGGCGGGCATCGCCCGCCGCTCGGCGCCAACCCCTTCTCTGGAGACCTGACATGTTGCGCACCTTCCTTGCCGCCCTCCTCGCGTTCGCGGCCCTGGCCACACCGCCCGCCTTCGCGCAGGAACTCACCGGCACCCTCAAGAAGATCAAAGATTCCGGGACGATCACCATCGGGCACCGCGAGACCTCGATCCCGTTCTCCTACCTCAACGAAAAGCAGCAGCCGATCGGCTACTCGATGGACATCTGCGCGGCGATCGTCGAGGAAATCAAGAAGGAGATCAGCGCGCCGAACCTGAACGTGAAGTTCAACCCGGTCACGCCGCAGACGCGCATCCCGCTCATCTCCAACGGCACGGTCGACCTCGAGTGCGGCTCGACCACCAACACCCTCACCCGCCAGAAGCAGGTCGGCTTCGCGCCGATCACCTTCATCACGGGCACGAAGCTGCTGGTCAAGAAATCCGCCAAGGTGAAGTCCTACAAGGACCTCAAGGGCAAGACCGTCGTGGTCACGCAGGGCACGACCAACGAGCGCATCATCAAGGCGCTCTCCGACAAGGAAAACCTCGGCATCAAGTTCCTGAACGCCAAGGATCATGGCGAGTCGTTCCTCGCCGTCGAGTCCGGCCGCGCCGTGGCCTTTTCGATGGACGACATCCTGCTCTACGGCCTGATCGCCAAGAGCAAGAGCCCGAAGGACTACGAAGTGGTGGGCGACTACCTTTCCTACGACCCGTACGGAATGATGTATCGAAAGGGCGATGAGGACATGGGCGTCGTCGTGCGACGCGCCATCGCCAAGCTCATGGCAAGCGGTGACCTCGAGAAGCTCTACAACAAGTGGTTCATGGAGAAGCTGCCCTCGGGCGAAACCATGGGCGTGCCGATGAGCCCGATGCTCAAGGCCGCCATCTTCCTGCAGGCCCTGCCCGAGTAATCCCGCCGCATCGTTCTCAGGCGCGAGGGGGCGGGCAACCGCCCCCTTTCGCTTGATCGGGGCACGGGCAACCCATGGACTGGAAGGTTTTCCTCGACACGGCTCCCTCCGGGGGCATGACCTATCTCGGATGGCTCATCTCGGGCCTCTTTTGGACGCTCGCCGTTTCGGCGTTCGCGTGGGTCATCGCCTTCTCGCTGGGGTCGCTCATCGGCGTGATGCGCACCACTCCCATTCGGGCAGCGCGCGCCATCGGGACGGTGTACGTCGAGATCTTCCGGAACATCCCCCTGCTCGTGCAGATGTTCCTCTGGTACTTCGTGGTTCCAGAGATCCTGCCGACGGTCGTGGGGGACTGGCTCAAGCAGACGCTGCCCTACCTCTTCACCCTCCCGTTTGCCGCCCAGTTCAGCCTGTTCGAGTTCCTGGCGGCCGTGCTGTGCCTCGGGCTCTACACCGCGTCGCGGGTTGCCGAACAGGTGCGCTCCGGCATCGAGTCCCTGCCGCGCGGCCAGACGAACGCGGGCCTCGCCATGGGCCTCACGCTCCCCCAGGTCTACCGGCACGTGACGCTGCCCATGTCCTTCCGCATCATCATCCCGCCGATGACCTCCGAGTTCCTCACCATCTTCAAGAACTCGTCGACGGCGCTGACCATCGGCGTGCTGGAACTGACGGCGCAAAGCCGACAAATCTCCGAATACACCTTCAAGACCTTCGAGGCTTTCGCGGCGGCGACCCTGATTTACATCGTGATCACGATGACGGTGATCTTCCTCATGCGAGCGCTCGAGCGCCGGGTGGCCGTCCCCGGCTACATCGCGCCGACCAGCCACTGACGCCCGGCCATGCGCGACTTCGACTGGAGCGTGATCTGGAAGTACCGCGAATCCCTCATAGACGGGCTGATCACGTCCTGCCAGCTCTTCGCCATCGCCCTGGCAGGAGGCATCTTCTTCGGCACCCTGCTCGCGCTCGCCCGACTGTCGAGGTGGAAGGCGCTCTCGATGCCTGCTGCCAGCTTCGTTAACCTGATCCGGTCGATCCCCTTCATCATGGCGATCTTCTGGTTCTACTTCCTCACGCCAATGGCGGTGGGGGCCATCACTGGCAAGCAGGGGGAAGCTGTCGGCCCATTCGTTTCCGCGGTCGTGGCCTTCATCATGGTGGAGTCGGCCTACTACTCCGAGATCATCCGGGCAGGCATCCAGTCGATCCCCAAGGGCCAGCCCGCTGCGGCCGCCGCGCTGGGCATGACCTACCAGCAGTCGATGGTCCACGTGGTGCTGCCGCAGGCGTTCCGAAACATGCTGCCGGTGATGCTCACCCAGGCAGTCATCCTGTTTCAGGACACCTCGCTGGTCTACGTCGTCGCGCTCAAGGACTTTCTCGGCGCCGCCTCGAAGGCGGGCCAGCTCACCGGCCGCGTCGTCGAGATGTACCTCTTCGTGGCGCTTGGCTTCTTCATCATCTGCTTCGCAGCCTCGTGGCTCGTGAAGCGCCTGCAGGTCCGACTGACCGTTGCACGCTAGGAATCGTCATGACCAGCCCTGTCATCAGCCTCAAGAACGTGAGCAAGTGGTATGGGTCCTTTCAGGTGCTCGCGGACTGCTCCACCGCGGTCGCCAAGGGGGAAGTGGTCGTCGTCTGCGGCCCGTCGGGCTCGGGCAAGTCCACGCTCATCAAGACGGTGAACGGCCTGGAGCCTTTCCAGCAGGGCGAGATCGTCGTCAACGGAGTCTCCGTGGGAGACCCTTCCACCAACCTGCCGAAGTTGCGCGCCCACATCGGCATGGTGTTCCAGAACTTCGAGCTCTTCCCGCACATGAGCATCACCGACAACCTGATCCTGGGGCAGATGAAGGTGCTGGGCCGCAGCCGAGACGAGGCGGTCGCCAAAGGCCATGCGCTGCTCGAGCGCGTGGGCCTCATCAGCCAGAAGGACAAGTTTCCCGGCCAGCTATCCGGTGGACAGCAGCAGAGGGTTGCCATCGCGCGGGCGCTGTCCATGGACCCGGTGGCGATGCTCTTCGACGAGCCGACCTCCGCGCTCGACCCCGAGATGATCAACGAGGTGCTCGACGTGATGGTGGAGCTCGCCCGCGAGGGCATGACGATGATGGTCGTCACCCATGAAATGGGGTTTGCCCGCAAGGTCGCCAACCGGGTGATCTTCATGGACGAGGGGCGCATCGTCGAGGACTGCACGCAGGCGGATTTCTTCGGCTCCCCACGGTCCGAGCGGGCCCAGTTGTTCCTGTCCAAAATCCTGTCCCATTGACCCGGTCGGCGCCCCCGGGACCCTGCCTCGTAACTAATTGACGGATGGGGCCTTTCCGCCCAAACTACGCCCCATGAAGAAGGCTTTTGTCCTGGCTTGCGGCGCCGGCGCGGTAGGGGTCGGCGTGGTCGCATCCTGGTTCCTGGGGGGGGACGGGTTCGCCTCGTCCTCGAACCTCGGGCCTTTGGGGTCGACACCCGCGTCGATTCAGGCCCCACTCCCGGCCGGGCGCGTTTCAGCATCCGCCATGCCCAGCTGGGCGTCATGGGGGAGCACCGACGGTCGAAGCGCAGCGCCCGCCTCCCGTCCTTCTGTGGGGGCTCCCACGGCCAGCCTGGCTGGCGTGGAGGCCCACTTTCGGGTCTCGCGAGACCTGAAAGCCTTTGCCGATGAGCTGCTGGCCCGGGAGGCTCGGCTGACGCGCGAAGAGCGGTACTTTTTGGCCAAGGCCCTCGAGACCTGCGGCTTTGCCATGTCCATGAATGACGACCTCGTGGAGGCAGGCCAGCGCCGCCGTCGGGACTTCATCTCCACCCTGTCGCCAACCGACCCCGAGTTCGACCGTCGCGTTGCTGCCTTCGATGCGTCGGATGACATCAACCGCTGTCGGCGCTTCCAGGGGCAAACCATCGCCCAGAGCAAGATTGACGCCCTCTATCAGCGCGCCGGCGACGGAGGCGACCCGCGCGCCCAGGCACGCACACTCGTTGCAGAGCTGTCCAAGAACCTGGCCATTCCCAAGAACCAGTTCGAGTCAGCCCGTGTCGTCGAGCAGGATGACTTCCAGCGCATCGTGAGCCTGCTCGAGTCCCGCAACGCCGAGGCCATCGTGACGGTCGCACAGCTCCTGGCCGAGCATCGCCTCATCGAGCAACTTCGCATGGGCCCCAACGGCGAGACGCCGAACCCGGCATCACTTGTCGGCGCGTTCACCCTCGTGGCTTGCGACTTCCAGCCGTCGTGCACGGCGTTCGATCGCGAGGCGCTCCAGGCGTGTGCGCACGCGGGCTACTGCAGTGCCGGCAGCTATGAAGAGCTCTACGCCAACTTCCTGGCGTCGCCCTACGCATGGTCCATGGCGTCTCGGTATCGCACCCTGATTCACACCGCGATCGAGACGCGCAACTGGGGCCTCATCGGCATCCCCAAGTTGGTCGGCGCCCGCGCGCGCGCACCGCAGTAATCGTCCGGCTCCTGGCGGGGCGCCGTTCAGGGTGCCGGCAGATGCTTCAGCGGGTCCACGGGTCGGCCCTGCCGCCGAATCTCAAAGTGCAGTTTCACCTGCTCGGCGTCCGTTGCCCCCATCTCGGCGATCTTCTGGCCTCGGGTGACTTCCTGTTGCTCGCGCACAAGGATCTGGTCGTTGTGGGCGTAGGCGGAAAGCCACAGCTCGCTGTGGCGAATGATGACGAGCTTGCCGTAGCCACGCAGCCCCTGACCGGCGTAAACCACCCGCCCCGGCGCGGCCGCCAGCACGGGCGTGCCCTTCACGCCAGCGATGTCGACGCCTTTGTTGGCTTCTGTGAAGGTCGCAATCAGCCTCCCCTTCGCAGGCCACATCCAGTCAGGCGTATCGCCGGCGGCGGGCGCCGGTGATGGGGGGGGCGGCACGGCGGGCGCCGCGACCGTTGCGGCGGGGGGCGTTGGAGCCACCACCGGCGCTGGCGGCCCGCCCGGCTCAGCCGAGGCGAGCTGGGCGAGATTCTTGTCGGAGTACGGCAAACGCCGCGCTCGGGGCTCTGCCTTGCGGGTCTCGGTGTTCGCCTGGGGCCGCGTCGTCGTTGCCTCGGCCGTGCGAAGTGGGGTAACCACGGTTCCGGAGGGCGCAGGCGAGCGTGGCCCAGACCCCGGTGGACCAAGCGCAAGCACTTGCCCGACCAGGATCACGTTCGGATTGACGATGTTGTTCCAGGCGGCCAGCTCCCGGTAATCGAGCCCGAACTGCAGGGCAATGCCCACCAGCGTGTCACCCCGCTTGACCGTGTAGGTCGGAGGCAATTTTCCCGCGTCGGGAGCCGCGGCAGGCGCGGCCACGGGCGCCTCCGGGGCCGGCGCGGGCTTGCGCTCGACCACGGGTGCCGGTTGGCGCGTGGCGCAGGCGCCCAGCCCGAGCGCCAGTGCCATCACCGCCACGAGTTGAGGTCCGCGCGAAGGCAAATGGGGCATCACGCGACTCCCGGCACAAGGGGCACGAACCGTACGGCCTCCCGCCGCTCATCGAGATGGCCGTCGGCGGTTCGCTCAATGACATGCAACCACTGTTCGTCAGTGCCGAGCGGCAACACGAGCCTGCCGCCCGGGGCCAGCTGGCTCAGCAGCTCAACAGGCAAGCTTGGCGCGGAAGCCGCGCAAAGGATGCCATCGTACGGCGCGCCTTCCGCGTAGCCGCCGCTGCCATCACGATGCTTGAAGCGCACGTTGTAGAAGCGCAGGTCCCGGAGGTGGCGGCGAGCCTTGTCGAGCAGGGGCGCGATCCGCTCGATGGTGTAAACCTCCTTCACGAGCCTTGCGAGCACCGCCGTCTGGTAGCCGCACCCTGTGCCGATCTCAAGGACGCGCCCGGGCACACCCTTCTCCAGAAGCAGCTGCGTCATCCGCGCCACGATCGTCGGGCTCGAAATCGTCTGCCCGTGGCCAATGGGCAACGGGGTGTCCTCATACGCTCGCGAGGCAATTCCCTCCTCGACGAACGCATGCCGGGGAAGCTCCTGCATGACGGCAAGAACGCGCTCATCGGCCACGCAGGCATGGCGAAGCATGTCGACCATCCGGCGCCGGCTGCGGTCGGAGGTCATGCCAATGCCGGCGGCCGCGTCCATTGCTGGAACAGGTGCGCTAGCCGCGCAGCCAGCCGCGCAACTCGCCGACCTGGCGCTCGTGCGTGAGGTCGACCTGCAGGGGCGTGACTGAGACGGCGCCGCGCTCGAGCGCGTTGAAGTCGGTTCCTGGCCCGGCCTCTCTCGCCTCGCCTGCGGGCCCAACCCAGTACACCGTTTCGCCGCGCGGGTTCGTGCCCGGGACGACAGGCTGCGCCTTGTGTCGCCTGCCAAGACGGGTGATCTCGGTGCCTGCCAGGCTTTCGTACGGAAGGTCCGGGACGTTCACGTTGAGCAGCACCGGCTCGGACAACGGCTCCCGCACCAGGCGTTCCACGAGCTCGCGCGCCACTCGGCCCGCAGTCGCGTAATGCGCGAACTTCTTGCTCACGAGCGACACGGCAATGGCCGGAATGCCGAGCAGGTAGCCCTCGGTAGCTGCAGCCACAGTGCCCGAATAGAGCGTGTCGTCGCCCATGTTCGAGCCGGAGTTGATGCCGGAGACCACGATATCCGGCTCGATGTCGAGCAGGCCCGTCACCGCGGTGTGGACACAGTCGGTCGGCGTGCCGTTGAGGTAAAAAAAGCCATTGGCCGCCCTCGAGAGCGACAACGGCCTATCCAGCGTGAGCGAGTTGGAAGCGCCGCTTCGATCCCGCTCCGGCGCCACGACCGTGATCTCGCCCAGGGGCGCCAGTGCCTCGGCAAGCACCGCGAGGCCTGGGGCGAAATAGCCGTCGTCGTTGGAAAGGAGAATGCGCATGGCGTCCCGGAGAGCGGCGGATTATAGCTTGCGCCTGCGCGCCTCTTCGCGCGAGCCGAGGCGTGATCAGCCGACGGGCAGACAACTGCAAAAGAGGTTTCGGTCCCCATACACGTTGTCGGCACGGCCCACTGGAGGCCAATACTTCGCCTCGCGGAGCGCGGTCACCGGATAGGCTGCCATCTCACGCGGGTACGCATGATTCCAGTCGTCGGCAAGCACTGCTGCGGCCGTGTGCGGCGCATTTCTCAGGGGGTTGTCCACCTTGTCGAGGCGCCCCTCCTCCACCGCGCGAATTTCCTCGCGAATTGCAATCATGGCATCGCAGAAACGGTCCAGCTCGCCCTTTGACTCGCTTTCCGTGGGCTCCACCATCAGGGTCCCGGGAACGGGAAACGACATCGTCGGAGCGTGAAAGCCGTAGTCGATGAGGCGCTTGGCCACATCCTCCACGGCGATCCCCGAGGACTCCTTGAGCGGGCGAAGGTCCAGGATGCACTCGTGCGCCACGAGGCCGCCCGGGCCGGTGTAGAGAATCGGGTAATGCCCCTGCAGCCGGCGGGCGATGTAGTTGGCGTTGAGGATGGCGATCTCGGTGGCGCGGCGCACGCCTTCCCCGCCCATCATGGTCACGTACATCCAGGAGATCGGCAGGATCGACGCGCTGCCATACGGCGCGGCCGAT
Organism: Burkholderiales bacterium; assembly: GCA_017853245.1. Classification (GTDB taxonomy): domain Bacteria; phylum Pseudomonadota; class Gammaproteobacteria; order Burkholderiales; family Usitatibacteraceae; genus FEB-7. The sequence continues at coordinate 9,443 of JAFMJY010000020.1, read as the reverse complement.
ACGGGCCCCACGGCGCTCTTCCCGCCGTCCAGGTACCGATGCCCGGGAAGGAACTTCGCCAAGTGAGCCGCCACCGCCACGGGCCCGACGCCCGGGCCGCCGCCGCCGTGCGGAATGCAGAAAGTCTTGTGGAGGTTGAGGTGCGACACGTCTCCCCCAAACTTTCCCGGCGCCGCCAAGCCCACCAGGGCGTTGAGGTTAGCCCCGTCGACGTAGACCTGGCCTCCATGCGCGTGAACGATCTCGCAGATGTCGCTGATGCCTGCCTCGAACACGCCATGCGTGGAGGGATAGGTGACCATGATGGCAGCGAGTTGCGTGGCGTGCTGCGCGGCCTTGGCCCGAAGGTCGGCAATATCGACGTTGCCGTGCGCATCGCAGGCCACCTCGACGACCCTCATACCCACCATTCGCGCTGAAGCGGGGTTGGTGCCGTGCGCGGACCTGGGAATGAGACAGACGTCGCGCTGCGGCTCGCCGCGGCTCGCGTGCCAGGCGCGAATCGCGAGCAACCCGGCGTACTCGCCTTGAGACCCTGCGTTCGGCTGAAACGACACGGCGGCGTACCCTGTGCAGGCGGCCATCATGCGCTCGAGGCTTTCCACCAACTCGCGATAGCCGGCGCTTTGGAAAGCCGGGGCAAAGGGGTGGAGGTTGCCGAACTCCGGCCACGTCACCGGCACCATCTCGCTGGTGGCGTTGAGCTTCATGGTGCAACTGCCCAGCGGAATCATCGCACGGTCGAGAGCGATGTCCTTGTCGGAGAGCCGGCGCAGATAGCGAAGCATCTGTGTTTCGGACCGGTAGCGGTTGAACACTGGATGCGTGAGGAATGCGCTCTCTCGCCGCTGGCCCTGCGTGATTCCATCGGGCGTGGATTGCATGTCCGCTATGGAGAAGCCTGGCGCCTTGCCGGCGAACAGGCCCCATATCGCCTCCACGTCGGCGCGGGTGACGGTCTCGTCAAGGGAGAGCCCCAGCGTCTCACCGTCGATCTCACGAAAGTTCACGCCGGCCGCGTGGCTGCGGGCTACGATGGCCTGCGTTTGCGCGCCGGTCTTCACCGTCAGCGTGTCGAAGAAGGCCCGGGTCGTGACCGCGAAGCCCAGCCGTTCGAGGCCCGCCTTTGCAATGGCAGTAAGACGATGGACCCGGCAGGCGATGCGTTGCAATCCATCGGGCCCGTGATAGACGGCGTACATCGCCGCCATCACCGCCAGCAGCACCTGGGCGGTGCATATGTTGGAGGTCGCCTTGTCCCGACGAATGTGCTGCTCGCGCGTTTGCAGGGCAAGCCGGTAGGCCGGCGCACCCTGCGAATCCACCGTGGCACCCACCAGCCGCCCCGGAAGCGTGCGCTTGAGCGAGTCGCGCGTTGCGAGGTAACCCGCATGCGGGCCTCCGAATCCCATCGGCACGCCGAAGCGCTGCGCCGAGCCCACGACCACATCCGCACCCCACTCGCCCGGGGAGCGAAGGATTGCAAGCGCCAGCAAGTCTGCCGCGCAAACCAGCAGCGCACCCTTCTCGTGCAATGCGACAGCGAGCGCCTTGTAGTCGCGAATTTCACCGCTCACGCCCGGGTACTGCACCAACGCGCCAAAGGCGCTCGATCCCGCGAGCCCTTCGGCGGGCATGACTCGAATGTCGATGCCGAGCGGCGCCGCGCGCGTGCGCAGGACGTCGATCGTCTGCGGCAGCACGTCATCAGCCACCGCAAACACCTTCGACTCGGGGTCGCTTGACCGAAAGCACAAAGCCATCGCTTCAGCTGCCGCTGTTGCCTCATCGAGCATCGAGGCGTTGGCGATGGCCATGCCCGTCAGGTCACAGACCATGGTCTGGAAATTCACCAGGGCCTCGAGACGGCCTTGAGAAATCTCCGGCTGGTAAGGCGTGTACGCCGTGTACCAGGCGGGGTTTTCCAGAACGTTGCGTTGGATGACGCCAGGCACCAGCGTGCCGTAGTAGCCCTGCCCGATGAAGGAACGATGGACACGGTTCTTCTGGGCAATCGACCGCAGGCGCGCGAGCGCCTCGGCTTCCGTGAGGGGCTCTCCCAACGGCAGCGGGTCGCGGCGCCGTATGCTCGCCGGCACGACCGCGTCGATCAGGTCGCCCAGGGTGCCGAAGCCCAGCGTCGAGAGCATGTCCTGCTCTTCGGCAGCAGAGGGCCCGATGTGCCGGCGCGAGAAGGCATCGGCCTCCTCGAGGCTCGCGAGCGTATTGTGCAGGGCGGATGCAGCGGCGGTGTCAGGCATGGGAACCCCTCTACGCTTCAGCGATCTTTTGGTAGGCGGCTGCATCGAGCAGCGCATCGACCGCCGCAGCGCTCTCGGGGCGAAGGCGATACAGCCACGCGCCATACGCATCCTGGTTCACTTTTTCCGGCGCGTCGCCCAACTCGGCGTTCGCGGCGACCACTTCCCCCGCCACGGGCGCGTAGATGTCCGAGGCCGCCTTTACCGACTCGACCACCCCGACCGACTCGCCGGCCGCAACCGTACGGCCTGACTTCGGCGGCTCGACGAACACGATGTCGCCCAACGCGCTCTGGGCATGGTCAGTGATGCCAACCGACACGGTGCCGTCGGCCTCCTTGCGGACCCACTCGTGGGACTCGGTGTAGCGAAGCTCGGCGGGGATATTCATGGCAGGCTTTCCTCCTGGTTAATGGCCACTTTCGGAGCGGTCCGGTTGTGAGTGTTCAAGAACGTGAGGCTTTCGGTTACAGGTTGACCAGCGACTTGCCGGCACGAACGAACGGCGGCTTGACGACGACGGCGGCGAGGGCGCGGTCCCGAATGGCGACCGTCACCGACTCGCCCGGCTCGGTGCCCGCAGGCAGGCGCGCGAGCGCGATGGGAACGCCTAGAGTCGGCGAAAAAGTTCCGCTGGTGATTTCCCCGTCACCGCGAGAGGTGCTGACTTTCTGGTGCGCTCGGAGCACACCACCTCGGTCCTTCAGCACGAGGCCCATGAAGACATGCGGGCGAGCCGCTGCCTCAAGGGCGGCTTTCCCCATGAAGTCCCGCCCTGCATCGAGGGCGACGGTCCAGGCGAGGCCCGCGTCCCAGGGAAGCGTGCCGCGTTCCATGTCCTGCCCGTACAGGTTCATCCCGGCCTCGAGGCGCAGCGTGTCTCGAGCACCGAGCCCACAGGGCCGCACCCCGACAGCCACCAGACGCTCCCAGAGCGGCACCGACTCGGCAGCAGGCACGGCGACCTCAAAACCATCTTCGCCGGTGTAGCCCGTTCGCGCGATCATCGTGTCGCCCAGGCGGGCGGCCGAGAACGGCGTGAGCGTTTCACTCGGGCCGCGCCAGGCAGGCATCGCTTCCCAGGCGCGCTCGCGTGCCCGCGGGCCCTGAATGGCAACCATCGCGAGGTCGCGACGCGGCTGGAGGGACACGGCGCCACCACGTTTCGCGGCAAGGGCTTCCAGCCACGCCAGGTCGCTCTCGGCCGTGCCCGCGTTCACCACAACGCGAAAATCGCTGTCATCGAACCGGTACGCAATCAGGTCGTCGATCACGCCGCCCACTTCGTCCAGCAGGCAGGAGTACAGGGCCTTCCCGGGCTGCGTGAGCTTGGCGACGTCATTGGCGAGTGCGTAGCGAAGAAAGTCTCGTGCGCCGGCACCCGTGACGTCCACCGCCAGCATGTGGGAGACGTCGAAGAGCCCCGCGTCACGGCGCACGGCGTGGTGCTCCTCGATCTGCGAGCCGTAGTGCAGCGGCATGTCCCAGCCACCGAAATCCACCATGCGGGCGCCAGCGGCGCGGTGGGCAGCGTTGAGCGGCGTCGACTTCGGCACGGCGGGTCCCCAAAGCAAAAGGGGCCAGGGAAACGCTGCGCGTTTGCCTGGCCCCTCTGTCCTCGGTACCTGAGAGATTACGGCGCGGGAACGCCCCGGCGCCGACGGCCCCTTCGGTGGGCCCGGCTTGTGGCCGGACCGCTCTCCAGAGTGCGGGACACCCGCCGGAACATTGGCCTTCCGACGAACCCCGAACCGGACGGTCCTGGATGCCTGAGAGTTTGCGGGCGCTACCCCTTCGGCGGTTCCCTGACGACAGGGGAACGCTCTCCCGTCCGATTGCGGCGAACACTACGCAAGCCCTGCCTGCCTGTCAATCGCAGGCGCGCCTGTCCGAGGCTTCGCGATATCATGGCGTCACGTCCCCGACAGGAGGGTTGCATGGAAATCCAGACCATCATCTTCTTTGCCATGTTCGGCATCATGCTGTGGGCGCTGGTGGAAATCCTGGCCCGGCTGCGGAGCATCGAAAAACACCTCAAGCGCCACAGCGACAGCGTCACCAGCCTGCTGAAGGCGCCCGGCACCCCCCCTGGCCGCTGAAGCCCCACGGGGCTCACCCTCGGGCGGCCTTGAGCTGCCGGGCGTCGCCCCCACCCCCACCAAGTCGCCACACCTCCCTCGCGGCAAGGCGCTTGCGCGGCTGCGCGCGCTTGTCGCCGCCCCAACCCCGTCGGGCATCGCGACACGGGTGGGGCTGGGAGGCGCCGTGCTGTTCGCTGTCATGTGGGCGGCCCTGCTCTACGAGGCGAACCGGGTCGAAGGCGAAAGACGGGCAAGCGCCGAGACGGCGGTCGTCGCTGTTGCAACGCTGGGCGCCGAAGTTCTGCGCGGCGCCATGCGCAGCGCCGACCTGATCCTCATTGACCTGGCGGACGACTGGGCACGGGACCCGGCAAGCTTCGACCCGCGAGTGCGCCGAAGGCAGCGGGATTCCGGCGATGCGCTGCCCTTCGACGTGAAGGTGATCGGCCCGACGGGCCGGGCGGTCTACAGCAGCGCCTCGCCTTCGCAGATCGGTGTCGACCTCAGCATGCGACCCGTCTTCCGCGCCCATGCCGAACAAAAGCCGCGCGGCCTGGTGATCGGTGAGCCTGTCTGGGACCCGCTGGTGGCCCGAACCGTCGTTCCCCTGAGCCGTCGCATCGAGGGCGCCGACGGCGGGACTGCCGCTGTCCTCATGCTCACTTTCTCGCCAGCCGTGCTCGCGCGCACATTCGAATCGCTCGACCTGAGGCCCGACTGGGTGGTGAGCTCCGTTCACGACGAAGGCTCCAGCCTGTTTCGCGCCGTCGTGCGCACGCCGCCCGGAGAAAGACGCCACCGGCTTCAGACCGAGGAAGACCCGGTGCGCGACGACTGGGAGCCCATCCGGGCCGCCACCCCTGCCTCCCAGGGCCTGCCGCCCGAAGGCAGCGGCGTGATGCGATCCCCCATCGACAGCGTCGAGCGGCTCTACGCGTGGCGACGGGCGGCCGATTACCCAGTCACGCTCATCGTGGGACGCCCCACGAAACCCCTGAAGGAAGTCATCGCCGCAGCGCGGGGAACGCTGGTTGCATTTGGCGTGCTTGGGTCTATCGCGCTGGTGTTCCTTTCCTACATCGTCTTCGTCATGGCTCGCCTGCGTGCCGACACGGCCAATCGCCAGGAGGTACAACTCGCCATGCTCCAGCGCAGCGAGGAGGCCCTGCGCGCCTCGCAAGACGAGCTCCTCGCCCTCAACGCCGCGCTCACCCGCGTGCGCGAGGAGGAATCGCAGCGCATCGCACAGGAGATTCACGACGACCTGGGCCAGCGGCTCACGGTGCTTCGCCTGGAGATCGCGATGCTGCCGCGAGCCCTCGGCGATGACCCCGCAGGGCAGCTGCCCGACCGGGTTGTCGCGCTGAAGGCGGAGGTTGACCGCGCCATCAGCGCCGTGCGTGACATCTCACGGCGGCTTCATCCCGCCGCTCTCGAGGCCGGCCTCGCCGAAGCCTTGGATGAACTGAGGCACGAATTCGAGTCATCCTCCAGCGTGCGCTTTACCTTGCGGGACGACCTTCCCGCCAACCCCCTTCCCGATACGGTGAGCATGGCGGCCTACCGCATCGTGCAAGAGTGCATCACCAACGCCGTACGCCATGGGGCGCCAAGCGCCATCGACATCCACTTGTCGGTCGATAACGGCTTCCTCCGCGTGCAAGTGCAGGATGATGGGCAGGGCTTCGTGCGCACTCCCCACATGCTGCGAGGCCGCCTGGGAATTGCCGGCATGCGCCACCGCGTGGAAGCGCTGGGCGGCTCCCTCGAGATCGAAAGCACGCCGGGTCGAGGCACCCGCGTCATCGCCACGCTGCCGACCACGGGCGCCCCGCCCTCGCCATGACCGCGCAACGCCTCCGAGTAGCCCTGGCCGATGACCACGCGATGGTGCGAGCGGGCTTGCGTCGGCTCATCGAAGGCGAAGCGGGGTTCGAGGTGGTGGGGGAAGCGAGTGACGGCGTATCGGCCCTTCAGCTCCTCGGTGACCATGCTTGCAACGTCTTCGTCATGGACCTGAGCATGCCGCCCCCCAACGGGCCGGACCTGATCGCGCGCGTGCTGGCCCAGTGGCCCAACACATCCATCCTGGTGGTGAGCATGCACAACAACCCACGCCTCGCGCGCGCAGCACTGGACGCGGGCGCCCTGGGCTTTGTCACCAAGGACAACGACCCGGAGGTGCTGATGTTGGCGCTGCAGCGGGTGGCAGCGGGCGAGCGATTCATCGACCCGCGTATCCGCAAAGCGGTTCTTGCCGAACAGGAGCTGCCCTCCGACCCTTTCGCGACCCTCTCGCCGCGCGAGCGCGAAGTCATGGAGCTGCTCTGCGAAGGGCTCGGCAACAATGACATTGCGCGGCGCCTGAGCCTGAGCGAAAAAACCGTCAGCACGCACAAGGCCAACATCCTGGTCAAGTTGGGGATCAAGAGCCTGGCGGAGCTGGTGCGCCTGCGCGACGGTGCGCGTGACGAGCGGCTGGGGCCCTAGCAGGGACACTCCGTGACCGCGCGTAGCCTCCCCGCCCTATTCCTGACTCTCGCGGCCAGTGCCCTGGCAGCCTGCTCCCCGGCAGGACCGGAAACCGCCGATTGCACGCCCGCCACGCTGCCCACGCTCGAGACGGGGGTGCTGACGATCGCCACAGGCAGGCCTGCCTATGCCCCTTGGGTGCTGGCAGACCGCCCGGAGTCTGGCGAGGGATTCGAGGCTGCAGTGGCCTATGCCGTTGCCGACAGGTTGGGCTTCGCTCCTCTGGCGGTGAAGTGGGCCCGGTCGGACTTCAGCGCGGCAATATCGGCTGGCGCGAAGCCGTATGACTTCAACCTCCAGCAATACTCCATCACCGAGGAGCGCGCCCGTCTGGTGGACTTTTCGCCGCCGTATTACCGCTCGACGCAAGCGATCGTTGCCTTGCAGGGAGGTCGGCTCGCGCGCGTGACGTCCCTGCAGGGGTTGCGAGACATACAAGCCATCCTGGGCGCGGCAGCAGGCACGACATCCTTCGAGAGCGTTGGGCGCCTGGTCGGGCTCAGTCCCCGGGGATTTCCCGACACTGAAGCCGCCGTGGCGGCACTCCGATCCCAACAACTCGACGGCGTTGTCGTGGACCTCCCCACGGCTTTCTATCTGGCGGCTGCGGAGATCCCCGGAAGCATCATTGTCGGCCAGATCGCAGGCAGTGACGCAACCGACGGCGGATTCGGGCTGCTCCTGTCGAAGAACAGCGCGCTGACCCTGTGTGTTTCCAGGGCCGTCATGAAGTTGCGGGACGAGGGAGTGCTTGAAGCACTCGCGCAGCGGTGGCTGGCCAGTTCCGCCGGGGCGCCTGTGCTGCGCTGACTCCGCCAGGCGTCCGTGGGACACGGATGAAGAATGGTCGGGGCGAGAGGATTCGAACCTCCGACCCCCTGCACCCCATGCAGGTGCGCTACCAGGCTGCGCTACGCCCCGACCGGACTGCAATTATAGCCGACGCGAGCGTCCGGCCTTCGGGTCTTTAGTCCGTGCCGAGCATCTTCAAGATGCTCTTGAGTTCTCGGCGGATGTTGGCAGGCGAGATCGGCTGCGGAACGGTCATGGTGCCGGCCACCCGTCGCGGCGCCACCCTCGGCGCCACGGGCTCCATGAGGCGGTTGCGTGCCCCTGCAATGGTGAAACCATGCTCGTAGAGCAGCTCGCGGATACGACGCACGAGAAGCACTTCGTGATGCTGGTAATAGCGGCGGTTGCCGCGCCGCTTGACTGGCTTCAGCTGGACGAATTCCTGCTCCCAGTAGCGCAGAACGTGCGGCTTGACGGCGCAAAGCTCGCTCACTTCACCGATAGTGAAGTAGCGCTTGGCCGGGATCACCGGCAATTCACTCGCCTCCGGTCTCTCCGCGGGCGTCAAATGACTTCTCCACCAGGGATTTGAGCTTCTGGCTCGCGTGGAACGTGACCACGCGCCGGGCGGTGATGGGAATTTCCTGGCCGGTCTTGGGATTGCGGCCCGGGCGCTGCGGTTTCTTGCGCAACTGGAAGTTGCCGAAGCCGGACAGCTTCACCATGTCGCCCCGCTCGAGGGCCGTGCGGATTTCCTCGAAGAAGGAATCCACCATGTCCTTGGCCTCGCGCTTGTTGAGGCCGACCCGTTCGAACATCAGGTTGGCCAGCTCGGCCTTGGTTAGGGTGAGTTTATCTTTCAAGAGCGAAGCTCCGCCTCGAAGCGATCCGACAACACGCCGAGCAACGAACCCATGACGGCATCGATTTCCGCATCCGTCAGAGTTCGCGAAGTATCTTGCATAACTACCCGAAACGCAAGGCTTTTTCGGTCGGACGGGACACCTCTGCCCTGGTATTGATCGAACACCTCGAGCGACTGGACAACGTCAGGCGCAGCCTCGCGAAGCGCGGCAAGAATGTCCCCCACCGGTGTGCGAGCAGGAACCAGCACCGCGAGATCACGACGCACCCGCGGCATGCGAGAGACCCCGCTGAAGCTCGGCGTCGGCGGAGCCAGCAGCCCAGCCGAGTCGACCTCGAAGAGCACCGCCGGTTTCGGCAGGTCATATTTTTGCTGCCAGGCCGGATGCAGCTCACCTACCCACCCGACCACCCTTCCGCCCACCACTGCCTCCGCGCAGCGCCCGGGATGGCACGCCGCGCGCTGCGCAGGGCGCCACTCGATTCGCACTGCCCCTGCGAGATTTTCGACATCGCCCTTCACGTCGAAGAAGTCTGTGGCCTCGCCATGGGCGCCCCACTGCTCCGGCAACCGGCTGCCGTATGCGATGCCACCGATCCTCTCTGGCTGATCGTCATCGGAGGCCTCGAAGCCGAGAAAGCAACGGCCCAGCTCGAACGCCTTCACCCGCTCAGCGCCACGATTCAGGTTGGATTTGACTACGTCGATAAGCCCGCCGGCCAGGCTGGAGCGCATCACGTCCATGGTGCTTGCAATGGGGTTCGCCAGGCGAACCGGCGCGGGGTTGCCCGCGAAGTCTTGCTCCCAGGCTGCCGGTACGAAGCTGTAACAGATGACCTCCTGGTAGCCCAACGCGGCCGCAGCCTGCTTCAACTGCAACGCGTCGCGGCGCCCCTCGGGCCGCGCTGGCAT
>JAFMJY010000104.1 GCA_017853245.1 Burkholderiales bacterium | reverse complement strand
TTCACTTCGACGACGTCCTTCGCCCCGAGGCCGCCGCCGTGGTGGCCGCCGCCCGCCGCGAGGGCTGCGAGGTGGTGATGCTCTCCGGCGATCGGCAGAGCGTGGTCGACCGGGTGGCCGGCGAACTCGGGATCACCCAGCGCATCGCCGCCGCCAGCCCGGATGAGAAAGCCCGCCGGGTGGCCGAGCTGGCGGCCGGGGGGGCGGTGGTGGCCATGGTGGGCGACGGCATCAACGACGCCCCGGTGCTAGCCCGAGCGCAGGTTTCCATCGCCTTGGGCAGCGGGGCAGCGCTGGCTCAATCCCAGGCCGACTTGGTGGTGGCGAGCCCCTCCCTGATGGCCGTAGCGGACGCCATCGCGCTGGCCAAGAAGACCCGGCGCGTGATCCGCCAGAACATCGGCTGGTCGATCGTCTACAACGCGGTGAGCATTCCGCTGGCGCTTTCGGGCCTGCTCACCCCCTGGCTCGCGAGCCTCGGCATGTCCCTCTCTTCACTGCTGGTAGTGGCCAATGCGTTGCGCCTGCTGCGTGTACCGAGCCACCCCGAGGCCTCGAAACCACCTTCATAAATCCCTGTAAATGCCTGATTAATGGACAGTATTTACCTATTAATTCCCCTCGGCGTGGTGATCGCCTTTGCGATCGGCGGGGTGTTCTGGTGGGCCATGTCGACCGGACAATTCGACGATCTCGATGACGAAGGGCGCTCGGTTGTGAAGGACGACGACAGCCCCGGGAAGCCTCCGTCAACCCTCGGTTGACAGTCGTCAATGAGGGCAGACACCGCCCTTCTATAGTCGCCCCGGACCGCGTGTGCTGATCTATGCGGGCATCCTCACCGCCGTGGTGGGGGCCACCATCACGGCACTGTCGCTGCGCGTCCCCCTCAAGGTAGATGTGATTCGAGACCGCGGCGCCATTGTCCGTGAGGTGGAGGATGGGCAGCTCGAAAACGTCTATCGACTGCAAGTGATGAACACCACCGAGGCTGCGCGCCGCTATCGGCTATCGGTCGACGGTGGGGCAGGCATTCGCATTGCCTCCGACACCGTGATCGAAATGGCACCTGCCTCGACCCGCGCCTTCCCCGTTCGCATCCGCATGCCCGCTGAGGCGGCGGCGGGGGGCTCGCAACCCATCCACATCACCGTCGCTGACGATTCCGGCAGCGGCATCCGCGTCACCGAGAGGGCCGTCTTTCTGAGCCCGCGGAAATGACTGCCGGGCTCAAGGAGAACCCCATGAACGCCACCACCGCTTCCGCTTCCCTCGCCTGCAAAGCCCCGGCTGCGCCCTGGTACCGGCACCGTTGGCCGTGGCTGCTGATGGCCGGGCCCGGGCTCGTCATCGTCGCCGGCGTGATCACGACGGTCATCGCGTTCACGGGCGCCGATGGCCTGGTCGCCGACGATTACTACAAGCAGGGCCTGGGCGTGAACCGACAGATTGCGCGCGATGCAGCTGCGGTTGCCCTCCGGGTTCGCGGTGAGATCGCCCGGGAAGCGAGAGCGGTTCGCGTCGCACTGTCGGGGGACGCCCCGCTGCCCGACAGACTATCGCTCCGCCTCGTGCACCCCTCGCGCGCGAGCGACGATCGCACACTGGTGCTCGAGCAGAGCGAACCAGGCCGCTATTCCGGATCCGCCCCTCCCCTTTCGGCCACCCGCTGGCTGGCCATCGTCGAGACGCCTCAGTGGCGCGTCTCCGCCACCCTCGAGCCGAACACAGCCGGGCCCGCCGTGCTCACCCCCGGAGTCGGCCAATGACTCGCGTGCCCGGGTCGACGCACCATAACCCACTCACGCAGCGCATTGCGTGGGTGCTATGGCCGTCATTCCTGATGGCGGGCGTCATGGAAGTGGTGTTCTTCACGCTCGTACAGCCCGAGGACCTGCATTTCTTTGGAGAGCCCGTCGCGCTCAGCCGGCAGGCGATCTACACGCTGGGCTTCTTCACCTTTTGGGCAATGGCAGCCGGCTCGAGCGCGCTCACCTGCTTCCTGCAACGCTCGCCGTGGGAAATGAACCGATGCACGCTGGCCCCGGAGGCCCGCCCGATCGGCTGCCCGAAGCGGCAGGATGGCTGTGGAGGCAGCTCCTAGAGCTCCTTCACCACGGCGACGAGGCCATGGTCTTCGGCGGCCGGGCCCGAGGCAAAGCCCAGCCGCTGCATGAAATCCCGCATCGGCCGGTTCGACGAGAGCACCAGGCCACGCAAGTGGGTGATGCCCGCTCGCTTTGCGTGGGACATCAACTGCACCATGAGCTGCCGCGCAAGGCCCTGGCGCTGCGCGGAATCAGCCACGACGATCGCGAACTCGGCGCTCGCCGGGTTGGGATCGCGCACGTAGCGCGCTACGCCGATGATCCACTCGGCATCGGCCTCCTTGCGCACGCCGATGAGCGCCATTTCGCGGTCGTAGTCGATCTGCGTGAAGCGCGCCACCATCTCTGGCGTGACATGCCGAACCATCGAAAGGAAACGCAGGTAGCGAGACTCGTCGGAGAGATGGGAGATGAATGCCGTCTCCATCGCCGAATCCTCCGGGCGGATCGGGCGAATGGTGACCCGGGAGCCATCGCGTAGCTGCGCCACCCTCTCGAGGGACTGGGGATAGGGGTGAATGGCCAGATGGGAGAAGCGCTCGTCCGCCTCGCGGGCGACAGGGTCGATCACAACGCGCGCATCCAGGGCTACGGCTCCGTAAGGGTCCACCAGCAGCGGGTTGATATCCATCTCGGCTACCCAAGGCGCGGCGCACACGAGGTCCGACACCCGCAACAGCACATCAATCAGCGCTGCTCGATTGGCGGCTGGCACGTTCCGGTACGCGCCAAGGAGCCTGGCCGCCCCCGTGCGGCCGATCAACTCCCCAGCGAGCTTCACGTTGAGTGGCGGCAGCCCGATGGCATTGTCACGCAGCAACTCCACGGCAATACCGCCCGACCCAAAGCTGATCACGGGGCCGAACACCGGGTCGCGCACCACGCCCACCATCAACTCGCGACCATGCCGGCGCTCCACCATGGCCTGCACGAGCACGCCGGAGAACCTTGCTGACGGCGCCAGGCGCTTGAGGCACGCGGCAATGTCATCGTATTGGTCGCTTACTTGGCGCGAGTCACGAACGCTGAGCCGCACGCCCTCGACATCGGACTTGTGGGAGACATCCGGCGACAGGACTTTCATGACCACCGGGTAGCCGATGGCGCTTGCCGCCGTGACCGCTTCCGCACGACTTTTCGCAACGATCGATCGCGAGACGGGGATGTCGAACGCAGCGAGCAGCGCCTTGGCCTCGACCTCGTTCAGCAACGTCCGCCCGCGGGCGAGTGCCGCGTCCCGGATGCCGCGCGCAACTTCCAGCTTGTGCTCGTCTTCGCGGGCGCGGGGTGGCGGCGCCTCGAGCAGGAGCCTCTGGTTGCGCGCGTGGATCGCGAGCGTGGCGAACGCCTCGACGGCAATCTCGGCGCTGCGATAACTGGGCAGCCCAGCCTGCTCGACACGATGCCGGGCGGCCGACACGCCACCATCCCCGAGCCACGCGGTCAGCAACGGCTTGCCACCTGCCTCCGCCACCGGCAGCAACGCGTCAGCAACGTCATCCGCGCGACTCACTGCCGTGGGGCAGTACAGCGTGAGGACCGCATCCACGTTGGGGTCTGCGGCAACTCGGGAAGCAGCCCCCGCAAAACGAGCCCCATCCGCATCGCCGATCACGTCGACTGGGTTGCCGCGTGACCAGTGAGCGGGAAGAATCTGGCCCAGTGCGTCCAAGGTTGCTGGCGCGAGCTCAGGCAGGCTTAGGCCCAGGCTGGCCAGCGCATCGGCCGCGAGCACACCGGGGCCGCCCCCGTTGGTAACCACGGCCAACCGGTCTCCTCGGGGCCGATGACGGCCGGAGAGCACTCGGGCAGCTGCAAAGAGGTCCCCGTAGCTCGGGACACGCACGACGCCACAGCGGGCGAGCACTGCGTCGAAGACGGCGTCGTCGCCCACCAAGGCCCCCGTGTGCGAGCGGGCCGCCCGGGAACCCGCCGCGTGCCGCCCGACCTTCAACACCACGACTGGCTTTGCCCGGGCCACTGCCCGCAGCGCGCTGATGAACGAGCGGCCGTGATGCACCCCCTCGACGTAGAGCAGCACCGATTGCGTCTGGGGGTCGAAGAGCAGGTAATCCAGGACGTCGCCAAAGTCGACGTCCGTCGCGGCCCCGAGGGACACCACGCTGGAGAAGCCGACGTTGGCAGTGGCGGCCCAGTCCACCAGCGCCGAACAGATGGCTCCCGATTGCGATACCAGCGCGATATTTCCGGGCCTGCAACCGGTGCGGGCGAATGACGCGTTGAGCCCGATCGACGGCCGCAGCAGGCCAAGGCAGTTGGGGCCCAATAGGCGCACGCCCCCTTCGCGCGCCGCCGCCAGCAAGCGCTCCTCGAGCTTGCGGCCCTCTTCCCCTGTTTCGCTGAAGCCTGCCGAGAGCACCAGCACCGCAGGCACGCCCGCACGCGCAGCGTTTTCGACGATGCCCGGAGTGGCGGCGGCGGGCGCAGTGACCACGGCCAGATCTACCGGCTCGCCCACGTCCTCGAGGCTCCGATGGCAGGGCTGTCCGGCTATCGTTTCATGGCCCGGGTTCACCCAGAAGAGCGGCCCCGCAAACTCGCTCGCCATCAGGCTTTCGCGCACCACCCGGCCGAGTGAACCAGGACGCTCGCTCGCCCCCACGAGCGCGACGGACCCCGGGGCAAGCAAGGGATGCAGAGGATGAAGCCGCTTCTTGAGCGGGCCACCCAGCGGCTTGGCCGTGGGCGAGGATTGCGGAGGCGTCATGGCCCGTTCCTGATGAGATGCATCAGGTGGGCGATTCTACCGACCCGGGGCCCTCCACTCCGCCGTCTGTTGGCAGGGGACGCAACGAGACGCGGTCGGTTGCGCAGAAAGCCGCTCGAAGGCGATGGCCGTGCCGCAGGCAGCGCACTCGCCATAGGTGCCGGAAGCGAACCGCTTCTCCGCCTCAAGAATGTCGCCGATGGCACGCCGCGCATTCTCCGCGCCGGCCACGTCGCGCTCGAACTCCGCCTCGGCCACCGCCCAGTCGCCCGTGCGGTGGAGGTCCGCCAGGAGCTCGGCGTCCTCGCCCTTGAGCTCGCCCTGCGAGCGCCGCAGCGCCGCGACAGCGACAGCCTTGAGCTCCGTCAGGCGCTTCCGGAGAAAGCTCAATTGGCTGGCGGAAAGCCCCGCCATCAGCGAACGACCATCACCGGCGTGGTGGCACGGGCGAGCACCTTCTGGGTTTCACTGCCCAGCAGCAACGCCTCGAAACCCTTGCGGCCGTGGGACGCCATGACAATGAGGTCAGCCTTCGACTTCTTGGTTGAGTTGAGGATGGATTCAGCGGGCGAGTCGCCGAAAACATGCAGAGTCTCGACGTCTACTCCCGCTTTTCTGGCAACCTGGCCCTCCCGCTCGAAGAGCTTCTCCGTCTCCGCTTTGCAATCGCGCTTGTAGTCTTTCTCCGATGGCCAGTCGATCATGACGCCATCCGGATAATACGGCGTGGAGTAAGCAGGCGAGACGTGCAACAGAACGAGCGCGGCGCCTGTTCCCTTGGCAACGGCGGCAGCAGTCTTCACGGCATGGGTCGACCGCTTGGACCCATCGGTGGCGCAGAGGATTCGCTTGAACATCACCCAATCTCCGTTTGACGGTCGTACCGAGCATAGCGGCGGCCATCCCACGGCTTGTTGACCGTTCGCAAGAAAACAACGGCGCCCGCCTACCGGCAGTGGGAAAATGAGTTAATGCTCCAGACTACCCCCCCTCCTTTCAAGGTGTTGCAGGATAAAGCGATGCATCGCGCAGTGACCGTCACGCGGGGGAACGCACAGCCGTGAGCCGCATCCTCGTCACTGGCGGCACGGGCTACATCGGCACGCATGTGCTGGCCGCGCTATCCGAGGCAGGCCACCATGCGATACCCCTCGACAACTTTTCCAACAGCTCCCCGGCTGCAGCCGAGCGGCTCCGCGAGATCACGCCGCGCATTGCGCCTCCCGTGGAAATTGACATGCGCGATCGGCTGGGACTCGCGAGCCTGCTCGCCCGCGAGAAGGTCGACGCGGTCATTCACTTGGCAGGCCTCAAGGCCGTCGGCGAATCGGTCGAGCAGCCGCTGCGCTATTACGACAACAACGTAAGGGGCACGGTCACGCTCCTGCAGGCCCTGGCGGATGCGAACGTCACCCGCTTCGTCTTTGGCAGCTCGGCCACGGTTTACAGCCCCGAGGGCACGACACCGTCGACCGAGCAATCCGCTGTGGGCCCCACCAGCCCCTACGGGCGCACCAAGCGCTTGGTCGAACAGATTCTGGAGGACACCGCCGCCGCCGATCCGCGCTGGAGAATTGCAGTGCTGCGGTACTTCAACCCGGCCGGGGCGCACTCAAGCGGCGTGATCGGGGAGCATCCGCGCGGCGTGCCGAACAACCTGATGCCCTACGTCTGCCGCGTCGCTGCGGGACAGCTCTCGCGATTGCAGATTTTCGGCAACGACTACCCCACGCCGGATGGCACTGGCGTGCGCGACTACATCCACGTCTGCGATCTGGCGGAGGGTCACGTTGCAGCCTTGGGCGTGCTGGAGGGCATTCCGGCAGGCGAGGTCCTCACCGCCAACCTTGGCACCGGGCGCGGCGTCAGCGTGAAGGAGCTCATCGAAACTTTCGAGCGTGTGAACGGCATCGCCATCGCGCGCGAGACCGTCAGCCGCCGTCCCGGGGACGTCGCGGTTTACTGCGCGAACCCCGAGTTCGCCCAATCGCGCCTCGGGTGGAAAGCCCGGCGGAGCCTGGAGGACATCTGCCGTGACGCATGGCGATACGCCGAGCGCTCGGCGCGTGAGAAGTGGCCCTGACACCGGTATCATCTCCCCCATGAGCGACGCCCTGAATTACCTGGTCAAAGCCCGGCCCAATGCCATGGGCCCCTACCTCGCCTTCCTCAAGGAGGCGGGCAAGCACTTGGACCCCAAGACCCGGAACCTGATCTCGGTCATCACCAAGGTCCACGCCCAGACGCGGAACGGCTTCAAGCAGTACCTCGGCCGCGCCCTTCGCGAAGGGGCCACCCCGGACGAGGTGCTGGATGCCCTCCTCATGTCCTTCCCCGCCCTGGGCCTGGCCAAGATCGTCTGGGCCGTGGACATCATCCTGGAGATGAACATCCCCGGGTTCGATCCGCAGAGGCTGGGCAAGGTGATCGAGCCCGAGTGGCACGACGTCTCGGCGCTGGCGGACCTCCCGAAGGACGGCGTGAAACGCCTGGAGATCGGCGACCAGGGCCTCTTTGTGCGCCGCACCCCGAAGGCCATTCAGGTCTACGACAGCCGCTGCCCGCATCAAGTGACCAATATCCCCGAGCTGGCACTGTCGGGCTGTACGCTCACCTGCCCCAAGCACCAGTGGGCATTTGACCTGAACACCGGGGAATGCATCGCCAAGGGGTCCAGTCCGCTCAAGCGCCTGGAGCATCGAGTCCGGGGCGACCGCCTCGAGGTGTGCTGGTAGGCCGTGGATACCCCCGTCAGGCTCGTGCCCGTCTCGCAGCGGACCGATCGCGAGGCCGTGTATCGCCCTGGCGTGGGCGTGCCAACGGAAGTTGCCGCCGCACTTGAAACAGGCGGCCCTCTCGGCCCCCTGCTCTCCCGTGGCATGGGTGCCATCGTTGCCCTCACGGGCGCCCGCGGTGGCGCCGTGCGGCTGGTGCTGCGAAACGACGGGCGCATGCACCTCATTTGCTCCGTCGGCCTGCCGACGGAACTGCTGGGCGAGGAGCGAGATGTGGAGGCGGGTTGCGGCTCGTGCGGCGAAGCGCTCATTCACGACGCGCTGCAAGTCAACCCTACCCCGCACGTTTGCACGCAGCGCATGGGCAAGGCCCTCGAGATGGCGGAGGTCGGTGTCATGCTCGCCGTGCCCCTGCACTGCCGGGGCACCCCTATCGGCGTCTTCAACCTCTTCTTCGACCAGCGAACGGCCCTGCCCGCGGACATGTCAGCGATTCTCAGCCCGGTCACCGAGCTGCTGGACCTGGTCCTGGAAAGCGCCGAGCACGAGCACGACCGCCTGCAAGCAAGCCTCGTGGCCGAGCGCCAGGCGCTCGCCAACGAAGTGCACGATGCCCTGGCACAAAACCTCTCCTTCATGCGCATGCGGATGAGCCTGCTGCAGGACGCCATCCGGGAGAAAGACACCGAGCGGGCGCAAAAGTATTTCGCGGATGTACAGGCAACGTTGGGCGAAACGCACGCCGGGCTCCGCAGCCTCATTACCCACTTTCGCCAGTCCATGGACCCCCTGGGCCTGGGGCACGCCTTGGAAACCACCGCCCGTACCTTCCAGGACCGCACGGGTATCGTGCTGCACGTACAGAACCGCATGCCGGGCCTGCGTCTACCCGCAGAGCAGGAGTCACAGGTCTTGCACATCATCCAGGAGGCTCTCGCCAACGTCGTCAAGCACGCGGCAGCGCGCAACGCGTCGGTCACTATCGAGCGGCGCAACGGCTGCTGTCGAATCAGCGTGGCGGACGACGGCCAGGGCT
>JAFMJY010000103.1 GCA_017853245.1 Burkholderiales bacterium | reverse complement strand
CAGTGCTAGCTTTTCGTACCGTCACTTATTGCACTGAAAACGAGGAGACCCCGGGTTGGCGCGGCACGGCCTTCGGCCGGCCGCGTGCCGCAAGCGGCGGCAAGTGCGCATCGGCGCTTGGGTTCTCGCGTGCTGCCTGCGTTGCATTGCGCCGGGCCGCGCTGGAGCCTACGCAATGACCGGGCGCGATGACGACCGCTTCCGCGTCCGGCCTGGCCCGCCGAAATCTCCACGAACGGGTCAGCCAAGCGACGGCCAGCGCTTCGTCAGCCGCGTGCTGCGCGAAGCGAACAAGGGTGGTCCGAAGATGCAACCCAGGCGATCCGGCGGGCGAAGCGCCGCCAAGCTTGGGCGCGGCCATGTCGCTGCGCAGACCGCCGGCCGGCACCTCGGCGCCGGCGCGCGCCGCGTCGTCATCAAGGCTCGCTATGTGGTGTTGAAGCAGGCCGGCGCGCGCTCGGTCGAAACGCACCTGCGCTATGTCGAGCGCGAGGGCGTGGATCGCGACGGTGGCAAGGGGCACGCCTACGGGCCGACCACCGACAACGCGGACCTTGGCGAATTCGAGGAACGCGGCCGTGGCGACCGCCACCAGTTCCGCTTCATCGTCTCGCCCGAAGACGCGCAGCAGCTCGAGGACCTGCGTGGCTACACGCGCCATCTGATGACCCGCATGGAGGGCGACTTGGGCAGCTCGCTCGACTGGGTAGCCGTGGATCACTGGAACACTGACAACCCGCACACGCACATCGTGCTGCGCGGCCGAGACCAGACGGGCCACGACCTCATCATCGCGCGCGACTACATCGCCCACGGCATGCGGCTGCGCGCCTGCGAACTGGCGACCGAGTGGCTCGGGCCGCGCACCGAGCGCGAGATCCGTGAGGGCCTGCTGCGCGAAGTGGATCAGGAGCGCTGGACCACGCTCGACCGCGGCCTGCAGCAGCAGGCCCGCGCTGGTGTGGTAGAGCTGACGGCCGGCGATGCCGCGCGCCAACCGCGCACGCTGCTGATCGGCCGGATGCAGCGGCTCACCGCAATGGGCCTGGCCGAGCCGGATGGCATCAACCGCTGGCGGCTGCGGCCCGACATCGAGCCGACGCTGCGTGCGATGGGCGAGCGAGGCGACATCGTGCGGACCATGCAGCGCGCGCTCGGCTCGCAGCAGCGCGAGATGACCGTCTTCACGCCAGGCGAGACCGCGCAGACCGTGATCGGCCGCGTGGTCGGCAAAGGTCTGGCCGACGAGTTGCAGGAGCGCGGGTATCTGGTGCTCGATGGCATCGACGGCCGAGCGCACTACGTCGCGCTGCCGGCCGGTACCGAACTCGAACAGTTCCCGGCCGGCGCCGTGGTCGAGGCGCGCGGCGCGGTCGAGGGGCGCGCCGTGGACAAGACCATCGCCGGGCTCGCCGAGGGCGGCGTGTACCGCACCGATCATCATCTCGCCCTGCTGCGCGCCCAGCCCGGTCGCGGCGGCGATCCGCAGGAGACCGTCGCCGCGCACGTGCGCCGCCTGGAATCACTGCGCCGCGCCGGCCTGGTCGAGCGCGTGGCGGAAGGCACCTGGCGCGTGCCGGCCGACCTGCCGGAGCGGGCACGCCAGCACGACGCGCAGCGCCTGGCCGGCGGCAGCATGACGCTGCATTCGCACCTGCCGATCGAGCGGCAGGCGCGCGTGATCGGCGCGACCTGGCTGGACCGGCAGTTGATCGGTGGCGTGGCGGGCGTCGTCGACAAGGGGTTCGGTGGCGAGCTACGCGAAGCGTTGCGCCAGCGCAGCGAGTTTCTCGTGGAACACGGCTTGGCCGAGCGGTGCGGCTCGCGCGTGGTGCTCGCGCGCAACCTGCTGGGCACACTGCGCCATCGCGACCTCGATGAGGCTGCGCGCGCCATCGCCAGCGAGACGGGCATGGCCTACCGGCCGGCGGTCGATGGCGAGCGCGTGTCCGGCGTCTACCGCCGCCATGTGCTGCTTGCCAGCGGTCGATTTGCGATGCTGGACGACGGTCTGGGTTTTACCTTGGTGCCATGGAATGCCGTCATCGAGCGTCGCTTGGGGCAGCAAGTGGGCGCGATAGCGCGCGGCAGCGGCGTCACTTGGGAACTAGGACGGCGACGCGGTGTCTCCTGACATCGAACGTGCCAAAGACACCTGTGACCCAGTCAGTGATCAGGGGCTCAGTCCATCAAGAAACAAGTCCATGTACTTCAGCGTAATGTCAGCAGGTTTCAGCGTGCCGCCTTCGTTGTACCAGAACGCAACGCTATTGAAGCAGCCCAAAATCGCGTTGGTAGTCAGCTTGATATCGCACTCGCGGATGCTGCCGTCGTCAACGCCCTGACGGATGATCTCCTGCAGCGAAGCATTGATCCGGCGCGCGATCGGCAGCAGCTTCGCGCGGCTCTGCGGAGTAAGCGGCTGCAGGCCAGTGCGGATGATGCACTGACCGAAGGGGTTGCAGACGAGTTCCATGTAGGCCAGCAGGAAGGTGTGTGCCTTCTCCATTCCTGTCTGCGAGGATCGCTTCGTCTCCTCGATCGCATCCTGCATGTGTGCGAAGGCAAGCCGGTGACATTCAAGAAGGATGTCGTCCTTGTTCTTGACGTAGTAGTAGAGCGTCGGCTTGGCGACGTGCAGGCGAGCAGCTATGTCATCGAGCGTCGTGTTGTGAAAGCCCGCCTCGTTGAAGGCGCGCGCAGCCGTGAGAAACAGGGCCTCTCGTTTGCTGCGGTGCTGGTCTTCTATGGTTTGCGGATTTCCCCACTTGGGCTTGGTTCGCTTCACCGTCGGCGAAGCACGTTTCTCCACTGCATCACTGCGCGTCATTTTTCCTGCCATGCCATTGATTGGAAGCGATTCTTCAAATGGTCATTTTATCCCTATGACTCCTCGCTGAGCCTTCTTGAAGTCGTTCGGGAAAACCCTATAGTCGGTCATTCGACTAACGGGTAGAGTCATCGACTTAAGAGTCATTTAGTGGAGTTCCGATTGACCAACGATACAGAGGCGAACGCACCTGCAGGTGGCAGCTGCTTGCACGCAGAGGTCCGCGACCGCGTGGCGTGGGTAACACTAAATCGCCGGGAAGCGCTCAACACGCTTTCGATAGGGATGCTCGAGGAGCTGGACGTGCTTTTCGCGGCATTGCATGCCGATGCCGATGTGCGCGCGGTGGTGATCACAGGCGCGGGTCGTGCGTTCTGCGCAGGCGCCGATTTGTCTGGCCTGAACGTAGGCGAGAGCAGTTCGGCCTTGTCTGCATTCCTGGCGACCGTCGAGCAGACCTTCAGCCGCCTGCGCTCGTTCCCGAAGCCGATCGTCGCCGCGGTTAACGGCATCGCGGCCGGTGGTGGCCTTGAACTCGCGCTATGCGCCGACTTCATCGTCGCTGTCGCGGGCGCTTCGATTTCCGACGGCCATTCGAACGTGGGCGCCATTCCCGGTGGCGGCGCGAGCGCGATGCTGCCACGCATTCTCGGACCGCTGCAGGCCAAGTACCTCATGCTGACCGGTGATTCCATGAAGGCCGAGGAACTGGTGCCGCTTGGCCTCGTCGCCCGGGTATTTCCTGCTGCGGAGTTCGAGGCTTCGGTGCATGCACTCGCGACGCGCCTGGCGAGGAACAGCCCCGCGGGGCTTGCAGCCGTCAAGCGGCTGGTTGCATCAGGCCTTGAGCAGCCGAGCTTGGCGGTCGCCATCGCCGAAGAGGCGCGCGAGAACGCCAGGCACGCCGAAGGCGCGGACTTCGCTGAAGGCGTGCGCGCCTTCCTTGGCCGCAGAAAGCCCCAGTTTGAAAACCTGAAGCCTGAAATCTGCTCATGAAAATCGAAAATACTGTTCTGGTCATCTCCGGTGGCGCCTCGGGCCTGGGCGAAGCGACGGCGCGTCACTTTGTGGACAAGGGCGCTCGCGGCGTCCTGCTGCTGGATCTCAACGCCACGCGCGGACGCGAACTCGAAGCCGAGTTGGGCGGCACTTGTCTCTTTGTAGAAACCGACATCGCCGACCCGCTCGCCGTGGAGCGGGCGCTCCAGGCGGGCGTCGACCGCTTCGGCGCCATCAACGCCGCCGTGACGGCAGCGGCGATTCCTGGTCCGTCCAAGCTGCTCAACCGGACAGGGCCGTTGGACATGGCAACCTTCGAGAAGGTGATGCGTGTCAACGTGAGCGGCACCGTCAATGTGTTCCGCGCCGCGGCCGCGCACATGGTGGCCAACGCTCCGACCGAAGAAGGCGAGCGCGGCGTGTTGATCGGCGTCTCTTCCGGCGCTGCATTCGAGGGCCAGATCGGGCAGGTTGCCTACAGCGCATCCAAGGCCGCTATCACGGGCCTGACCATGCCGCTCGCGCGCGAGCTCGCCTCCTCGGGCGTTCGCGTCGTGACGGTCGCGCCAGGTGCGTTCGAGACGCCGATCTACGACGCCATTCCCGAGGCGGTGCGGAGCCGAATGGCGAGTGTGCTGCAGTTTCCCAAGCGCTTCGGCCGCCCCGACGAGTTCGCACTCTTCATCGAGGAGCTTGTGCGCAACCCGATGCACAACGCGCGCACCTACCGTTTCGACGCGGGTGTCATTCTTCCGCCCAGCTTCTAAGGAAAGTCCATGAATACAAAGTTTGCCTCGTACCGATCGCCCTGGGACAGTGAAGAGCTTGAATCATTTCGCGCCTCGGTGAGGCGGTTCTTCGAGACCGAGGTGGTTCCGCACGCGGAGAAATGGGAGCAACAGCAGTATGTGGATCGCTCGGTGTGGAAAAAGGCCGGCGAGCTCGGCATGCTGTGCGTGAGCGTCCCCGAGGAGGACGGCGGTCACGGCGGGAGTTTCCTGCACGAGGCGGTCATCATCGAGGAGCAGGTGCGGGCGGGCGACACGAGCTTCGGCGTCGTACTCGCGAACATGGGCGTGCCGATCTTCCTGCATGCTGCGACACCCGAGCAGCGCCGGCACTGGATTCCCCGTCTCACTTCTGGCGAATCGGTGTTTGCGTTCGCGCTCTCGGAGCCGGGAGCGGGCTCCGACGCCAAGGCGATCCGTACCACCGCACGGCGCGACGGCGATGACTACGTGCTCGACGGCTCGAAGACTTTCATCAGCAACGGCTACAACGGTGATGTCGTACTCGTGGCTGCACGCACCTCCAATCATGAAGATCCCTCCAAGGGCATCTCTCTCTTTATCGTCGACACGAACGGGCTCGCCGGTTACTCGGTCGGGCGCATCCTGAAGAAGGTCGGTCAAAAGGGCCAGGACACCGCGGAACTCTTCTTTGACAACGTACGCGTGCCCGCCGCCAACCTCGTAGGCGGCGAGGAAGGCCGGGGATTCGTCCAACTGATGAATGGTCTGCGCACGGAGCGCGTGGTGCTCGGTCTTATCGGTGTTGCGGCCGCAGAGCGCGCGATCAGCCTGACGACCGACCACGTCAAGGCGCGCAAAGTATTTGGCAAGACGCTGTGGGACCTGCAGAACACCCGGTTCAAGCTCGCCGAGGCACAGACGCAGACATACGTCGCGCGCCTCTTCATCGATCACTGCATCCAACTCGTGATGGAGGACCGACTGGAGCGGACGCACGCCGCCATGTGCAAATGGTGGAACACCGAGCTGCAGAACAAGGTGATCGACGAGTGCCTGCAATTGCACGGCGGCTACGGGTACATGGTCGAGTACCCGATTGCGCGCATGTGGACCGATGCTCGGATCCAGCGCATCTACGGCGGCGCTACCGAGATCCAGAAAGAGATCATCGCGCGCGCGATGTAGGGCCATGGCGAACACCTCCTCGAACCATGGCGGCGGCCCGTTGCGGGGCCTGAAGGGCGTGCTGCTCGGCGGCATCGGTCCAGCGCCCTATGCGGCCATGCTGCTGGCGGATCTCGGTGCCGACATCGTACGCGTCGAAAGATCGGGTCCGCAGGATCCCGGGAACCCGCTCTTTCAGCGTCTCGATGTCTTCGCACGCGGGCAGAAGCGCATCGACCTTGATCTCAAGTCCGAGGCGGGCCAGCAGCGTGCGTGGGAACTCCTTGACGAAGCGGATTTCGTGATCGAGGGCTTTCGCCCTGGCACGCTTGAACGGCTCGGCTTTGGCCCCGAAGCTTGCCACGCTCGCAACCGACGGCTCGTCATCGCGCGCGTCACCGGCTGGGGCCAGACTGGTCCGCTCGCGGGCGACCCGGGGCACGACATCAACTACATCGCACTGACCGGCGCCCTGGCGGCGATGCCTCATCGAGGCGATGGCCAGGGTCGCGCGATACCCCTGAACCTCGTGGGCGACTTCGCAGGCGGCGGACTGTGGGCGTGCCTTGGCATTCTCGCGGCACTGATGGAACGCGGCCGCTCGGGGGAGGGGCAGGTGGTCGACGCTGCAATGATCGATGGTGCTCTCTCGCTCATGAGCATGGCCTACGTCCTCGCGGCATCCGGCAGCACCCCCGGACAGCCCGGCCAAAACCTCCTGGACGGCGGCGCGCATCTGTACAACACCTACGCCTGCGCCGATGGCGCGGAGGTGGCCGTCGGCGCGATCGAGCCGCAGTTCCACGCGAGCCTGTGCGCGCTCGTCGGTGCAGAGGACGAAGCAACGAGAACGCGCGATCGTTTCGCACGCGACGCCTGGCCCGCACGCACCGCCGAACTCGCGAGCAGCTTCGCGGCCCGCAAGCGCGACGAATGGTGCAGTGAGCTTGACGCGCCGAACGCCTGTGTCACGCCCGTGCTCTCAATGCCGGAAGCCCGGCTTCATCCGCATCACATCGCGCGCGGCAGCTTCATCGAGCGCGATGGCGTCCACGTGCCTGCGCCGGGTCCACGTTTCAGCCGAACGCCGGTCGCATGCCCTGAAGGCTATGCCCCGATCGTCAAACCCACGGCCCCCTGATACCCCTATCTCTGGAGAGAACGCTTTGAACTCGCCCACTCCTCTACGGCCAGATCTTTATCGCATCGATGCCTCGGGCCCGGTGCTGACCGGCGGCCGCTGCACGCGCTGCGGCTTCACCGGGTTCCCGCGCGCGGCTGTCTGCCTCGAGTGCGGCAGCGAATCCATGGAGTCGGCAGACATCGGCAGCGGAGGCGAGCTCTTCGCCGAGTCCACGGTGCACATGTCCAACGGCCGCTTCCCTGCGGGCTATTCGGTCGGCTACGTGCTCTTCCCGAGCGGCATTCGCGTCTTCGGTCAGATCCGTGCGGCAGGCGATCACCCTCCCTCTATGGGAAGCCCGATGCGCGTGGAGATCGCGACGCTCTACGAGGACGACGGCAAGCCGATCGAGTCCTTCCGTTTTTACCCTGCTGATGCTGCCTGAGGAGACCCTATGAAACCCGTCGTTGTGCTCGGCATCGGGCAAAGCCAGTTCGGAAAATTTCCCCAGCGCACCATCGCCGACCTGGGCAGCGAGGCCGTTCGCGCGGCGCTCGCCGACGCCGCTCTCGAACGATCGCAGCTGCAGATTGCCTACAGCTCGCGCTTGTATGCGGACATGATCACCGGCCAGACCGTGTTCAAGGAAGTCGGCGTCACGCGCATCGAGATGGTGAACGTCGAGAACGCCTGCGCGGGCGGCGCCACGGCCGTTCGCGGGCTCTGGAAGGACATAGCAGCGGGTTACTGCGACGTCGGCATCGCCCTCGGCGTCGAGTCCATGACCACGAGCCCGGTGGCGGGCAAGCTCATCCCGCCGGCCAAGGACGACCTCGACGGCATGCACGGCATGACGATGCCTGTGATGTTCTCACTGCAAGCCAAGCGCCTGATGCACACGCACGGTGCGACCCGGGAGGACTTCGCACAAGTGTCGGTCAAGGCCCACGACTTCGGCGCCGTCAACCCGATGGCGCAATACCGCAAGCGCTTCACCGTGGAAGAGGTGCTCGGCTCGCGCACCGTGGCCGATCCCATCACACTGCTGCAGTGCTGCCCAAACACCGACGGTGCGGCGGCCGTGATTCTCTGTTCGGAAGCCTTCGCGGCCAAGCACGGCGGTCGCTCGCGCAACCCGCGCATCGTCGCCTCGGTGCTGGTGTCGGGTGACTACGCCTACAAGAAGCAGGATCTCACCTCGATGGAGCTCGGCGCCCGCGCCGCGCACCTGGCCTACGAGCAGGCCGGCCTCGGCCCTGAAGACCTGGATCTTGTCGAGTTGCACGACGCATTCGCAAGCGAGGAACTCATCCACTACGAAGACCTCGGCCTGTGCGCACGTGGCGACGCCGTTGCCTTGCTCCGTTCGGGTGCGACCTCGATGGGTGGCCGTATTCCGGTCAATCCGAGTGGCGGGCTGCTGTCGCTGGGACATCCGCTGTCCGCCTCGGGCGTTCGCAATATCTGCGAAATCGCACAGCACCTGCGCGGTGAAGCGGGCAGCCGGCAGATTCAGGGCGCCAAGGTTGGCTTGGCGCAAATGCTCGGTGGCGCGGCGACCGGCCTGGAGACGGGCGCCGCGACGGTCCATATCTTGTCGGTATGAGTCCGAAGGAAACGCCTCTGATTGCAACCGCATCGCAAGGTGTGGTCTTCGTCATCTTTGCTCTGGTCTTTCGACGCGACATTCTGGGCGAGATTGCACACGTGCTGACGAAGCCGCTACGACTTCGGCGCGGCCGACCGCTATGCTGACCAAATCCTGCCTTCGCGGCCAAATGCATCGATAACTGGC
>JAFMJY010000102.1 GCA_017853245.1 Burkholderiales bacterium | reverse complement strand
GCCAGTGCTAGCTTTTCGTACCGTCACTTATTGCACTGAAAACGAGGAGACCCCCAGAAAGGGTTCCGATCAGGCTGTAGCGGGCGAAAGTAGCGGTGCGGGTGTGGTCGTTGACACTGCGTGCCAATAGCGCATGCTCAAGCGGCATGAAGACGCTCACGTCCCCACCGGAGGGATTAATGGTGCCGACCAGCGCCACCAGCAGCAGCGGCCAGAAGCCCTCGAGTGAGGCAAGAGCCGCGCCCGTGACCGCCATCAGTGCCGTCGCGCTCAGCAGGAGCGAGCGGTCGGAGGTGCGGCCTGCGCACGCTCCAACCAGCAAGGTGAGGATGCCGGAGCCCAGCAGCGTGATGGTGGCGATCACGCCAATGTGGAACGCGGTCAGCCCGAGATTAAGAACCTATCCGTAAATTATGTTGATCTTCAGCGGCACTTTGCGGAACGCGATGATGGCGGCGGCGATGTGGTTCAGTGCGACGAAGCTACGTTCGAGCTTCTCGTATCGCACGAGCAGCTTGCGAAAGCGATTGAACCAGCTGTGGCAGACCTCGACCACCCAGCGTCGAGCCTTCTTGGTCGGGTCGCGCCGCACTCGATGCCGTGCTGCAGGCCATCATGGTCAAGCGCAAGACCCCACGCATCAGGCGCAGCAAGCACCTGTGCGCCGATGCCGGTTACCGAGGTCGGCCTGCGTTGGAGATCATCGAGGCGCATGGCTACATCCCTCACGTCGTTGATCGCAGACAAGAGGCCGATGCCTGTGTGACGTCATGCGCATTGGCCCCGGTCACGACGAGCGACAACGGGACGCCACGCCCGTCCACCAGCAGGTGGCGCTTGCTGCCCTTTTTTTCCCCGATCGGTCGGGTTGCGTCCGACCGCCTCTTGCGCCAATGGGGCCTTGAACATGGCCCCGTCGATGCTCTGCCATCGCCAAGCGATGCCTTCCATCTGGTCGTACTCGGCAAGCCCGGCTTTCCAGATGGCCTCGAACACGCCCGCGGCCTCCCACTCCAAGAAGCGCTTGTGCACGGCACTGGCACTGCCAAAGCGTTCCTTGGGCAGCGCCTTCCATTGGCAGCCTGTGCGCAGAACGTACACGACCGCCTCGAACACTTGTCGTGCCGGCTTGGGCGGTCGCCCCGCTCCCGCCTTGCGCACGTACGCCTTGTCCACACTGCGCTCGCGCACCGGAATCAACGGCTCGACACGCCACCAGAATTCATCGGTAACCACCCAAGATTCGACTCGCTTGCGTGTCGCCATGCATTCGCTCCTACGCCGTGTGAGATACGTCGCAGGACGATAGTTTACTATTTACGGATAGGCTCTTAGTTCGTAAAGGTAAGCGGTTTTTGCCTGGCTCCAACCGGTCAGCTCTCCGCAAAACCAAAGTCGGTGACGACGCTTCAGGGTCTTCTGTGCCTCAACAATCAACCCTACGTGCCTGTCCGGGGCGGCGCTTGAATTAGGCCATGCGCAGCGCATCGATCGCGGTGTCGCGCAATTATGTCATCCCGCAACGACCAGCCCACCACCTAGCGGCTAAACAAGTTTGGAGTTCTCCATGTTTTTGTCTAGCCTTTTGGCGTGGCCACCTGAAGGCAGGATTTCCCGAGCCGACCAACTCTGATTACCGCGGAGAAGCTGGCTAGCCACTGGCGCCGGGCAAGACCAGAAAACGACTCCTTCAATCAGATGTCATTTGAGCCGGCCAATCAGCACTAGACCGCCAGCTGTGCGCTTGATGCCGAATGGCGTTCATGACTGCCAAGGTGTTACCGCGCAATGCCACATCTGCGCGTACCGATATGCCTATTGCAATGTTGGTGGCGCTGGTGTCAACCGGCAGCAAAGCGAGGCGACGCTCCAACACATCCCGGCGGATCACGCTCATTTGATAAACCCAGATCGCATCGCCAAAGTCGATCAGTGCGCGAGAAAAAAGCTCTGATGACGTTTCGATAAGCATAGGTAAGTCTCTGATCCCGGATTGCAGAAGAAAACTTTCCACGCTACGCCTAAACGTGCTGTCCGGCAGTGGAAGAATCAACGGGTAGGCGGCGCAATCTGCTACGCACAAGCTGGGGTGAAGCAGCAGCGGATGGTCGGGCCGTGCAGCAAACACTAGCGGCTCAGAATAAAGAGCCTCAAAAGTGAGGCCGAACATGGTCGCAGGATCTGGCAGGCGTCCGACAACTAGGTCGAGGTCTCCCTCCCGAAGCTGATTGAGCAGCACCACGTTCGTTCCGCTGCATATCCTGATCGAGAACTTCGGGTGCCGCATTCGTACGTCCTGAATTGCAAGAGGTACCACTGCGGAGGCCACGGTCGGCAGGATACCAATGCGAACCCTAAAAGAGTTCATCTGCCGATCGCGCCCTGATGCGAGGTCGAGGCCAACGCCCAGCATTCCTAGGCTAGGCACTAAATGTCGCGTCAGTTGATCACCCGCTTCCGTGGGCACAAGGCCGCGACGCGTGCGTCTGAACAGCTCTTTGCCGATCAGATCCTCCAGCTCATTCAACGCTTTAGAAATAGCCGGCGGAGTTCGCGCTAGCGACCGGGCGGCGCTCTGCACGCTCCCCTCCTGTGCGATGGCCACTACAGCCTGCAGATGACGAAGTTTCACGCGAGAGTCGATCATGCCGCCGAGCTTCCTGTCGATTTCCATTTCGGCATTTTACTGGCCTCGATTTTCAGTTTCAAGCTCGCCGCTTCTTAGTTAAACTGCAACACCTCCAGAGTCGCATCTCAGCGCTGGACAGACCGCAGATCTTCAGGAGACCACATGATGAGATCTTCTCGCAGACAGTTCATCGCCGTTGGGGCGGCACTCGCCGGTGGAGCCCAGCGGGCATTCGCACAGGACGGCGCTCGTCCGATCACCATCCTGGCGCCCTTCTCAGCCGGGGGATCCGATGCACTCGTGCGTGCGATCGCTGCCAGGATGCAGGATAGCCTGGGCCAACCCGTGGTGGTCGAGAACCGACCTGGGGCATCGGGAATTCTGGCCGCACAAGCCGTGGCGAACACGATGCCGGCGGACGGCCATGCCCTCTTGTTTGGCGGACCAGCCCACTATGTGCTGAATGCCTTGCTGTTCAAGAAGCTGCCGTATGATCAAACGGACCTGGTGCCGGTCGCCAAGGTGGGCGAGCTTACGTTCGTGCTGCTGGTGAACCCGGAAAAGACCAAGGCTGCGAACTTCAAGGAGTTGTTGGCGGCATCTAAACAAGGCGCGGGCGGGCTGAGCTATGCGTCCACCGGAGTAGGCACGATGCCGCACCTGTTGATGGAGCTGTTGTCCCGCCAGGCCGGGCTCAAGATCACCCCGATGGTCTATAAAGGTGTCGCCGCGACCGTGCAGGACCTGCTGGGCGGCCACGTGCAGGTCGGGGTGCCGGACTTGGGTTCGGTGGAAGCCTTGCTCAAGTCGGGCAAGCTGCGTGCCATTGCGATCACTGCGCCAGAACGACTGGCCAGGCTGCCAGACATCCCCGCCCTCGCCGAGTCGGTTCCGGACTTCAGCGCCACGGCTTGGTACGGGTTTGCCGCGCGCAAGGGTACGCCTGCGCAGGACGTGGCCAGACTCTCCAAGGCTATCACCGACGCGGTCGCGCACCCAGAAGTGGCCCAGCGCATGCAAGCGCTGAACATTCGCCCCACGCCGGGCTCGGCCGAGGCGTTCGGAAAACTGATCGCATCCGAGAAAGAACGCTGGGGGGAAGTTATCCGGCAGGCAAACATCACGCTAGACAAATAGGCCGGTGTGGCAGTGAGCAAGCCGAACTTCATCTTCATCCTGGCCGACGACCTGGGCTTTGCCGACCTAGGCTGCTACGGCGGGCGAGCCCCGATTTCCCCTAACCTTGATGCGCTGGCCGACCAGGGGATCCGGTTCAGCAATGCATACGCCAATTCGGCGGTCTGCTCACCGACGCGTTTCGGGCTCATCACCGGCAGGTACCAGTACCGCCTGCGCGGCGCGGCCGAGGAGCCGTTGACCGGCCGTTTCAAGGGGGACAAGGTCGTGGGCCTCCCCCCGGAGCACCCCACTTTCGTGTCCTTGCTCAAGGCCCGCGGGTATCACACCGCGCTCATCGGCAAATGGCACCTGGGCTACCCGCCCCACTTCGGGCCGCTCCAGAGCGGGTATGACGAGCACTGGGGGCTGGTCTCCGGTGGAATGGATTACTTCCGGCACCAGGATGCAGGCGGTCAGCCGGGGCTGTCGCACAACGGAGTGCCGATCACGGCGGAAGGCTATCTCACGGACTTGCTCTCGCAGCGCGCGGCGGCCTATGTGGAAGCACGCGGAGTCGACCGGCAGCCGTTCGCGCTGAGCTTACACTACACGGCACCCCACTGGCCCTGGCAGACACGCGAGGACCGGCCTGATCCGGATGCACCGCCACAGCCGCTGACCCATCTGGACGGCGGCAATATCCGGATTTACCAGCGCATGATTGCGCAAATGGACGAGGGCATCGGCTGGGTTCTGCAGGCACTGCAGCGAGCCGGACTCGAAAACGACACGCTAGTGGTCTTCACCAGCGACAACGGCGGCGAGCGCTTCTCGGACAACTGGCCGCTGGTAGGCGGGAAGATGGATCTCACCGAAGGCGGTATCCGCGTTCCGCTCCTCGCGCGCTGGCCCGCGGTGATCGCGCCGGGCAGCCGCTCGCATCTGATCAACATCAGCATGGATTGGGCCGCCACCCTGGTCGAAGCCGGCGGAGCGGAGGCTGACCCGGACTATCCGTTCGATGGGCAGTCCCTGTTGCCTGTGCTTCGCGGCCAATTATCAGGTGCTTCGGACCGTGCACTGTACTGGCGCATGAAGCTGAACGACCAGCGCGCCATGCGCCAGGGTCGCTGGAAATGGCTGGCGATCGGGGCGCACGAGTACCTGTTCGACCTGGAGGCGGACGAGCGTGAGCGAGCCCATCTTGGCAAACGCCATCCTGAGAAAATGGCTCAAATGCGTGCAGCCTTCAAAGCGTGGGAATCGAGCATGCCGCCGATACCGGCAGAGGCGAGGTCGGAGATCGTCTATACGGAAGCGGACATGCCGAAGCCGTGATAGACAGCCGGGGGGTAGCTAATCTTACTGTGTCACAAACTGTGCCATGATATTGGCCATCATCGCGGGCCTGCTGATCGACCACTTCGGCTGGCCCTCGGTGTTCCTGATGAACCTGCCGGCCTGCGCGCTGGCCCTGCTGTTGGGGCTGCGGCTGTTGCCGCAATCGCAGCCCAGCGAGCGGCGCCGCTTCGACTGGATCGGGCTGGCCCTGCTGACGCTCGCCTCGGTGGCGGTTGTAGAGGCCACCTCCACGCTCCAGCGCCAGGGTTTGGCCAACGCTACGACGCTCGGATTCGCCGGGCTGGCCGTGGCCAATCTGCTGTTTTTTGTGGCCCACGCGCGCCGCACCCCCAGTCCCATCATCAGCCTGAAGCCGTTCACCGAACGCACCTTCGCAATGGGCAGCCTGGTCACCTTTTCCTATGGCTTCGGCCTGTACGCCTCGGCGTACCTGGTCCCGGTCTTCCTGCAGCACGCGATGCAGATGTCGGCAACCTCCGCCGGCGTGGCGCTGCTGCCATCGGGGCTGGTGCTGGCCGTCACGATCCCGCTGGCGGGTCGGCTGGCGGATCGGCTGTCGCCGATGCGCGTTACGCTGGCCGGCCCGGCGCTGTTCGGCCTGTCGTTCGTCTACTTCGGCTTGGCAGCCGATCACATCACTTACTCGCAGATCGTCGACGCGACGATCGTCGGCCGGGTAGGCTTGGGCCTGATGCTGCCGGCGCTCACCATCGCAACCCTGCGGTATCTCGAGCCGGAACGACTCGGGCCCGCGTCCGTGGTGGTCAGCTATGCGCGGCAGCTGGGCGGCGTCATGGGCGTGGCGGCGGGCGCCGTGTTCGTGGCCTGGCGCGAGACCGCCTACGCCAGCGAGGCAGGCGGCCTTTTCATGGCCTATGCGGATAGGTGTTCGCGCCGACCGAATTCTGAGCCACCGTGCCGAACCAAATTTGAGCCAGGGCTGGACGCCGTCCGGAGGACGAGCGTCTGTGGATAAGTGTAGAGCTTTGGTGGTTTGTTGATTTCCTTTTGGTTCTGGACGAAGAGGCCGCGCAGGGCGAAGCACGTAGCGGCCGCCCCCCGGGTGAATGGCCCTCAGACAGTGGATGCCGGTGAGGCTGCCTGCTCGGTCTTTGCGCCCTTGCGCGACTGCTCTCTGGCCTTGATGCGCTTCTTGGCCACCGCGCTGCTATGCAGGAAGCGATGGCTTTCGTTGCCGGTCTCCACGATGTGACAGTGGTGGGTGAGCCGATCCAGCAAGGCGGTCGTCATCTTCGCGTCGCCGAACACGCTGGACCACTCGGCGAAGTCGAGGTTGGTCGTGATCATCACGCTGGTGTGCTCGTAGAGCCGACTGAGCAGGTGGAACAGCAAGGCACCACCGGCCTGGCTGAATGGCAGATAGCCCAGCTCGTCGAGGATGACGAGGTCCATCCTGAGCAAGCTTTCGGCGATGCGGCCCGCGCGACCTTGCGCCTTCTCCCGCTCCAACGCGTTGACCAGATCGACTGTCGAATGGAAGCGCACACGCCTGCCGTGCTTGGTCACGCCCGACACGCCCAGCGCGGTCGCCAAGTGCGTCTTTCCAGTGCCGGGACCGCCGACCAGGACGACGTTCTGCGTCTGGTCGATGAACTCCATGTCGGCCAGCTTCATCACGAGCTTGCGATCCACCGGCGAGGCCTCGAAGTCGAAGCCCGCCAGATCGCGATGCACCGGGAACTTGGCCACGTGCATCTGGTGCTTGACTGAACGCATGCCGCGGTCGACGGCTTCGGCCTGCAGCAGATGCTCCACCAGCCAGCGGGCGTTGTCCAGGCCGGAGTCGCCGCCTTGCTGCGCCAGGTCGGCCCAGGCCCCGGCCATGCCGTGAAGACGCAGCTGCTTGAGATCGATCATCACGTCACGCATGATCGAACTCCTCAGCGTCGTCGGTGGCACGCAGGGTGTCGTAGCGGGCCGTGTTGGCCAGTGGCGGGGTTGCGACCTGCAGCGTCGTGGCCGCGTTCTGCGGGGCCGGCGCGGCGTTCAGTCGCCCCAGCACGTTGAGCACGTGTTCCGTGCTGACCCGCCCGGACGGCGGCGCCCCTTTCAACGCCAGCTCCACCGCCACCAGCACGGCCTCCAGGCCCGCGGTCGGCACCAGGGCGAGCACCTGCGCCATCGCACGGTCGCCGCCAGGGTTGCGCAGCAACGAACGTCGGAGAGTCTGCAGCGGCGCGGGCAGATCCTGGAACGGGGCGCCGTTGCGCAGCGCCCCCGGCTTTCTCTGGATCAGCGGCACATAGTGCTGCCAGTCATAGCGCGTCATTGCCTTGGAGGTCAGACGCTCGTGGCGGGCCACGACCGCGTCGCCGGCGACCACCACGATCTCCCCTGGATACAGCCGCGTGCTGACCATTTGGCCGGCCAGCTCGCACGGCACCGAGTAGCGGTTGCGTGCCACCGCCACCAGGCACGTGCTGGTGACGCGCGCTGGATTCTCCACATAGCCGTCAAACGGCGCGGTCATCGGCATCAACTCGGCGCGCTCGTGTTCGAGCATCTCGGCGATGCTGAACTGCTCGTGCTCCGGATGGCGCACCTCATCCCACAGCGCCCGGCAGCGAGCCCCCAGCCAGGCGTTGAGTTCGGCGAACGAGCCGAAGCGCTGCTTGCCCGCCTCGATCCAGATGCGCCTCCGGCTGTCCTGCACGTTCTTCTCGACCACACCCTTCTCCCAGCCGGACGCCACGTTGCAGAAGTCGGGGTCGAACAGGTAGTGCGCGCACATCACTGCAAAGCGCGCATTGACGATGCGTCCCTTGCCCTTGCGAACCTTGTCGACGGCCGTCTTCATGTTGTCGTAGATGCCGCGCCTGGCGATACCGCCCAGCGCCGCGAAGCTGCGCGTGTGGGCGTCAAACAGCATCTCGTGGCCTTGACTGGGGTAGGCCACCAGCCAGAACGCCCGCGAAGCACACAGCTTCATGTGCGAGACCTGCATCCGGTAGTAGATGCCGCCCACCACCAGGCCTTCCTCGCTCCAGTCGAACTGGAACGCCTCGCCGAGCGCGAACGTCAGCGGCACGAACGCGTTCTTCGCGCTGGAGCTGCCCTCGCTGGCACGCCACTCCCGGATGAAGTCCGTCACGCGCGAGTAGCAGCCCCCGTAGCCCGCCGCCTTGATCTCCGTGAACAAGGCCTTCGCCGTGCGCCGGGCCTGCGCGGGCCGATGGGCATCGGCCTTCAGCGCCAGCCTCAACGTCTCGTGAAACGGCGAGAGCTTGGTCGTCGCCTTGCTTCGCTGGTACTTGGGAGCCGTCTCGATCGCTTCGCGCAGCCACTTGGCCACCGTGTTGCGCGACAGCCCCGTGAGCCTCGCAATCTCCCGCTCCGACTTCTTGCCCCGGCTGTGCAGGCGCCGGATTCTTCCAATCATGTCCATGGTGATCACTCCTCGAACCCCGCTGCACAAAAAAACAGCAGGGTAGGTGAAACACCTGGCTCAGTTTTGGATCGGCAGACCCTCTAAAAGTGGCTCACTTTTCGGTCGGCGACAACAGTGCGGTGCCAGATGCTGAGTTGCGTGCCCGTCTTGAAGCCTTGATCACCGAAA
>JAFMJY010000019.1 GCA_017853245.1 Burkholderiales bacterium | reverse complement strand
GGGCCCAGGGCTCCGAGGCTCCAGCGAGTCAGCCCACCGCCGCCCAGGCCATCACCTGCGCCTCAGACGCACGCGGCAACATGAGCTTGCGGGCCTTGCGGCCAGGCTTTTATACCGCCACTGGCCACCTGGGGGGCTTTGACCCCTGCGAACGCTTGGTGCGCTACCGTGTGCCCAAAAGCCAGGACAAACCCGCTCTGATGATAAGTGTCCACGGCGGTGGTGGTGGCGCCGATGTGGTCAACAGCGACGAGGCCTTTTACCGCCAGGGTATGGCCACCCTGATGTTCGACGCCTATGCCATGCAAGGCCTGCCAGGACGCGACTCGCTGTTCTGGGCGCGCTCCGTCACCAACGAGGCGCGCCAGCGCATGATCTGGGCTACCGCCATGGCAGCCTACCGCTGGGCACTCACGCGCGCCGACATCGACACCTCGCGCATTTATCTGTTCGGCATCTCCAACGGCGCGGCGGTGGTGGCCAATATGGCGGGGGTAGTCGATCCGGCGCATGTGCGTGGCGTGATCGCCGAGGGCGTTACGCCCATCGGCCTGGGCCTGCCTGACGAGATCAGGGTTCCGCTGCTGCTCGTCTTTGGTCGGCAGGATGACTTTGGCAACCCCGACCCCAATGGCAAGCGCTGGACCCTTAGTGACGACTGCAGCCTGAACGTGCTGGTGGAGGGTTTGCCGGCAGGAAGCGCGCGCACCTGCAACCGCAAGCACCCTGGCCAGCGCATCCCGACCCCGCAGCAATGGGCTGAGCAGATCCGTCAGCGTGGTGGCCCGCTGGAGGTACTGTTTATAGACGACATGGCGCACAGCGCGTTCTGGGGTGAGCTCACGAAGCGCCGCGCCACCTGGGGCAACGGGCAAACCCTCGGTGCATCCCTGGGCGCCACCCCCGCCGCCCGCGAGCACTTTTTCAAGGCCATGCTGGACTTCATCGCGCGCACTGGACGATAAGCACCCGCGCAGCCGTTCAGTCGTGTATCGGCGGAGGCTGCTGTTCCGAACTCGCTCCTGCGTCACCCCTTGGGTTTGTTGCCCGCCCGGGCTTTGCGTTACAGTCGGCAGCAGCTAGACCGTAAACCGAATTTAATGAACGATCATTCAGGTAAGGTGCCCTTCGCCCTGAGTCGTTTGGTGCCACTGGCGCTTGCGGCAGCGCTATCGGGCTGTGCCACCTTCGATCACAGCCTGGTAGACATGGCAGTTGCCCACAACCGAACGCTTGACCGGGTGGATCGCGACGTCGCCCTGCTCAACCTCTTACGCGCGGCGGACGACCAGCCCCTTACGTTTACCGTCGTGTCCTACGTCAGCGGGAACGCCTCCGTCGGTGGCTCCGCCGGGTTTGGAGAAACCCGCGACCGATACTTCGGCCCGCTCGTTTCCGGCGGCGTCAACTCCAATCTCTCGCTCAACGCCTCCCGTGGCTACAGCTTTTCCCTGGGACCCCTGGATAACGAGCAGTTCATGCGCGCGTTCCTCGGCGAGCTGTCCCTGGACAAGCTTCTCTACATCGTGGAGGGGACATCCTTGCCGCCGGAAGTGGCCTGGACGCTCGCGGCCTACAGCCTCACGTTCCAGGGAAGTGATGGCAGCCGCACGGTGTACACCAGCGAGCCCACGCCGACGGATTGGGGTCCGTTCCAGGCGGTGCTGGCGCGGGCTATCCGGCAAGGGCTTTCCGTCGAGGAGAGGACCTTCGAGGTCCCCGTTGGCCCCGCGCTGTCGAGGGATGAGGCGCTCTCCCAGTTGGGAACCGTCGTTGCCTCCTGGAACAACGCGTCTTCGGCCGGTGGCGCTGCCAAGCCGATGCTCGCCGAGACGGGGAACGCAGACCCGGCACGCCGCTATCAGATGATGATGGTTTCCAACAAGGTCGGTGTCTGCCTGGACCCGCCGAACCTCAAATCATGGTTCGGTAACCCGTCGCAACTCTGCAAGTCCAAGGGTACAAAGAGGGCCTATGACGCGATGCGCCTTGCTGAGGGGTCGTCGAGTCCGGCGCGGGCAGCAGATACCTCGGTGCTGTGGGATGGAATCGGGCTTCGCTCGCCCCGGGAGATCTACTATCTGCTGGGCAAGGTTTTGCGCGCGCAACTCGAACGTCCAGGAGAGGTATTGCTGGTGGGGGATGCGCAGCAGTGGCCCGAGCAAAAGCCCAAGCCCCTCATCCGGGTGATCTGCGACTCGGCCCCAACGGGCGGAGAGCCGCTCGCTCGCGCCAGTTACCGTGGCAAGGAGTGTCACGTGCCAAGAGACGATGACAGCCATTCCTCCCAGGTGCTGCAAGCGCTGTCTCTTCTCGTCACCTTGAGCAAGGTTCAAGGCGCAGTTCCCACGGCCCCCACGATATTGGTGCGTTAAGGCTGGGTGGAACAGGATCTGGCACGCAAGTTGTTGGCCCATTGACGTTTTTTCAACCCCTGTAAACAAAGAAAGGAATCCTCATGAATCGTGCCATGACTCTTCTCGCCTGCATGGCTTTCGTTGGGTCCACCTACGCCCAAAACATCTCGATCACGTGCGCGTGGGCCGTGCCTAACGATGCGAATGCCACCAAGGAAAAGTTCCCCTTCATGTGCGGGAACTTCGCGAGGCAGAGCTTTGGCTCCTCGCCGAAGGCAAATGAGTTCCAGAGTGCCTGTATCTCGCAGCTGACCGCCGCGACGGGTGCCTGCGCTCCGACGGACACCAATTGCATCAAGCAGGGTTACCGTACGTCTGAGAGCCCGATGAAGGCAAAGTGCATCGAGCTCAGCAAGCGGCCCTGATTGGCGGCTGGGAGGCTGCCGGCTCGCTGATGGCGCGCCCAGCGCTGTGACTGTGTCGGTTCGTTTTTGCCCGCGGACGGTCCCTTGAGTGGAGTGCAAGTCATGGATGAGGCCCTGCGGGATGTTCGTATCCCGCCGGGCGTGCCGGATCATCTGGTGATGATTCGCTTCATCGGCAGCCTTGTCTTTCCCCTTGCCCTGAGATCGGCGCTGGAGGCCGGCGTGTTTCGGGCTCTCGCCGATGGCCCGTCCTCCGTTGGCGCCATCGCAAAGGGCCTTGCGTTGGACGAGGCCGCGCTGGGCCGGGTGCTACGGGCGCTTGCGGTGGCCGGAATCGTGACGGTGGAGGAAGGCGATGTCGTTGGCCTGACCCCGTTGGGCATGACCCTCTCGCCGCATGCTCAGGTCCCGCTTGCCGCCGTGGCTTCCTACCTTTTGAGCGACGTCACACTGAAGCCCCTGATGGAGCTGGCAACGAGCCTTCGCGGTGGCAGTGCATCCCAGCCGAATGGCGCAACCGGTGGCTGGTATGGCGGCGATCTCAAGCGTTCGCAGGCCATGGATCACGCGATGGGTGATTACGGTGTGCTTTCTCCTGTTGCAGTTGCCGAGGCCTACCCGTTTGGCAACTTTCCCTGCATCGTCGACATCGGAGGCGGCCTCGGCCATTTTTTGGCCGGCCTGCTGAAGGCTTTCCCGGCCATACGGGGCGTGCTGCTCGAGTTGCCGCAGACGGCAGGCCGGGCGCGGGAGCACCTTAAGCCAATGGGCCTGGCGGAGCGTTGCCGGGTGGTCGAGGGAGACATGTTCGAGAAGATTCCCTCGGGCGGAAATCTCTATGTGCTCAGCAAGGTCCTGAACAATTGGGACGATCACCGTGCCGTCATGGTGCTTCGGCAGGTCGCAGCCGTCATGCAGCCCGACGCTCGTCTCCTGCTCGTCGAGATGCTGAAAAGCAATACGCCGAGCTATGAGGAGGTGGTGCGAGACCTTGTCCTGCTCACGTCCTCTAACGGTGGTCGGGTCCGAACGGCTGGCCAGTTCGAGGCGCTCTTGAACTCCGCCGGCCTTACGCTCAACCGCATTGTCGAGGCCCGGGGCGGCTACTCACTGTTGGAGTGTTGCAAGGCTTGACTCGGGTGTCCTGCCCGTAGGCTGAGCCGGTTCCGTTGCGGGGGCGCCCTTCAGGCGCGGTCAGTATGCGGCCCTGGCGAACCCCGCGTACGATGCAGCACCGCTACGGTTTCCCGTGACGCATCCTCGCGCTCCATTTCAAGGTCCAGCAGGCGCTGCACGTACCAGTTCACCTCATGCCGGCTCATGGTTTGCTCGCTCAGGCGCAGACCCGTGAAGAATCGCTCCGGCACCTGCGCAAACTCTGCGCGGCTGCGGGCGGCTCGGTCATCCTTCACGAACTTCATGTCCGCGATGGGGTAGATGTTGTTGAATCGGCAGCTCGTGAGGACGGAGTCTGCGAAGAGGTTCAGGTGGTGATCGGTGATCACGTTGTAGTAATCGATTTCCTCCAATACGACGGACTTGCGCACCAGGGTGATCTCCTGCCCGGCCCGGTTGATGGTGGTCGTGCCGATGGGCGTATCGTCCGTCATGGGGTAGGTGAAACGCCCCGCCTCCTTGTTGAAAATGCGGTGCTGGTTTATGGTGCGCAGCGTGGTGCCGTCGCTGAATTCCAGGAGGTTGTAGCGATCGATGCTCTCCGCCCGCTTGATCCATAGCGGCCGGCTTGCCGTCAGGCGGCCGAGGTCGAAATCCCAGACCAGGATGAGGTCGTCGTAGGTGATGTCCTCGATGGCTTTGGTGTCGCCGTTGGCCAGCGTGATCGTCGTGCCGGCGGCGAGGCACAGACCGCTCACGCCTGTTGCGGGCGTGGAGAACTGCGTTCCGCAAAGAGTGTTAACAAAAGCAATGGCGGTGAATTCGGTGTTGGCCAGTCCCGTATTAAATGATTGAGTTTGTGAGCCGGGGCTGGTCGTGCCAACTTTAAATTGGTTCTGATTCGTGCCCGCAGTGATCAAGAGCCCAGTCTGTATCAACGGGAGGTTTGAGGAAATAGTGTACGTGCATGCACCATCGCCGGCTGCGCCGTAGCTCCCGTTAGAACAACTTGTTATCGAAATCGTCGGGAGCGACACGGGACACGTCGGCACATATTGCGGCCCAGTTGGTCCCGTTGGGCCAATCGACCCAGTTGGGCCATCCACGCCGAAGGCGCCCGTGGGCCCGGTTGGCCCCTGTGCACCTGTCTGACCAGTGGTACCCGCGGTGCCCGCCGGGCCCGTTGGACCGACCGATCCCAGTGCGCCGGTGGGGCCTGTCGGCCCTGCAGCGCCGTTGGCGCCAGAAGCGCCGGTTGGCCCGGTTGCCCCCGCCGGGCCCGTTGGGCCAGTTGGTCCCGTGGCACCTCCCCCCGCTCCCGCAGGCCCCGTGGGACCCACGGCCCCCGTGGCTCCCGCCGGTCCTGCCGCTCCCGTAGGCCCTGCTGGCAGCGCGCCTGGGGCACACTGGCCCAGCTGCCCCGACGTGCTGTCAAAACACACCGCGCGGTCCTTTTGCCCTGCCGTCTGCAGGTTGGGGATGGTCACCGGCCCCGTGCCGTTCAGGCGCATCAGGGTGGCGTTGGCGGAGTTGTCCTTGATCACCACGCCTCCCCCGGCTGGTGCTCGAATTTCGAGGTCAGCGCCGACGGCGACCGGGGACGCCAGCGCCAGAGCCGTTGCCAGCGCGCTTGGGATGGGCTTGCGCACAAAGGTAGGTACGCAGTCGCGCCGCTTGTCGATTGTCATCACTGGGCTCCGGGGTGCTGGTTCTGACGTCGCTTCAGGTTGTTCAGGGAAAACGCAGCAAGCAGGGCCATCGCCATTGCCAATGCGATGAGGCCTTCAGTGCCGGCGGCAGGAATGGGCGCAGCCTCAACGCTGGCTTTGCAGAGGGTGTCGTAGGAAAGCGAGGCCTGCCCCGGGTTGTAGGTGGCGCCCGGAAGCACGCTGAAATCGCGTGACAGGGTGATAGAGCCGGCATTGCCATTCAATACCCCGCCCGGCTGAACAGTGATGTCTCGAGCGTTGGCGAGCGTTCCGGTGTCCAGGCTCAACACGCCCGCAATGATGACGTCGGCACAGCCAGCGCGGATTTCCCCGCCGGCAAGGGCAATGGAGCTCGTGGCGGGAATGATGACGTCGGCACCGGTTGCGGTGCCGGCCGCAAGGCCAGGTGCCAGCGGCGTGAGCGCCAGCGCTTTGATGCGCCTGGGGCCTGCTGACCTGCCTGTCTCTTTAGGTCGGTTCATGCCATCGCCGGGACCCGCGGACCGGGCTTCCAGCGTGGGAGGCTATAACAGCTGCCTTGGGATTTCTAGTGGAATTTCACCCGGGCCGCAGCCCGAGTGGCGCCAGTTGCCAACATCAAGGGAGAATGTTGTCCTTTCCTTCAACGATCGAGGAGCAATACGCCATGCCTTTCAACATTCTCTTGATGGGCGCCTCCTACGGCTCGCTCCTCGCTTCGAAGCTTCTCTTCGGTGGGCATTCCATTCACTTGGTATGTCTGCCGGAGGAAGCGAACCTCATCAACGCCGAGGGCTTCAAGGTTCGACTGCCCATCCGGGGTCGTGCGGAGCCTGTGCTGCTGGACTCGAAAAAGCTCCCCGGCAAGGTCACGGCGGGGCCAGCTGCTGGCGTGGACCCGGCGAAGTTCGACCTCGTAGGCCTCTGCATGCAGGAGCCTCAGTACCGCTCGCCTGGCGTGCGTGAACTGCTCGATGCGATCGGCCGATCGCGCGTGCCGTGCATGTCGATCATGAACATGCCGCCGCTGCCTTACATGAAGCGCATTCCCGGGCTCGATTACGAGGCGCTCGAGGCGGCCTACACCGACCCCCGCGTGTGGGATTCCTTCGACCCGAAGTGCCTCACGCTCAACAGCCCCGACCCGCAGGCGGTGCGCCCGCCGGGGGAGCCGCCCAACGTGCTCATGGTGACGTTGCCCACGAACTTCAAGTGCGCCCGCTTCGATGATGACCGGCACACGGCGATCCTTCGGCAACTGGAGAAGGACGTGGATGGCGCGCGCTTCGATGTGCTCGAGGGCAAGATCGAGTTGCCGGTGAAGCTGCGGGTGCACGATTCGGTGTTCGTGCCCCTTGCCAAGTGGTCGATGCTGCTCGCCGGCAACTATCGCTGCGTCACCGAGGATGGAATGCGCACCGCGCAGGAAGCCGTGCACACGGACCTGGAGGCCTCGCGCTCGGTCTACGACTTCGTGCGTGACCTATGCGTGAAGCTTGGCGCGAAACCCGAGGAGCTGGTGCCCTTCGAGAAATACGCAGCGGCCGCCCAGTCGTTGGTGCGCCCCGCTTCGGCGGCACGGGCGCTGCAGAATGGCGTGCCCAATATCGAGCGCGTGGACAAGCTCGTCCAGCTGATTGCAAAGAGCCGGGGGCTGTCTCACCCGGCCATCGACGCGCAAGTGGCGCTGGTGGATCGGCGACTGGCCGCGAATCGGGCGAAGCTCGCGACGAACGGCTGAGCGTGTCGCAGTGCGCTAGGGCAACTTCGGCATGACGATCTGGCCGTAGCTCGCCGCAAGAGCCATCAAGGCTTGGCGGTCGGGGTTGGCCCAGTTCACGCCCTTGTCGAAGGCTGTGAACATCTTCGAAGCGTTGCCTTGGGATGTGATCGAGAAGAACTCGCCGCCGCGTTCGCCAAAGCGGAACCAGTGCTTCGATCCGCCAGGCACGTGAATCATCGTGCCGGGTGTGGCAAGCGTTTCTTTCTCCTCCACGCCGCAATGCACGGTGCCGCCCAGAACGAAAAAGGACTCATCCCAGGGGTGATGGTGCGGGCCTGGCCCGGTGCCCTCGGGGCCTGAGATGCGAAAGAGCTCGTAGCGGCCCGTCTGCTCGGTGGAGGCGAGGACGGTGATCTGAAAGCCGCCGATGTTCAAGGGGGCAGGGGCCTCGCGAGGGCTTTGAATCATCGACTGCTTCATGGTGGTCCCATCTTGCTCACGCATTGAGCCGAGACGAGAATATCACCTGCGCAATGACTGGCAGAGCGCGCCTGTCGTCGGCTTTACCGCCCGGCCTCCCGAAACTGACGGATGCGCTCGCGAAGCCCCGGCGTGCTCGCGCTCTCCGCTAGCGCTGCCATGTCGAGCGCGCGGGTGTCTGGCGTGGTGGCCTGATGCAGTGCCGCGGCGGCGCCTCCGCTGAGGACCTGGGCGCGTTGGGCCAAGTCGGCGATGATTTCCGGCCAGTTCGCCGGGCTCTCGAGGCGCGTCAAGAAGCCAAGGCGGAGCGCCTCGTCGGCATCGAAGGTCTTCGTTTCCGCGAGGAGCTCTCGGGCAGCGCCGTCGCCGACCCGGTGGGCCAGGCGGCGGGTGCCGAGAACCAGGCCAAAGCGCAGGCCGGGCATGCGAAACGTGCTCTCAGGGGTAGCGATGCGGTGCTGACAGGCTGCCACGAGGTCCGCCCCCGCGCCGAAGTTTCGGCCCTGCGCCAGGACGAGCGTCTCGATGGGTGCGTGGAAGAGGCGCTGAAGCAAGGCCTCGATTCGAACAAACCGAAGGAGCAGGTCGCCTTCCGATTGCTTTTCGTAGTCGGTGAAGTCGAAGCCGGCACAGAAGTGCTTTCCGTTTCCCTCGAGCACGAGGAGCCGCGTGCTGTCGCGCAGAGCGGTGTCGACAGCGCTCATCAGGGACTCGACAAGCGAAGCGCTAAGCGCGTTGGCCTTTGCCGGCCGATTGAGCGTGAGGATCGTGGCACGCCCTTCCTGGCGACGTAGCAGCTCGGCTGGGCTGGCGGTGTCATTGGCGTCAAGGCTCATGTCGGGTGCCTGGCAATTTGCGATAGGCGCTTGATGAGGGTCGGAAAGGCGACACCTCAACCCACGCCAAGGTTGCGGGCGTGGAAGCGCAGGTGCTCTTCCATGAACGTGGCGATGAAGTAGTAGCTGTGGTCGTAGCCGGGCTGCATGCGCAAGTCCAGCGACACGCCGGAGCGCCTGCAGGCGTTTATCAGCAGGTCTGGGCGAAGCTGCTTTTCCAGGAAGGAATCCTGCTCGCCCTGGTCGACCCTGATAGTGCCACCTGGCCATCCGCGCGACGCAATGAGCACGGAGGCGTCGTACTCGCCCCAAGAATCCCGGCCTTCCGCGAGGTAGCCCGCAAACGCTTTTTCGCCCCAGGCGCAACGCGTTGGGGAGCTGATCGGCGCAAAGGCGGATAGCGAGCGGAATTGCGCAGGGTTCCTCAGTCCGATGACGAGCGCGCCGTGCCCGCCCATGGAGTGGCCGAAAATCCCTGCCCGCGTCGAATCCAGGGGGAAGCGGCTGCCGACGAGGTCCCAGAGCTCGCGCGCAACGTAGGAATACATCCGATAGCCCTTGGCCCAGGGCTCGCGCGTGGCATCCACGT
Source organism: Burkholderiales bacterium (assembly GCA_017853245.1). Taxonomy (GTDB): domain Bacteria; phylum Pseudomonadota; class Gammaproteobacteria; order Burkholderiales; family Usitatibacteraceae; genus FEB-7. Next base: position 23,239 of record JAFMJY010000019.1, on the reverse strand, counting down.
AGAAGCCGGCACCAAGGCCGAAGTCGTAGTGGTCCGCCTCGCCCGGGTAGCCGAGGCCCCGCGGGCTCGTGTCGGGGACAACAAGGGCGAGGCCCAACTCGGCGGCTACCCGCTGGGCGCCCGCCTTGGTGATGAAGTTTTCCTCGGTGCACGTGAGGCCGGATAGCCAGAAAAGAACCGGCACTCGGCTGCTTTCCGCCTGCGGCGGCAGGAACAGCCCGAAGCGCATCGGGCAGCGCGTCTCCGTCGCGTCGTGCACATAGACGCGCTGCTTGCCACCGAAGCAGCGATATTCGCTGACGAGCTTCACGCGGTGCCGAGAACGCCTTTCTTCTTGGCCGAGTGCGTGGCAATCGCGTCCATGAGGGTCGGGGAGAGGCAATCGTAGGGCTCGAGATTGAGCGCCTTGAGCCGATCGCGCACCGCCGCCATCTTCTCCGGCTTGAAGCCCGACTCGATGACCGAGGACACGAAAGCTGCAAACTCCGCCGGCGCCCAACCCGAGTCCGGCGAAAGCTCCGTGTGGATGAAATCGAAACCGTAGAACGGATGGCCGGTGTCGTCGATACGCCCGTACATGTGCACGCCGCAGGCTTTGCAGGCGTAGCGCTTGATGACGGCGCTCGGGTCGACAGGCGCAAGCTGTTCCGCGTGGGCTGTCACGGAGAGCGAGTCGCGAGGGACCACCGCCACTTGCGAGAACAGCGAGCCGGCCGGCTTCCAGCACTTCGTGCAGCCGCAGACGTGGTTGTGAAAGCACTGGCTCTTGACGGTGACGGTGACTTTGTCGCCTGGGCAGCGGCACTGCAGCGTGCCACCGGAAAAGCCTGGCGCCGCCGGCTTGAGGCCCCCATCGACTCCGGGGTGGATGTTTACGCTTGAGGACATGGGCAAATTCTCCTGGGTTGGCTGGTTAGAACACGACCACGCTGCGAATGGATTCGCCCTTGTGCATGAGGTCGATTCCCTTGTTGATGTCCTCGAGCTTCAAGGTGTGGGTGATGAGGTCGTCGATGTTGATCTTGCCGTTCATGTACCAGTCGACGATCTTCGGTACGTCGCGTCTGCCCTTGGCGCCGCCAAAGGCGGAGCCTTTCCAGACGCGCCCGGTCACCAGCTGGAACGGCCGCGTGTGGATCTCCTGGCCTGCGCCTGCCACGCCGATGATCACCGAAACGCCCCAGCCCTTGTGGCAGCACTCCAACGCCTGCCGCATGACGTCCACGTTGCCGATGCACTCGAAGCTGTAATCCGCGCCGCCGTTCGTGAGGCTCACCAGGTAAGGCACGAGGTCGCCTTCGACTTCCTTCGGGTTCACGAAGTGGGTCATGCCGAATTTCTCGGCAAGGGCCTTTCGGGACGGGTTGATGTCGACACCCACAATCATGTCGGCGCCCGCCAGGCGCGCGCCTTGAATGACATTGAGGCCGATGCCGCCCAGCCCGAACACCACAACATTGGCCCCGGGCTCGACCTTCGCGGTGTTGATCACCGCGCCGATGCCGGTGGTCACCCCGCAGCCGATGTAGCAGACCTTGTCGAACGGCGCGTCTTCGCGGATCTTGGCAAGCGCGATTTCCGGCACCACGGTGTATTGCGAGAACGTGGAAGTTCCCATGTAGTGGTGCAGCGGCTTGCCGTTGAGTGAGAAGCGGCTCGTGCCATCCGGCATCTGCCCGCGGCCCTGGGTGACGCGAATGGCCTGGCACAGATTCGTCTTCTCCGAGAGGCAGAACTTGCACTGTCGGCACTCGGGCGTGTAGAGGGGGATGACGTGGTCGCCCTTTTTCAGCGTTGTGACTGCGGGCCCGGTTTCCACCACCACGCCCGCGCCTTCGTGCCCCAGGATGGCGGGGAAGAGGCCCTCGGGGTCCGCGCCGGAGAGCGTGTACTCGTCCGTGTGGCAGATGCCGGTGGCCTTGATCTCCACCAGCACCTCGCCCAGCTTCGGGCCCTCCAGATCGACGGTCTCGATCGTTAGCGGCGCGCCTGCCTTGTGCGCCACTGCGGCTTTGACTTTCATGCCTCTCCCCTTTTCACGGTTCCAATTGCCGAAGCTCAGGGCTTCGCGTACTCGACGAAGACCTGCTTGCCACCCTGAATCACCCACTGGCCCATGCCACGGCCGAGCTGGTCGCCGCTTGCGGTGAAGTCGCAAGTCGAGCCAGCGCCTTGGAAGTTCACGTTCTTGCCGGCGCGCACCATCTTCAGGGCCTCGACGATGTCGTCGACTTGCTCACCGGGGCCGTTGCCCACGGCCATGATCTGCTTGGACCAGTCCGCGGCCATCGGGCTCTTGGCTTTTTCCATGGCGAGCGCCGTGATGGCGATCTGGTCATGGGTGTTCGGCGGGAAGAGGAAGATCCGGTCGGCCGGCGCGCCCATCAGCTTGAGGAAGCGCTTGTAGCCCGGCGCTGCCACGTCGGGCATCGGCTGGAAGTGGCGGATGCCTTCCGCTGCCTGGGCGCCCACGCCCTGGATGAACTTGCCTTCGGCGTCTGCCGCGATCGACAGGGAGACCACCTTGCTGTCGAAGCCGCCGCGATAGACCTCGCGCATGATCGAGACGAAGTCGGGCAGCAGGCCAAAGCAGAAGACCGCCTCGGGCTTCTTGCCGAACACGCGCTGCACCTCGGCGCGGTAAGACGGCTGCTCCGGGTTGTACACGAGGGAATCAACCACCTTGCGCCCAGCGGCCTGCATGCGCTCCTCGAAGACCTTCATGATTGGCAGCACGAAGGCGTTTTGCAGGCCCATGACGCCCACGGACTTGAAGCCCAGGCGCTCAGCGGCGCGGCTGATCACGATGCCCCAATCGGTCGCCCGCATCTGGAAGCGCCAGATGTAGCCCTGCGTGTCGCCTTCCGTGATGGCATTGGCGGCGCTCGACACCATCAGCACCACCTTGTTCTGGATGGCGATCGGGCGGGAGGACATGCCCTCCGGCGTGCCCCAGTAGCCGACCAGCGACTGGGCCTTGTGGACGTTGATGAACTTTTGTGTGAGGTTGGCCGCCACCGAGGCGCTCGACTCCGAGTCCTCGATGAAAAGCTCGAGCTTGCGGCCGCCCAGGATGCCGCCCGCCTTGTTGATGAGGTCGGCGGTGCGTCGGGCGGCCTCGCCCATGTCGGGCCCGTAGGCGCCGGCGTTGCCGGTCATCGGCAGCGCAACGCCGATGGGGATATTGGCGCCTTGTGCGTGCGCCAGGTTCAAAAAGGGCGCGGAAAGCGGCGTCGCAGCCGCGGCACCCAGGGTTCTCAGAACATCGCGACGGGTGAACTTTTTCATCGCTGCGCTTCTCCTCTCGTGGTGGGTGAGGGGCTGGAGCCCCTCTTTATGGGTGCTACGGAGACTGCTGCTTGCTGCCGGAAAGATTTGCCTGCAGGCGGTACTCGCGAAGGAAGCCCTGCGGGCGGTAGATGAGGAGCGCAATCAGCCCCACGCCGATGATGATGATGCGAATGGCCGCCAGCTGGTCGGAGCTCAGGCTGGGAATCAGGTCTTTTGCGAAGCGCGAGCCCTCGAGCAGCACCATGACGATGGAGGCGCCCAGGATCGTGCCCAGGTACGCGCCGCGCCCGCCTGCGATCACGGCCATGAAGGCGTAGGCGATCACGATATTGGAAAACTGGGTCGGGTCGATGTACTGGTAGTAGAAGGCGTGCAGCGAGCCCGCGAGCCCGATGAGCGCTCCGCCGATAGCGAAGATGCGAATGCGCGCCCAGAGCACGTGCTTCCCAAGCGTGGCAGCCACGACATCGTCCTCCCGCACGGCGCGAACGACGCGGCCAAAGGGCGATCGGGCCAGCTTGTTGAGGAACCACACCGTTGCCGCCACCATGAGGGCGCAGAACCCGAGCATCACGTACGAGTACGAGGTGGGCGCCACCCAGTCGTTGAAGGGCCGCTCGATGCCGCTCAGCCCGAGCGCGCCTTTGGTGAGCCAATCCTCGTTGAGCGCCACGAGCCGAAGCATCTCGCCCACGCCCAGAGTCACGATGGCGAAGTAGTCCTCTTCCGTCACCCGAAGCGTCACGATCGCCACCAGCCCGCAGGCCACGGCGACGATGGCCATGGCGCCCAGGGTCGCAAAGAAGGTGTTGAAGCCGCCCTTCAGCATGAGCAGTGCGCAGGCATAGGCGCCGAGCGCATAGAAGCCCGCGAGGCCGAAGTTCACCATGCCTCCCGAGCCCCACTGGAAGTTGAGCGCGAGCGCGAGCACTGCCGAGAAGCAGATCACGATCGACATCAGGATGATGAAGGAGATCATCGGCGGATGTGGGCCTGTCCCATGAGCCCCTGCGGGCGGAAGATGAGGACCAGGGCGATCACGCACAGCGGGATCCCGATCCGGTAGTTGGGCGGGATGACCAGCGTGGCCATCTCGCTCACGATGCCGATGGCGAGCGCGCCGAGGAAGGCGCCCAGCGGGCTTCCCAGCCCGCCAAAGATGGCGGCGGCAAACACGGCGATGAGGTAGCTCGAGCCCATCGGCGGCTCGATCGCCCGGTCCATGCCGATCAGCACGCCGCCGACCGCGAGCAGCACGCCGGCAATGAACCACGTCCAGCGGATGATGCGGCCGCTCTCGATGCCTCTCACCAGCGCGAGCGAGGGGTTGTCCGCCACGGCGCGCATGGCACGGCCGACGGGTGTGCGCGTTAGCAGGAAGTACATGGCGAGCATCGCCACCGTGGAGACCACGATGGTGATCATCTGCTCCTTGTTCATGCGGATGTCCATCACCCGGAACGGCCGCGCAATCTCGATGGCGAAGCTGCGGGCCGAGTTGCCGTAGAAGAGGCGGGCGATGTTTTCCAGCACGAAGCCCAGGCCCAGAGACGCGACCATCAGGGTGATGCTGCCGCGGTCTCGCAGCGGCTTGAAGGTCACCACGTCGACGGCGATGCACAGCAAGCCGCACACGATGGCCACCACGATGGTCGACGGCAGCAGGGGCCAGCCCAGCTGCGCGTTGAGCGCGAACGCCATGTAGGCGGCCACCGTCATCATGGCGCCGATGGCGAAGTTGGCGAACTTCAGCACGCCGAAGAGCAGCGTCACGGCAAGCGCCGGCAGCGTCATGGTGATGCCGGTGACGAAGCCGTTGAACAGGGTCTGGAGCATTCGGCCCGCCTCCTAGCCTGCCGCCGCGCTTGCGGGGGCCTCGGCTTCCTTCACATCGCCGAGGTAGAGGCTCTGCAATTCCCGCATGCCGAGCACGGCGGCGGCGTCGGAGGCGAGGCGCACGCGCCCGTTTGCCATCACGATGCAGCGATGGGAGATGCGCAGCGCCTCGATGGCGTTCTGCTCCACCATCAACACTGAGACGCCCATCTCATTCACGCGCTTCACGCAGTCGAAGATGTCCGTCATGTACTTGGGCGACAGGCCCGCCGAGGGCTCGTCCATCACCAGCACCTCGGGCTTCACGGTCAGCGCGCAGGCAAAGGCGAGCATCTGGCGCTGGCCGCCGCTCAGGTTGCCGGCGAGCGCCTTGTAGCGCGACGGCAGCTCCGGGAAAAGCGCCTCCATTTCGTCCGAGAGTGGCTTGCCGCGCTTGCCGCCGCGGCCGGCGCTCATGAACTCGTGGGCGATCTGCAGGTTCTCGAGCACCGTGAGGTTGCGAAAGACGTTGTATTCCTGCGGCACGTAGGACATCCCCGCGCGCACGCGCTCCGGCGGGGACAGGTCCTTAACCGACTTTCCCTTGAGCACAATATCGCCCTGGCGGGTTCGCAGAAGCCCCGTGAGGGTTTTCACCAGCGTCGACTTGCCGGAGCCGTTCGGGCCGATGATCGTCACCACGCTGCCCTCTGCCACCGTGAGCTCGACACCCTTCAGGATGTCGCCAGCCCCGTAGCCTGCGTGCAGCCCCTGCACCTCGAGGACGTTGCTCAAGCGGCCACCTTGCCGAGGTAGGCCTTCATCACGTCCTCGTTGGCGGTGACCTCCGCGAAGCTGCCGCTGGTGAGGGTGCGGCCCTCGGCCAGGACATAGATCGGGTTGCAGATCTCGGCAATCATGTCCATGTCGTGCTCGATGATCGCGAAGGTGATGCCGTCGTCACGAAGCGTGGAGATGGCCTTGGTCAGCGCTCGGCTCATGAGCGGGCTTACGCCGGCGGTGGGCTCGTCGAGCAGGATGATCTTGGGGTCCAGCATCAGTGCGCGTGAAATCTCCAGGAGCTTCTTCTGTCCGCCGGAGAGGTTGCGTGCGGGGTCGTTGGCGAGGTGCCAGAGGTCGACGCGCTCGAGCAGTGCGCGTGCCTTGGCGAGCGTTCGCGCCTCCTGCTCCCGCACGAGCCCCCACCGCAGGAAATTGGCCCAGGCCTGCTCGCCCGATTGGCCCTGGCCGGCAAGCAGCATGTTCTCGAGCACCGTGAGCTCGCCCAGCTCGCGCGAGATCTGGAAGGTGCGCACGAGGCCCAGGCCCGCCAGCTTGTCGGGGCGAACGCCCGCAATGCTGCGTCCCTCAAGCTCGACCACGCCCTGGTCGGGCGGGAACAGCCCGCCGATGATGTTGAAGAGCGTGGATTTCCCGGCGCCGTTCGGCCCGATGATGCCGGTAATGGTGCCGGGCCGGACCTCGAGCCCGCATCCATTGAGGGCCCGAAAGCCCCCGAACGACTTCGCAACGTCCTTTACGGTCAGCATGCGTCGGGCATTTCCATTGCTTCGTGCCTTGCGCCGCTCCACCGGTCATCAAGGCTAGTTATCGCGGAAGTCTCCCAAAGCCAATGTATTGCCGCAATCAGTTTTTTTTGGTGAATTTCCATTGGCTTTTTGGATGGGTCGCCCTTCTACTTTGTGTTTGGCGGGCCCGCAGCCTGAAATGCCCGACTGATCTCGGCGGCCAAATGGGTGACCAGCGGGGAAAGCGGCTGGGACTCGTCAACCGCGTACATGCTGAAGACTTCAACCGGCGCCATGGAACCGGTTGTCTCGACGACTTGCAGCGCGCCCGCCTCGATTTCGCGCCGGTAGCAGGCCGGGGGCATGAGGCTCACGCCGAGCCCGGCCATGACCAGCGAAGCGGCCATGGTGAGCGAGTTGCACTCGATCACCCGCCGCCAACGGACCTGGTTCGCTTTCATCCACGCATCGACGGTTGCGTGGTGGTAGGACTGCCGGTTGAGCGTGATGAACGGAAAGGGCTGCAGGTCGCCCGGCGTGAGGCGCCTGGTTGGAATCCCGAGGCGTGGGCTTGCCATCCACTCGAATTGCGACGTGCCCAGCGACTCCGTGACATATTGGGGGCCCGGGGCGCGCCCTACGGCAAACACGATGTCGAGTGCGCCGTCGTTCAGCTTCGCCTCGAGGTCGTAGGAGAGGGCAATCTCGAGCTCGAGGGTCACCGCGGGGTGGCGCTCATGAAGCGCGCGGATGAAGGCCGGCAGCCACGTGAAGGCGACGATCTCGACCACCCCCAGCCGCACGACGCCGCTCAAGGCTTCTCTTGGCGTAATTCGTTGCTGGATCTCGGTCGACAGCTCGATGATCTGCCGGACATAGGGCGCGAGCTCCTTGCCCTTGGCAGTCAGGCGCGCGTTGCGGTGGGAGCGGTCGAAGAGCTTCACGCCCAGTGACTCCTCCAATTCCTGCATTCGCGTCGATACTGTCGACTGGGTAGCAAAGACGCGCTCGGCGGCGGCGCTGAAGCTGCCGAGGCGCTCAATCCAGTAAAAGGTCTCGAGCTGCTTCATGTTCATGGCGCGTCCTCCTTCGCAGCCAGCGGGCGGGGCCCGCCTCCCGACTGGCGTTGACGCTCTGCGGGGGTTTCCATCGGATTTATCGAACCGAATCTATTGACAAATATCGCTTTGGTCAATGTGCTGCGGGCGCTATAGTTCCCCGCTCATGCAAGCGATCCATCAACCTTCCGGGGGCTCTGAGGCCTCAGGGAACCCGCGTGAGCCGAGTGCACAGCTGATCGAGGCGCGCCTGCACGCCATCACGCACGAAGCCGAAGGCATCGCGAGCTTCGAGTTTCGGCGCCCGACTGGGAGCGACCTGCCCGGCTTTGCGGCGGGCGCGCACATCGACGTGCACCTGCGGCCCGATGTCGTTCGCCAGTACTCCCTGTGCAACGACCCGGCCGAGCGTCACCGGTATGTGGTTGCCGTCCTTCGGGAGCCAAGCGGCCGCGGCGGCTCGCTCGCCATGCATGATGAACTGCGGGTGGGGGCCACGGTCGCGATCAGCGCGCCACGCAATTTCTTCCCGCTCGTGAGCGGTGCCCGCCGCCACCTGCTCGTCGCCGGCGGCATTGGCGTCACGCCGATGATGGCGATGGTCGCCGAGCTCTCGGCGCGCGGCGACGACTTTTTTCTTCACTACTGCACCCGCAATGCCGAGAGGACGGCATTTCTGGGCCGCGTCCAGTCGCTTGCGGCTGCGGGCCGGGCGGCGCTGCACCACGACAACGGCAACCCGCTGCAAGGCCTCGACCTGCAGGCGCTGCTGCGCGATCACGAGCCGGGCACGCATCTCTACTTCTGCGGGCCCCGCGGCTTCATGGACGCGGCGCGGGCGTTCTCGGCGCACTGGCCTCGCGACGCCGTGCACTTCGAATACTTCGCAGCGCCTGCCGAGCCCACGGCCAAGCCGGCGGAGAACCGGGCCTTTCGCGTGAAGCTCGTTCGCAGCGGCCTCGAGCTCGACGTGCCAGCCGACAAGACGCTGGTCGATGTGCTCCGTGCGCACGACGTCTTCATCGAGACCTCTTGCCAGGAGGGCTACTGCGGCACCTGCCTCACGCGCTACGTCGCGGGCGAGGTGGAGCACCGCGACACCGTTCTCGACGAGAAGGACCGCAAGGAGTTCCTGCTCGTCTGCCGTTCCCGTGCCCGCACGCCCGTGCTCGAACTTGATCTCTGAAAAGGAGCAGACCATGAACGCCCACAAGTACGTCAAGGATTGCTGGTACGTCGCCGGCCTTTCCCACGAGTTCAAGACCTCCGTCCTGACCTCGCACAAGATCGCCGAGCAGCCGCTGGTGATCTGGCGCGCCACGGACGGCAAGGTGGTGGCCTTTGATGACCGCTGCTGCCACAAGCGCTTCCCGCTCTCCCAGGGCCGCTTCATCGCCGACGGCGTGCTCGAGTGTGCCTACCACGGGCTCTGCTACGACTCGACGGGCAAGTGCGTGAAGATTCCGGCCCACCCGGAAGGCAACATTCCGCCCCAGGCCCGGTTGCGCCCGATCCCGGTGATCGAGCAGGACGGGCTCGTGTGGGTGTGGGCCGGCAACCCGGACCGCGCTTCCCTTTTTCAGCCGCCCCGCACGCCCGAGATCAGCGATGCGAAGTGGGAGGCGATCGACTCCGGCCCGATGATGGTGCCCGCCAACTATCTGCTGCTGATCGAGAACCTGCTGGACATCACGCACTTCTACCCGCTGCACGACGGCAACATCGGTGACTATGCGAACAGCCTCCTGCCCATCGAGCTGGAAGAGGGAGAGGAAGGGGGCTACCGCTACGTGCGCACGCGCCGCAGCGCCAGGAACTACACCCAGCCGCCGTACTTCGTGGATTGGTTCCACTACGAGACGGTCGACCGCGAGCACACCCATTGCATGGTCACCCCGGGCCTGACGCGCGTTGAGCTTCGCGTTGCGCCACCCGGCAAGCTGGGCACGGGCGTCGATCGCGGCTACACGCTCTTCCACACCCACACGCCGGTCGATGACCGCAACCATGTCTGGCGCTGGTGCGTGACTTGCCCCGCCGACCACATGTCGCGTGGCGATCCCACGAAATCGGCGGCCAAGCGCATCGCGGGGATGTTCCCCGAGGTCGTGGCCCAGGACCACTGGGCGCTCGAGAAGCAGCAGCACATGATGGAGTACGACGACAACGGCTACTCGGAGCTCTTCCTTCGCTCGGACAAGGCGCTGCGCCGCGCTCGCCAGATCCTCGCCCAGATGCAGCATGAGGAGGCAAAAGCGCTCGAGGCCCGTGCCGCCAAGCCGGCGGCAGCGGCCGCGTCGGCGTAGTGGGCGCGAGCCAGCCGGGCGGCGCGCCGCCCGCCTCGCGGGGGCCGCTGGCGGGCCTCAGGGTGCTCGAGTTCGGCCAGATCGCCGCGGGCCCGTTCGCAGGCTCGCTGCTGGCCGACTTGGGTGCGGACGTGGTGAAGGTGGAGCGCCCCGACGGTGGCGATGGCATGCGCACGTGGCCACCGGTGAGCGAGGGGCCCGAGGGCCCGGGCTTCAGCGAGAACTTTGCGTCCATCAACCGCAACAAGCGCAGCATCGCCGTGGACCTGAAGGACCCGGCGCAACTCGCAAAGCTGCGCGAGCTGTGCCTCAAGGCGGACGCGGTGATCGAGAACTTCCGTCCGGGCGTGCTCGACCGATTGGGCCTGGGATACGAGGCGTTGAGCGCCGCCTCGCCGAAGATCGTCTACTGCTCGATCAGCGGCTATGGCCACACCGGGCCTTACGCCGAACGCGGCGCGTTCGATGCCACCATGCAGGGCATCAGCGGCGTCATGAGCGTCACGGGTGAAACCGATGGGCCGCCCTTGAAATGCGGTGTGCCGCTCGGCGACTTTGGCGCTGGCCTCTACGGGGCGTTCTGCGTCACGGCGGCACTGCTCAAGGCGCGTGAAACGGGCAAGGGTGCGTTCGTCGATTGCTCGATGCTGGGCGGGCTCCTCGCGATGGCCGCACTGCAGACGAGCGAGTACTTTGGCACCGGCCTCACGCCCAAGCGCCTGGGCCATGCCCATCCTCGCGCCGCGCCTTACCAATGCTTCCAGGCGAGCGATGCGCCGTTCATGATCGCCGCCGGCAACGAGAAGCTGTGGCTGGACGTCTGCGACGCGGTGGGCAAGCCCGAGCTTGCGCAGGACCCGCGCTTCCAGACGCTGAGCTTGCGGGCAAAGAACCAGAAGGCGCTGGCCGAGATGCTGCAGGCCGTGTTTTCTACGCGGCCCAAGTCGGCGTGGCTGGATGAGTTGGATCGCCGCGGCGTCCCATGCGCGCCGATCAACACGTACCCCGAAATTCTTGCCGACCCGCACGTGCTGGCCAACGGTCTGGTTCAGCCGATGACGCTGCCAAACGGCAAGGAAACCAGCACCGTCGCCTTCCCGATGAAGCTCACGGACTACGCCTTCACCGTCTACCGACGGCCGCCTCTCCTTGGGGAGCACAATGACGAGGTGTACCGCGATTGGCTTTGAGGAGGCGCGATGGCCCGGGTAAGCGATGTGCCGCCGGAGGCAGTTCCCCCTGACGTAAGGGGCACGTACGTCACCTTCAGCACGGCGTACGGCGCTTTCCGGGACCAGGTCGGGGTCATGGCGCACGTGCCGCCGGCGGTGAAGGGCCTCATGGGCATGCTCCTCGACTTACGGGAGCGACAAAACGTCCCGTTCCGTTACATCGAGCTGGCAATTGTCGTGGTGGCCAAGCTGAACGAGTGCCACTACTGTGTTGACCACCACAAGCCCCTGCTCATGGTCGAGGGGCTCTCCGAGGCAGGGGTTGCGCGCCTGCTGGAGTTCGCCGACCACCCGGAGCTCGATGAGGTCGACAAGCTCGTGGTCGAGTACGCGATCGTCGTGACCCAGTCGCCCCAGCGGGTGAGCGACCGGCTGTTCAGCCGCCTGCGCGAGCACTTCACCGAGTCCCAGGTGGTGGAGATCACGCTGCGCACGGCCCTGTGCGGCTTCTTCAACCGCTTCAACGACGCCCTGCAGATCGGCGCCGACGCCGAGTCGCTCGCCCACGCGCAACGATCTCCGGGGCCCTGATCGGCGCACCGTCGCCCGGTGGTGCCGGGCGGCTGGGGAGGTGGCAGAATGCGGGCGTCACCCCCTTCCTCCCCGGAGTCACCATGCGGGTTTTCCGTCGCTGGCCACTGGCCACCGTTTCCCTTGCGTGCCTTGCACTTGGAGCGGGCGCAACGCGCGCGGCGCCGCCGAAAGACACCTTTGTCATCGCCGGCAACCTGTCGGCCATGATCACGCTCGACCCGGCCAACATCAACGAGTCGATCACCGCCACCAGCATGCGCAGCGTGTGCAGCTCGTTGATCGAACTCGACGACGAGGATGCCTCCAAGCTCATGCCCGGTATCGCGGAAAGCTGGAGTGTGTCCCCGGATGGGGCAACCTTCACCTTCAAGCTGCGCAAGGGCGTGAAGTTTCCCTCGGGGAACCCGGTGAGCGCCGAGGATGTGGCCTGGACGATGAAGCGGACCCTCACGCTCAACCTCGCCAACGCGCAACGATTGCGTGAGTGGGACATCACGGCGCAGAACTTTGACGAAGTGGTGAAGGTGGTGGACCCGCTCACCCTTACCGTGAAGCCTACGCGCCCGTTCGCGCCCGGCCTGTTTCCGTTCGCGTTCTCGGATTTCCGCAACGCGTCCGTGCTGGATCGCAAGGCGATCCTGAAAAACGAAGTGGATGGCGACATGGGCCGCAAGTGGCTCACCACCAATTCGGCGTGCGTGGGCCCGTTCCGCGTCGCCCAATGGCGTCCGCAGGAAATCCTGATGCTGGAGAGAAACGACGAGTACTACGGCCGCAAGCCGTCGATGCGCCGCCTGATCTTTCGCCACACGCCGGAGGCGGGCGCGCAGCGCCTGATGCTCGAGAAGGGCGATATCGATATGGCGCTCGACATCGATCCGGCGGATTACCCGGCGCTCGAGAAAAATCCCAATGTTCGCCTGCAGTACACGCCGAGCCTTCAGGTGCAATTCATGATGTTCAACATGAAGGATGCGCGCTTCCGAAACCCGAAAGTGTTCGAGGCGTTTCGCTACCTGATGGATTACGACGGACTGGAGAAGACGCTCCTCAAGAATGACGCCAAGGTGCGCCAGAGCCCGGTGCCCGTGGGCGTTTTCGGCGCGTTGCCGGAGAGCTTCAAGCCCTTCAAGCTCGACCTCGCCAAGGCGAAGGCGCTGCTGGCGGAGGCAGGCTACCCGAATGGCTTCTCGGCCGAGGTGGCGGTGCTCGCGAGCTTCCCCAACGTCGACCTCGCGCAGCACCTGCAGGGCAATGCCGAGAAGGTCGGCGTGAAGCTCAAGCTCACGCAAATGGTGGGCGCGCAGCTCTTCCAGCGCTCGCGCAACCGCAACTTCGAGATCTACATGGCCGGCTACGGCTTCAACTACCCGGACGCCAATAATCCGATGCTTCGCTTCGCCTACAACCCGGACAACAGCGACGCGGCCAAGAACACCATCTCCATCGCGTGGCGTGCGTCGTGGGACCCGGGGCCCTTTATCAATGACACCATTCGCGCGGCCCAGGTGGAGCGCGACCAGAAAAAGCGCCTCGAGATGTACCAGGAGCTGCAGCGCCGTTACGTGGCGACCTCGCCCGTCATTCCGCTGTTCCAGAACCAGGCGGTGACGGTGCTGCACAAGCGCGTGAAGACGTTGAAGCGTACGCTCGCCGCGACCAACTTCGCCAGCGCCGAGAAGGAATAGCACTGCTCGCATTCGGCCGCACGCTGCTGTCGGTTGCCGTCACCCTTCTCGGGCTGCTGGCGCTCACCTTCTTCATCGGCCGGGTGATGCCGGTCGATCCCGTGATCGCCATCGTGGGCGAGCAGGCGGACCAGCAAACCTACGACAAGGTTTACCGCGAGCTTGGGCTCGACCAGCCGCTCTACGCCCAATTCGGACGCTACGTGGCGAGCCTTGCGCAAGGGGATTTCGGCACCGCCATCACCACCGGGCACCCGGTCATCCAGGACATCGCGCGCGTCTTTCCGGCCACGGTGGAGCTCGCCACCCTGGCCCTCATCGGCGGCGTGCTGCTCGGCGTACCCATGGGGGTGATCGCGGCGGTTCGGCGCAATGGCTGGGCTGACCATGTCGTGCGCTTCTTCGGGCTCGTGTTTCATTCGGTGCCCAATTTCTGGATGGGCCTCATGGTGCTTGTCGTCTTCTATGCGGGCCTCGGCTGGATCGGCAGCTCGGGGCGTGTGTCGCTGCACAACATGGGCCTGGTGCCTGAGGTGACGGGCTCGATCCTCATCGATGCGACGCTCGCGAAGGATTGGGATGTCCTTGTCGATGCCTTGCGGCACATCGTGGCACCGGCATTGATCCTGGCCACCGGCGCCATGGCGTACCTGAGCCGCATGACCCGTAGCTTCATGCTGGACCAGCTGGGCCAGGAGTACGTGACGGCGGCGCGCATCAAGGGCCTGTCGGAATGGCGCGTCACGCTGCATGCCTTCAAGAACGTCGGCGTGCAGCTGCTCACGGTGATCGTGTTGGCCTACGGCGGGTTGCTGGACGGCGCGGTGCTGACCGAAACGGTGTTCGCCTGGCCGGGCTTCGGCCAGTACCTCACGGCCGGGTTGATGGCAGGCGACATGAATGTCGTGCTGACCGGCACCTTGCTGGTGGGGCTCATCTTCGTCACGCTGAACCTCGTCTCGGACGTGCTGTATCGCGTCCTGGACCCGAGAACGCGCTGATGGGATCGAGGAGCACTCCCGCCCCCACGACGCTTCGCGCCTGGCTCACGGCGGAGGTGCCGTCCTCCGCGGCGCAAGCCAGCTTGCAACGCGCGTGGTTTGGCTGGCTCCGCTTTCTCGGCAACCCGCTCGCCGTGGCAGGGCTTGCCGTCATCCTCCTGCTGCTCGTCACAGCGGCGTTTGCGCCGTGGATTGCTACGCACAACCCGGATGCCCAGAACCTCGCCGTACGGCTGCAGCCGCCGAGCGCCGAGCATTGGTTCGGCACCGACCAGATCGGGCGTGACCTCTTCAGCCGTGTGGTCTATGGCTCCCGCATCACGCTCTACATCGTGCTGCTGGTGACGGTGATCGTGGCACCCATCGGCTTGCTGGTGGGCACGATTGCCGGCTACTTCGGCGGTGTGGTCGATACGGTGCTGATGCGCGTGACGGACATCTTCCTGGCTTTCCCGGGGCTGGTGCTGGCATTGGCGTTCGTCGCGGCGCTCGGCCCGGGGCTGGAGAACGCGGTCATTGCCATTTCGCTCACCAACTGGCCGGGCTTCGCGCGTCTTGCGCGGGCGGAGACGATGATCGTGCGCTCGAGCGACTACATCGCCGCGAGCCGCCTTCAGGGCGCCTCCGCAGCCCGGATCATCGCGAAACACGTTGTCCCCATGTGCATGCCATCGGTGATCGTTCGGGCAACGCTCTCCATGGCGGGAATCATCCTGACCGCTGCCGGTCTCGGGTTCCTCGGGCTGGGCGCACAGCCGCCGTCGCCGGAATGGGGTGCAATGCTGTCGGCAGGAAGGCGCTTCATGCTCGACTACTGGTGGATGCCTACCTTCCCGGGGCTCGCGATTCTCCTGGTGAGCCTCGCGTTCAATCTCTTTGGTGACGGGCTGCGGGACGTGCTCGACCCAAGAAGCGAATGACCATCCTGTCCGTTCGCGACCTTCGTGTGTCGTTCGATACCCCGCATGGCGTGGTGGAGGCGGTGCGCGGCGTTTCGTTCGACATCGGGCGGGAGAAGGTGGGCATCGTCGGCGAGTCGGGCTCCGGCAAGTCGATGACCGGGCGCGCCATCCTTCGCCTCACCCCCCGCAAGGCACGCGTATCCGCGGAAAAGCTCGAGCTGCACGGGCAAAGCCTCGCGGCGCTCACCGAGCAGCAGATGCGCCAGGTCCGCGGGCGCCGCATCTCGATGATCCTGCAGGACCCGCGCTATTCCCTCAATCCGGTCACCCGGGTGGGTGACCAAATCGCCGAGGCCTACCTGGTGCATCACCGAGCGAGCAAGCAGGAGGCGCGCGAGCGAACGCTGGCGATGCTCGATGCCGTGAAGATCCGCAATCCTGCGCGGGTGTATGACCTGTATCCCCACGAGGTATCCGGCGGCATGGGGCAGCGCGTGATGATCGCGATGATGCTGATCCCGGAGCCGGAATTCCTGATCGCCGACGAGCCGACCTCGGCGCTCGATGTCACCGTTCGAATGCAGGTGCTCGCCATCCTCGACGATCTCGTCCAGAGCCGTGGGCTCGGCCTCATGTTCATCAGCCACGACCTCAACCTGGTTGCCACCTTCTGCGACCGGGTACTCATCATGTATGCCGGCCGGATCGTTGAATCCTGCCGAGCGGTTGACTTGCAGAAGGCTCGCCACGGGTACACGCGCGGGCTGCTGGAATCCCTTCCGCGCATCGGCGAAAAGCGCGATCGCCTGAGCGTCCTGGAGCGTGACCCCGCATGGCGTGAGGCACCCGCCATTGACCATGAGTAATCCGGCCCTCGTCGATGTCCGAGATTTGCGCGTCACCTTCGGGGCGGGGGAAAGCGCCGTTCATGCAGTCGATGGCGTGAGCTTTGCGATCGAGGAGGGCGAGTCGTACGGGCTGGTGGGGGAATCCGGCTGCGGGAAATCGACGGTGCTGCGGGCCTTGGCGGGACTCAATGCGAGGTGGGGCGGCCAACTCACTGTGGCCGGCGATGCGCTGGGCCCCACGCGAACCGTGTCCCAGCATCGGCTGATGCAAATGGTCTTCCAGGATCCCTACGGGTCGCTGCATCCGCGCCAAACGGTGGACGCGCTGCTGGGTGAGCCACTCGCGATCCACCGCGTGCCGGACCGTGACCGGCGCATCGTCGAAGCGCTCGAGCGGGTGGGGCTCGGCGCGAGTTTCCGATTTCGGTATCCCCATCAGCTCTCCGGCGGCCAGCGCCAGCGGGTGGCGATCGCCCGCGCGTTGATCCTCGAGCCACGGGTGCTGCTGCTGGATGAGCCGACTTCCGCGCTCGACGTCTCGATCCAGGCCGAGGTCCTGAACCTCCTTGATGACCTGCGGCGGGAACGCAAGCTCACCTATCTTTTCGTGAGCCACGACCTCGCCGTGATCACGCACATGTGCCATCGCGTCGGCGTGATGCGAGGCGGAAAGCTGCTCGAGGAAACCACGGTGGGCGAGTTGCTCTCCTCGGGGCCTCGGCATCCCTACACCCGCCATCTCTACCAGGCGAGCGCCGGCTATGACCGCAAGCTTGCTGACACTGCAGCGGCGCTCGACGCCGAGGAAGAGGTTTTTCAATGACTACCGTCCCCCCAAAGATCGCAATCCTGGGCTTCAGCCTGGAAACAAACGGTTTTTCGCCGCCCAGCACGCGCAGGGATTTCGAGGAAAGCTATCTGTTTTCCGGCGCAGCCCTCGAGACAGACCTGCGTGCTGTCAACAGCAGAGCCAGCGGCACCTTGCCAGGCTTCGTGCGGGAGATGGATTCCACGGGCGCCTGGTCGATGGCGCCGCTGACCGTCGCGGCCACCAGCCCCGGCGGCCCGGTCGAGCAGGGTTTCTTCGATGAGTTTCTCGCCCAGGTGGAGGCCGGCCTCCGGGCAGCGATGCCCGTGCAGGGCGTCTACATCTCCGAGCACGGGGCGGCCTCCAGCACCGGGGACGTGGATCCCGATGGCACCTTGTTCGAGCGCGTGCGCAAGATCGTCGGCCCCGGCGTTCCCGTCGTGGTGACGCTGGACCTGCACGCCAACGTTTCCCAGCGCATGGTCGACAAGACCGACGTGATGATTGCGTTCCTCACCAACCCGCACGTGGACCAGCGCGAACGCGGAATGGAAGCGGCGCGTGCCATGCGGGAATTGCTGGGCGGCCTGAAGACGGCGAAGGCGCTCGTGCGCATTCCGCTGATGCCGCCTTCCGTGACCCTGCTCACGGGTGTCGGGGAGAGCGAGGCCGACATCGCGAGCGGCACGCTCCCGCGCCCGTATGGGGAGTTGATTCGCGAGGGGCAAAAGCATGTGTCGCCAGCCAGTTCGGGCCCCACCTCGGTACTGAACGTCTCGATCAGCGCCGGGTTCTTCCTCACCGATTCGTCCAAGGCGGGTATGACCGTGCTGGTGACCACCCGAGGAGATCAGGCGGCGGCGTCGAGGCTTGCCCGTACCTTGGCGCAGCGGGCTTGGGACCAAAGGTATCGTTTCGTGCCGCGGCTCATCTCACTCGAGGATGCCGTCGCTCGCCTGCGTAGAGTGTGCGACGACCCCAACGCGCCGCCGATCTGCCTCGCCGATGTTGCCGACAATCCGGGCGGGGGAGGACGTGGCAACACCACGGCCCTGTTGTCGGCGCTCCTGGAAGCCGGTGTGCACGGCGTTGCGCTCGCGACCTTCAACGATGCAGAACTTGCCGCCGAGGCGCATCGTCTCGGCGTGGGCGCCCGATTCACCGCGCATTTCAACCGCGCTGAATCCCACCCGCTTTCCGGAAAGCTCTCGGCGCCGGCAGAGGTGATGGCGTTGAGCGACGGCAACCTGATCGGGCGACGAGGCGCTGCAGGTGGCCGCCGCATCGCGCTCGGGCCCGCCGCGCGGATTCGCGTCGGCGGCATTGACGTCGTGGTGATCGGCATTCGCCAGCAATGCACGGACCCGGGCATCCCCGAGCACCTGGGCATCGACATCGCGAAGCTGCGGGGCTTCGTCGTGAAGTCGCGCGGGCACTTCCGAGCGGGCTTCGCGGAGTTCTACGACGACGCCCGCATCGTGGAGGTGGACGCGCCGGGGCTCGCCTCGCCGGTTCTCGCGCGCTTGCCGTATCGCAACCTCCCGCGCCCGATCTTCCCGCTGGATCCCGATACGCAATGGCAGGCAACGGGGAACTGACTTGACGTTACCCATCGGCTCGAGTGAGTTCGTTCTGGTCGACCCCCGGCCGGGCCCGCGCCGCGAGATCACGGTCTTTGCCCACAAGCCGGCGAAGTGGACGCCCGATTCGCCGGTGCTGATCGTGATGCACGGGCGCGCACGCAACGGCCGCGCCTATCGAGAAGGGTGGGTCGCCGAGTCGGAAGCACGCGGCTTCCTCGTCGCAGTTCCGGAATTCTCGGAGGCGCATTACCCGACCAACCACGAGTACAACTACGGCGACATGACGTCGCCCGACGGCGAGCATCGTCCTCGCGAGCTTTGGGTGTTCGGCCTGGTGGATCACGTATTCGACGGGCTGCGCGAGCGCTCGGGAAGCCAACGGGATCGCTTCTTCCTCTTCGGCCACTCCGCCGGCGGCCAGATCGTGCATCGGCTGATGACGTTCTCGCCACTGGCTCGGGTTGAGCGGGCCTTGGCCGCCAACCCGGGCAGCTACACGCTGCCTGTTTTCGAAGAGGCGTTTCCCTTTGGCCTTGGCGGAACAGCGATCACGGAGGCCGAGCGGCACGATCTCTTCACGCGGCCGATCACCCTCCTGCTGGGGGACGCGGACAATGACCCGAACCACTATCAGTTGCCGAAGGAGCCGGGGGCAATGCGGCAGGGCCCGCACCGGTTTGCCCGGGGCCTGCATTACTTTGCGCTGGCCTGCCGGGAAGCGGCTTCACTCGGCATTCCGCTGGCGTGGAAGCTCCGGATCGCGCCGGGTGTGGCGCACTCGAATCCGGATATCGCGCCCTTCGCAGCGCAGGAATTCTTTGGAGGAGTGGCACGATGAGCAGCGAATCGATGGTTCCCGGACGTGAGTGGCCCGAGGCCCGGGTCGGCCCCGGTTGGTACCTGCCAGCACTCGAGGCGGCTCGCGCGCATGCAGGCACCCTCGACACAGCCGCCGTGATGGTGGTGCACCGTGGCCAGCCGGTCTACCATTGGGGGGATGTGACGACGCGCTACAAGTGCCACTCGATCCGCAAGAGCCTGTTGTCGGCCCTGATCGGCATTCACGTTCAGGAAGGGCGCATCGACCTCGAGCAAACGCTCGAGGAGCTGGGCATCGATGACCGTGACGGGCTAACCGATCGCGAGAGATCCGCCACCGTTCTGGAGCTTTTGATGGCTCGCTCCGGGATCTATCACCCGACCCACTACGAAACGGACCGCATGGTCCGCATGAAGCCCGCGCGCCACAGCCAGGGGCCGGGCACGTGGTGGTGCTACAACAACTGGGATTTCAACGCGCTGGGAACTATCTTTGAGCAGCGCGTGGGCCGGAGCATTTTCGAGGAGTTCCGCGACCGCATCGCCAACCCGATCGGCATGCAGGACTTCCGGTATGACGACACGCGACGCGATGGCGAGTACGTGCGCTCGGAGGTGTCGGTGCATGCGGCCTACCCCTTTCGCATCAGCACCCGCGACCTGGCGCGCTTCGGGCTGCTCTTTCTCAACGGCGGCCGCTGGAACGGCACCCAGGTGATCCCGGAGAAGTGGGTGCGCAACAGCGTGCGGCCGTATTCCCTCTCGGGAGATCGTGGTGCCTACGGTTATATGTGGTGGGTGGCCAACGGGGACATTCATTTTCCCGAGATGTCGGTGCCGCCCGGCACTTATTCCGCGCGCGGCGCGGGCGGGCACTATATTGTCGTGATTCCCTCGCTCGAGCTGGTCGTTGTGCATCGTGTCGACACGGACGTGAAGGGTCGCAAGGTGGGCTCGCTCGCGTTCGGCGGTGTGCTTGAGCGAATGCTCGCAGCGATGCGTTGACGCGGGCTCACGGAAGACGACTGACCCCTCTGACATGAGCGTCGACCCGCTGGCGGCGATCTACGACGAGTTCGCCCGCACCTACGACGACAACCGCGGGCTGTTCGACATGAGGCCGGTGATCGCGGACTTCATGGCGCACCTGCCGGCCACGGGCAATCTGCTGGACCTCGGCTGTGGCGCGGGCGAGCCTTT
The DNA here is from genome assembly GCA_017853245.1 of Burkholderiales bacterium. Classification (GTDB taxonomy): domain Bacteria; phylum Pseudomonadota; class Gammaproteobacteria; order Burkholderiales; family Usitatibacteraceae; genus FEB-7. Next base: position 2,625 of record JAFMJY010000019.1, on the reverse strand, counting down.
TGCCAAGGCCTTCCTCGATCGCGGATGGTCCGTCACCGGCGTGGACTTCAGCGCCCGGATGCTCGAGTTGGCGGCGCGCTACGTGCCGGGCATGACGAGAGTTCACGGTGACATGCGCGCGGTGGACTTCCCCGCAGCCTCGTTCGACGCGGCCTGTGCCGTCTACAGCCTCTTCCATGTGCCGCATGCCCTGCATCCCGGCTTGTTCAGCCGCGTCCGGTCATGGCTGCGCCCTGGGGGCACATTTCTATTTACCTACGCGACGCGCGCCTACACCGGGCAGGAGCGATTCGATGGCACCAAGGAGTTCTTGGGCCGGAGGCTCTTCTACAGCCACGTGACCCCGGAGGAGCTTCGGCGGCAACTGGGTGACGCCGGGTTCGCGAGCGTGGAAGCCGAGCAGCGATCTATTGGGGGAGAGGAATTCCTATGGATTACGGCGCGCGTTTGACGCGAATTGGGCTTGGCACTTGGGCCCGGATATGTGGCCAGGTGTTGCCGCTCGGACTCCTGGCTGCGATTGCCGGCTGCGCAACGACTGGCATCGACGTCGACCACTTTCAGCCTCCCATCACCATCCAGGATGCCCCGGCGCAGGAGATCATCCGTTACAGCATCGCTAACAACACAACGAAGATCGGCCTTGGCCCAATGCGGGCTCAGATCCCCGCCTTCAACGGCAAGGGGGAGTTGATTGCCAGCTGGACGCCGCACCGGGGTGGCGTGGGAGGGCGGCCGACGTTCGTGGTGATTCACGGCGGCCATGGTGTCGGCCCCACTAACTTCGCGACTGCGGCGTGGCTGAGGAATGCGTTCCAGGCTAACGTGCTGGTGCTGGACAGTTACTGGAGCCGCGGGCGACACGAGAATTGGGCTACCCGCACCCGCTTCGGCGTCAATATGCGAGTGCTCGACCTTATCGCCACTGGCCGCTGGCTGCGCGACGTCCAGGGAGCAGATCCTTCGCAGATGTTCGTGTGGGGGGACAGCCAGGGAGGGTGGACTGTTCTGCGGGGGTTCACAGATGATCCGTTCATCCGGGAGCGAATGGCGGGCCTTTACCGCGGGGGCATCGCAGCGTATCCGAACTGCTTTTCGGAGGGCAACCCGGAAGCGCCGACCCTTTCGCCCTACTTTGCGCCGATCATCATCTTCACTGGCGGCAAGGACACGGCCACCCCGATAAGTCAGTGCCCTCGCGCTGTCCTTTCGACCGCTGCCAAGTGGGTTCATTACCCGGACCAGACCCACGGCTGGGATGTCGCCAACCGTGGCGCTGCCGGAGTGCCGGCCGATGGTGAGTGCGGCAAGGCGCAGAACATCTACAACCAGTTCTCGGTTTGCCGCAGCAACGCGACAACCGAGGACATGCGAAGGAACATCCAGGGGTTTGTGGCAGGCTTGACTCCCTAAGCGCGCTAGTCAGGCGAACTCGCTCCGCCGGGCGATGAGGCTGTCAAAGCTTGCTTCTAGGCCTGCGTGCGAGCCGCGGATACGGTCAATGACGGCGCTCGCCCAGTCGAAATATTCCTCTTTCGCGGCTGACGGCCAGTCCTTCGGTGGTGTAGCGAGGATGTCGCGCAGATTGGATATCTTGTCCGCGAGCTTCACGAGGCGCGCCCCCGGCGATAGCTGTGCGGCGTGTGCGATCTGAAGCGCCTTGCGTTCTGCCCGGGGAAGGGTTCGGTCATCGGTACATTCGGCCACCAGCGTGGTGATTGCCGGCCCGAACTCGCGAAGCAGCTCGGCCTCGGTGGTGTCAGTGTCCTCGATAGTGTCATGGAGGATGCAGGCGCAAAGCACGGAGACATCCTCGACGCCAGCTTCGGCGGAGAGCACCGCGGCCACGGCAATAGGGTGGTTGATGTAGGGGGATGCCTCTATGTCCCTGCGACGTTGGTGGCGATGCTTTTCTGCTGCGAAGCGGATGGCCTTCACCATCAGGTGCAGGTCGGAATGGCTCATGGCGGCGGGTGGGCATGTTTCTGCGTCGGCCGTGAAGTTGGTAACATAAGTCGTGCTCGCCTAACACGAAACACGAGAAATCATGTCTGCAACGCCCTCCGCAATGCTTCCTCTGGCCGCTGTCGTCGCACTGTTTACTCTCACCGCCTGCTCTTCGGCGCCAAAATCGACAGACACGGCCTCCCGCTCCCACGAAACGCTCGTGGTTCAGCAGAAGGCGCCCATCTTTGTTGACGTGGACATCAAGGCTGCCGGCAAATCCGTGGGTGACCTGTACATCTTTGGCGCCGCCGTTACTGACTCCAAGGGGCGCAGCGGCTCGCTGACGGGAACGTTGATCGTCGTGGACGCAGTCGACCCCAAGACCGGCAAGGCTTGGGAGACGCGCCTGGGCGACCTGACCTTCATCCTGGGTGGAGAGCAATTGCTGGTGAAGGGGGCGTCCGTCTACCCCCGCGCCGATCGCGAGATGGAGGTCAACAAGCCCCAGGTTCGCGCGGTCGTCGGCGGCACTGGGAGCTTCGTGGGCGTGGATGGTGATGTCTCGACCGTGCGCAATGCCGACGGCACCTATACGCACACTTTCCGCCTGCTGCGGTGAGCCGGCGCTAGCAGAGCGCCTTGACTAGGGAGAGCCTCTAATTACCCTTGGGTCACCCG
>JAFMJY010000018.1 GCA_017853245.1 Burkholderiales bacterium | reverse complement strand
ATGATCTGGCTGAATGCCTGGCCGCCGAGCTGCAGGCCCACGCTCAATTGCGTCATCGAGGTGTCGCCGACGTGCTTGCCCTTCTCATAAACGCGGCCATTGCCATGGGCGGCACCGATCCCGATGCCGCCTTTGCCGATCGTGGGGAACACGGCGTAGCCGTGGGCATTCCGGAAGAACGCGCCGCTTTCCCCGGCTTTCTGGAATAGCGCGACGGTGTCAGCGAATTCGTCAGCGAGAGCGGGCGCGCCGGGCAGAAATCCGACGGCGAGCGCGAGGCAGGCAAGGGGACGAACGGCCATGGTTGTTGCTCCGGAGATTGGGTGAGGGGAGGGTGCAGATGCTAGCACCCGGATTCATGCGGCGAGCATGCTCCACGTGCGCTCGAGAATCCAGTACGCCGACAGGGAGCCGATGGCGTAGGCGGGCAGCGCCCGGGCAGCAGTTGGCCAGCGAACCGGCAGGCCTTGCAGCGCCGCCCGCGCGGCCATCATCGCCGCAATGAAGGCGAGCTGTCCGGCCTCGATGCCCAGATTGAAGGCGAGCAGGGCAGCGGGAATCTCGTGTCGCGGCAAGCCCACCTCCGAAAGCGCGCCCGCGAAGCCCACGCCGTGAAGCAGGCCAAAGGCGAATGCCGTGGCCCAAGGAGACCGCGCCATGAGGCCGCGTCGCTCGGGCGCCGGGCGAGCCAACTCGAGGGCCAGCACCAGAATCGTGGCCGCGATCAGGACCTCCATCAATCGGGGCGGGAAGTCGACAAGCCCGAGGGCGGCGAGCGCCAGCGTGATGCTGTGGCCGACGGTAAAGGACGTCACCGTCCAGAAAAGCGCCTGGCGCCCGCGCACGAGCAGCAGCAGGCCCAGCACGAAGAGCAGGTGGTCGATGCCCAGCAGGATGTGTTCCCACCCCAGGCGGAGATAGTCTGCGAAGACTTCGCCGCGGCTCGACACGGCGCCGAGCGTGAGGCGATCCCTCTCGCCGCGCAGTACGGTCTGGGTAACCGATCCGTCGGCGCGCTGAATCCGCAGCAGGGCGTCGGTGCCGCGCTCCCGTAGCCCGTCGATCCCGATCCTGGCGCCAGTGAGCCCCGGCGAGTCGCATTCCAAGGACCACCGGGCCACAGCGCGCACGTCGCCTGCCTCGACTTGCGGGGACGTCGTCGCGCGGCAGGTTGTGGGCAGGACGGGTTGCAGGGGAGCGGCGCCCAGGGGTTGCGCGACCGGGACGCTCCACCGAACAGCGACCAACCCCGACGGCGACTCGTTGATATCCAGCAGCGCAGGATCCAGCGGGTGTGCGTTGGCGGGCGAGGCGGCCGCGGCGAGCAGCGCGAGCGTGGCCAGCAAGCGCTTCACCGCGCCTTCCCTCGCGGGGGTGCTGGGGTCGCCGCCAGCCGCTCGCGCACCGCAGCCAGCGTTGCCGCAGCCTCGTAATCGGCACGCAGCTTGCGCATGGCCTCGTTCAGGCGTGCCTGGGCTCGCGCCTCCCGGATCTCGAGCGAGGCGCGCTCGCGAACTGCCTCGACCGGGGGCAGGCTGCCCTGGCCCTTTGCCGTGGTGCGTACAAGATGCAACCCCAGGCTGGACGGGTACGGCCCAGACCACGCATTGATCGGCGCACGGCTCACGCTGCGCGCGAATTCCTCGCCAAAGCGCGTGGCGAGCGTGTCCTCGGGTTGCTCGCGGAAGGCGAGCCCCAAGGGAAAGGCATCTGAAAGGTCGTCGCTCGCTGGCGGCACCACACCCGATCGAAGGCGCGCGAGCAGCGCTCTGGCGTGGGCGTCGGCCTGGACGCCGCGGCGGGACGTGCTGACAAAGACATGGGCAAAGCTCACCCACGCCGGGCGCAGGTAACGGTCTCGGTGCCGCTCGACGTGCGCGCCAATGGCCTGGTCATCGACCGTTGCATCGTCCTTGTGGCTGCGCAACGCGAGGCGCAGTTTTTCGCGAAGCAGCCGGCGAACGATGAGGTCGTCGTCGAGCCCGAGCCTCAGCGCTTCGTCGAGCAGCGCCGCATCGTCGGCGCCGGGCCGGCCGGTGACTGCGCGCATCTTTTGCACGAGGCGTCGGTCGATCGCAGGATCGCCCCGGTGCAGCCCAAGCCGGCGGGCTTCCGCCTCGAGTATGGATTCGTCGAGCGCGAGCGTGGCTACCCCGAGCCATTCCTCAAGGGTCGGTGGGCGCCCAAATTGACGGGTGAAGTCGTCCCGCAGCCGGTCGAGTTGCTCCGCAGACAGGGCGACGCGATCGCGCTCCGGGCGGGGAGCGGGGATCGCCACGCTGATGGGCGCGGGCGGCGGGCGCGTGGCGCGATAGGCCCGGTCGGCCGCGAAGAGCGCGGCGCCGATCAGCACGAAGTGCAGCAGCGGGTGACGGCCGAAGGCCATCGCCCCGCCGGCGGTGGCCGCCATGCCCTACATGGACGACGTGTTGTAGAAGATCGGCGACGTCCAGGCGCGCTGTTGCACGGTGCTGGGCACGAGCCCCGAGCAGCATTGCTGGTACTCGTAGTCCGTGTAGCTGCGGGGCGTGAGGCACTGGCCGCCATCGGCCGGGCCCTGGCAGTCCGCATCGCTCATGCAGCCCTTGCCGCTACCGCAGGAGCCCATCGGCTTCTTGCAGCTCACGCCGATGGCGTTGCAGGCGAACTGGTTCCACCGGCACGACTCGTTCTCCAGGACGCGGGCGTAATAAAACGCCTTTTGGCCCGGGTTGAACTCGGCGTCCGTCCACACGGCGCACAAGTCTGTCGCGCCGGCTGTCGCATTCGGAGCGCACGTTTCGGGGTCGATCCGGCCCTTGTCGGCCGTGTTGCCCGCAACGCTCACGACCTTCTCGTGGGTTGCGCCCTGGGCATCCACCCATCCCTTGATGATCTGCACCTGCTGCAGTCGCGTGCCGGGCCGGCCGACCCAGCCGGGGTCGGCAACGGCCGACACGGCGAAGGTTGGCTTTGCTGTCGACGCATCGGGAAGCTTGTCGAGGGTGCCGCCCATCGGCACGCCGCCGGCGTAGCCCTTGGCCGGGAAATTGCCGGCCTGGCAGATGTCGTTCGGCAACGAAAAGCCGCCGAAGAAGCGAACCACCGGGCGGGTGCCACTGGTGGCGAAGGTTTCCCGTCGCTTGAGCGCGGCGAAGATCGACTCCCGCGTGTTCTCCTCGGCCCACACGCCCGTGAGCCCGCCCGGGTTGGTCTCCAGCCCGAGGAAATTGAACTGGTTCAGCGCCGTGGCGAGCGACGAGAAGGACGACACGCCGTGCGCGCCCTTGGTGGCGTAATCGGCCGGGTCCGTCGCGCTGGGCGTGCCGTTGTGGTTGTCCAGCGCGCCGACGAATCCCACCTTGAAGGGGTTGGGCTGGGCCCCAGCCTTCTTTTGCTCGAAGGCGAGGCCGCGGGAAAGGGCGTTGCGCAGCAGGTCGCTCGCCAGAACGTCGGTGGGGCCGGGGTTGTCGAAGAAGATGCCGTTCAGGCGGCCGTAGCTCATGGCCTCGAACTGGCAATTTTCATCCAGGGTTCCCCACGCGCCGGGCCGCTTCGGCGAGAAGCGGCACTCGGATTGCCCCTTGATCTGGGTGATCTCCGCCAGGCGCTCGTAAGTGGCGCGCAGGCGCGCTTCCTCTGCGCTCTCCGGCTCACGGAACATGGCGCCGCCGGAGAGGTTCGAGTTGTGCGGAATGGAGATGAAGTCGCAGCCAGGCTGGCCCTGCACGCACTCCTTCTCCAGCTTCGCAAGCAGCACCTGCGGCGAGCCGAGCGGGGTCTTGTTCAGGCAGTCCGACCCCTTGCCGCAGCCCGTGGGGGCTTCCATGTTGGTGACCGGCAGCAGCGGGACGCGGTCGTTCTTGAAAATGATGTTGCGATGCAGGTTCGCTGCTCCGTTGCCGCTCGAGCAGGTTTCACCATTCGTGCAGTCGGCGCTTGCCCAGCACGGCAGGCCTGAGCCGGCGCTGCCGGAGGGCGCGGTGCACCGGCCCATGGCTGGCGTGGCGGTGTACTCGTAGGCGATCAGCGAGGTGAACCGGCAGGGCTCGTAGGCCTTGTTGGCCTCCTCCTTGATTCGCCCCCACATGGCCTGCGAGTTCAGGCGGCACGTCACGTTGCCATAGGGGTCGTCGTCGCTCTTGCAGAAGGGCAATCGCGCGGGGTTCTGGGTGGCCACATAGCCCGCAAAGACGTTCGTGCCCAGGCCGCCGCGCAGCCGGCTGATCTCTTCGCGCACGAGCACGCAGGCGGGGTTGGCCCAGTCGCGGGGGGCGCAGACGCCCACGACGCAGGCCTGCCCGAGCGTGCGGCAATCGGAATCCTGCGAGCAGGAGCGCGTCGGCTCATACAGGCAGATGTTGCTCTCGCCGAAATACTCGGCGTGGTCGGTGATGGCCGCAAAGTCGAGTGCGCGACCCTTGGGCAGCTGGATCGAGCGCGTGGCCATGTGCTCGCAGCGCTCTCCGGGCAGGCAGTAGGGATGGTCCGAGACCGACGGCGACGGTGCGTTGGGCGAGGGCCCAGGTTCCGTGCCATTGGCGGTGTTGATGAATGGCGGCAACCCGACCTTGAAACCCTTCGCGTAACGGTAGGCATCGGCCGGTGTGTTGCGCGTGTCCAGCGTCGCGGCATCCACGGAGTACTGAGTGTGCAGGTGCAGCTCGCCGAAGAGCGGCTGCCGGGTGGGCTGGTACGTGGGGCAGTCGCCTGCCTGGGCGCCCGCTGTTGTCGGCAGCAGCGCGAGGGCCGATGCGCTCAAGGTGAGCAGGACAGCCGCGATCCGAGTCATGAGTTTCTCCAGCGACGATGAACCCTCACACTATACGGGCATCGCCGAGCGATCAACGCCCCGGTGCCCCTTCGGGTGTGCGCAACCCGGCGATCCGGCGGGCCAGATGTCGCCCGCTCAGCCAGGCCCCCTCGACGCGGCCTCCCAGAACCCAGTCGCCGCAGGCGCCGACACGCACGGCCGGATCCCACAGGCAATCGACGCCGAGCGGCGTTCCGGCGAGCGAAAAGCGCCAGCGGTGCGCAGACCACGCGGCGGGCTGCGGCGCGCCAAGGGCGCGGAAGGCCTCCACCAGCAAGGGTCCTGCCTCTTCGGCGGCTGCTTCCAGATGGGCGAGGCTCCACTCGGCACTGGCGTGCAGCACCCAGGCTTCGGCCCCGGTGCGCCCGCGCTTGGCGCTGTTGCGCGCGACCCATCGCAGCGGGCCTTCGTTGATGAACGCGCCATCGAACGGCAGCGAGATGACCGACTCGTAGCGGAGCATCGCGGCCCAGCAAGGCTGCATGGTTACGCTCGCGGCGGAGTCCGCGAGCGCGGGTGAGACGGGCAGCAGCAGGCGTCGCGCCTGCGGGGACGGGTTCGCGAGGGCAATCGCGTCGAACGCGCCGTGGGCGCCGTGCTCGGTGGTGACGATGCGCCAGGCCTCGCCGTCAGGCTCCAGCCGGGCGACCGTGTGTTCCGTGAGCACCGTGAGCCCGTGCGCCAAGTGCGCAGCGGGCGAGGTCATGCGGGGGGCGCCGACGAAACGCTCGGGCGGCTCGCTCGCGTCACGCTGCGCTCCCGCACCGAGCACGGCAACACGAGGCTCCCACCGGGCGGCATGCCCCTGCCGCACCCACTCATCTACCTGCGCTCGAAACTCGGGGTCGCGCGCTGTGAAGTATTGAGCGCCGTGGTCCCACGCCGCTTCATCGCGCCGTCGCGTGCTCATGCGCCCGCCGGTGCCACGGCTCTTCTCGAAAACGGTTACGGTAAGGCCGGCGTCGTCGAGGGCCCGGGCGCAGGATAGCCCCGCGATGCCCGCGCCGATGACCGCCACCGAGCGTGCGCGGCTCATCGTGCGGCCACCGGAAGCCGGAACCACAGCGCGTAGAGCGCCGGCACGAACAGGAGCGTGATGAGCGTGCCGATCACGACGCCGCCGATCAGGACGTAGGCGAGCGGCCCCCAGAAGCTGTCGAGCGTGAGCGGCACGAACGCGAGCGCCGCGGCGAGTGCCGTGAGCAACACCGGGCGCGCGCGGCGCACGGCAGCTTCGACCACGGCCTCGGTGGGCTGCAGGCCGGCCACGAAGTTGTCCTGGACCTGCTGGGTGAGGATCATGGTGTTGCGCATGAGGATGCCGGCCAGGCCGATGAGCCCCAGCAGCGCGACGAAGCCGAAGGGCTGCCGAAACAACAGGAGCGCTACCACGGCGCCCACGAGGCCCAGTGGCGCCGTCGCCACCACCATGAACATCCCGGAAAACGAGCGCATCTGCAGCATCACGAAGAGGAGCATCAGCGCCACCATCACCGGCTGCAGCTTCTGGATCGAGCCGTCAGCCTTGCTCGATTGCTCCACCGAGCCGCCCACCTCGATGTGATAGCCCTCGGGGAGCTTGTCGCGCACGGGCGCCAGGGCCCGCCAGACGGCCGCGCTCACATCCGGCGGCTGCGCGCCGCGAACGTCGGCGTGCACCGCGACGTACGGCTCGCGATTGAGGCGTCGCACCACGGGCTCCTCGTAGCCGACCTCCAGGCGCCCGAGCTGGGCGAGCGCTACCTTGCGGCCATCCTGCGTGCGAAGCTCCAGCGCCTCCGGAATCGGGAGCGTCCCGCGGGCGCCTCGAGCGCGAATCTCGACAGTGCGAATGCCCTGGCGCGCCTCGCTCACGGCAACGCCGTCCAATTGGAACTGCAGCTGGCGCGCCACGTCGCGCGGCGTGAGGCCGGCGAGGCGCAGTGCCGCGTCGTCATACGCGAGCCTCAGTACCGGCATGCGCTCATCCCACTCCAGGTGCGCATCATGGGTGTGCGGGTTGGCGGCCATCACCTGGCGGACGGCGTGGCCCAACTCGCGCAGCCTCACCGGATCCGGCCCAGAAACGCGCAAGCTCACCGGCCAGATCACCGGCGGGCCATAGAGCAGGCGGGTGACTCGGATGCGGGCCTCGGGAAACTCTCCGTCAGCGACGTGCTTCTCGAGCGCGGCCATCACCCGGTCGCGGTCTTTCGGCCCGTTAGTGATCGCTACGAGTTTCGCGAAGGCGGGATCCGGCATCTCCGGGTTGGCGGAAATGAAGAAGCGGGGCGCGCCGCCGCCAACGTAGGAAGCGAGGCTCTTCACCTCCGGCATCGGGGCGATCAGGGCCTCGAGGCGTCGCACCGTGGCATCGGTCGTGGCGATCGACGAGCCCTGCGGCAGGTACACGGCCACCAGCACCTCGGGGCGATCCGAGCCTGGGAAGAATTGCTTTTCGACTACGGTTGCCATACCGGCGATGGACAGGACGAGTACGCCGACCGTGCCGGCCACCACTGTCTTTCGGCGGCGCACGCAGACGTGGACGAGAGCGCGGAGCCGCTGGTAGGCCGGCGAGTCGTAGAGCGCGTGAGGGGCCTGGGCGCGCTCCTTCAGGACCTTGACACCAAGGTAGGGCGTGAACGTCACGGCCACGAGCCAGGAGACGAGCAGCGCATAGGCCAGCACCCAGAAGATGTTGCCCGCGTACTCACCCACGCCCGAGCGCGCAAAGCCGATCGGAACGAAGCCGGCGGCCGTGACGAGGGTGCCGTAGAGCATCGGCGCTGCCGTCACCGACCACGCGTGCGACGCGGCGCGCACCCGATCCCAGCCTTCCTCCAGCTTCACCACCATCATCTCGATGGCGATGATGGCGTCGTCGACCAGCAGGCCCAGTGCGATGATGAGCGCGCCCAGGGTGATGCGGTCCAGGTTCACGTTCGTGAGCTTCATCAGCAGAAACGTGATACCGAGCGTGAGCGGGATGGCGATGCCGACCACGAGCCCTGCGCGCAGGCCAATGGCGAGCACGCTCACCGCCATCACCACCGCCACGGCGACGATGAACTTGCCCTGGAAGAGGTTCACCGCCTGCTCGATGGCGTCCGCCTGATTGGTGAGCACCGTGAGATGCATGCCGAGCGGCAGGCGGCGGTTCTCGCGCTCCACCCATTGCTTGAGGTGGGAGCCGAACGTGAGGCCGTTTTCGCCCTTGCGCATCACCACGCCGAGCAGCAGCGCATCCTCGCCGCGGTTGCGTACCAGGTAGGCGGGCGGCTCCTGGTAGCCGCGCTGCACCTTGGCGATATCGCCCAAGCGCAGGAGGCGATCGCCGATGCGAATGGGCAGCGAGGCGAGCTTGCCGGGGTCTGAAAGATCCGCGTCGATGCGCAGGTAGGCTCGGGGGCCGGCGAGGTCGGCGAATCCGGCGGGAGCGAGCGCGTTACTCGCCTCGATCGCGTCGAACACGGCCTGTGGAGCAAGGCCCATGTTGGCGAGCTTTGTGGTGTCGAAGTCGAGGTACAGGCGCTCGGGCCGCTCGCCCAGCAGCAGGGCCTTGTGTACGCCATCGAGGTTCTGCAGCCGGTCGCGCAGGCCCTCGGTTTCCCGCGTGAGCTCGCGCATTGGCAGGCCGGGCGCGCTGACCGCGATGAGGGAAAAGTAAACGTCCGCGAAGTCGTCGTTCACGAACGGCCCGGCCACACCCTTGGGCAGTCGCGGCGCTTCGTCGGCCATGCGTTTGCGCACCTCGTAGAACAGGGCCGGCACGACGGACGCGGGCGAGTAATCGTGGAACTCGACGATCAGGTCGGCTCGACCCGGGCGAATGGTCGTGTCGATGCGATACAGGTAATCAATTTCCTGCAGTCTCTTCTCGAGCTTGTCGACCACCTGCTCCTGCATTTCCTTCGTGGAGGCGCCCGGCCAGGTGGCGGAGACGGCGAGCGCGCGAATCACGAACGCGGGATCTTCGGCGCGGCCGAGCGAGGAGAACGCATACGCGCCGCCCAGGATGGCGAGCACAATGAAGAAGAGCGTCAGCGCCCGCTCGCGGACGGCGAGCGCCGACAGGTTGGGAAAGCTCATGGTGAGCGTTCCCGGACCGCCATTCCTTCCGTGAGCAAGTGCGTGCCAAGCGCGATGACGCGAGCGTCGGGCGCGAGCGAGGCCTTCACGCGCGCCTTCTCGGCGCCGAGCGAAACGACCTCCGCCGGAACGCTCTGCGCCTTGCCGTCGGCCACCTGCCACAGGCGGGCGCCGCCGGCGCGCTCATCCACCGCTGCCAGCGGCACGAGGTAGGTGGCGTCAGGCAGGGTGTGAGGCACCAAGCGCACGGCCACGACGGTGCCGAGGCCGACGTCGGTGGCCCCCTTGGCAAAACGGTAGCGCGCACGCCAGGCGCGGCTGTCGGGCTCGGCGGCGCCGGCGACTTCGCGAAGCGTGATCGGCAACGAGACGCCGCCGGGGAGGGTGGCGGTGCCAGCTTTCGGCGCGCGCGGGCCATCGGGCAGCAGCACTTCGACCTCCCGTTCCCCCGAGGCGGCCAGGCGCGCGAGCGGCTGGCCCGGCGAGACCACTTGCCCCGCCTCGGCAAGCACGTCGACGATCACGCCATCGCGCTCGGCACGCAGTTCGCCATAACCCTTCGCATTGCGCGCTTGCACGGCCGAGGCTTCGGCCGCTGCCTTGCGGCTCGCCGCATCCCGATCGGCCAGCACGAAACGTTCGAGCGCCTGGGCGCTGATGAAGCCCTGCGCGGCGAGCCCGCGTTGCCGCTCCAGCTCTGATTTCGCCGTCGATGACGCCGCCTCGGCCGCAGCCAATTGCGCCTCTGCCGAGCGAACTGCCTGCTCGAGGTCGCGAGAGTCGAGCGTGAAGAGCGGCGCGCCCGATGCAACTCGCGCGCCCGCATCGACGTGGCGCTTCAGGATTCGCCCGCCCACCTGAAACGCGACCGGCGCTTCCTCACGTGCGCGAACGGTGCCGGAGAGGGCAAGCGCCGTGTCACCGGCTTTCTGCAGGGCGACGGTCTTGACCCAGGGGGCTTCCCGAGCGGCAGTGGCCGGCGCCTCGACCTTGGAACACGAAACGAGGGTGGCGATGGCCCCAGTGGCGAGGGCGAGCAGAAGGGCGGATCTCATGGGCGGCATTTTACGCCCCGTGCTGCGCCGCAGCAGGCGTGTGCCGAGCGTTCAGCTCGTTCCGGGAGGGGGGGCGTCTTGTCCGCCCGTGAGACAATGACGCGGTGAGCGAGTTGAAGACCCATTCCCCATCCGACTTGCCGCGCCCCGAGCCCGTCTCGCTCGGCGAGGCATTCCGCTTCTGGCTCAAGCTGGGCTTCATCAGCTTCGGCGGCCCCGCCGGGCAGATCGCGATCATGCATCAGGAGCTGGTGGAGCGGCGTCGCTGGATTTCCGAGCGCCGCTTCCTGCACGCGCTGAACTACTGCATGGTGCTGCCCGGCCCCGAGGCGCAGCAGCTCGCCACTTACCTGGGCTGGCTCATGCACCGCACCTGGGGCGGCATCGTCTCCGGCGGGCTCTTCGTGCTGCCTTCGCTCTTCATCCTCATCGCACTGTCCTGGGTCTACCTTGCTTACGGTGACGTGCCGGTGGTGGCGGGGCTCTTCTACGGCATCAAGCCCGCGGTCACGGCGATCGTCGTGCAGGCGGCGTACCGCATCGGCTCCCGCGCCCTCAAGAACGCATGGCTCTTGTCGATTGCAGCGGCATCCTTCGTGGCCATCTTCGCGCTGGACGTTCCGTTCCCCGCCATCATCCTCACCGCCGCGGTGGTCGGATTTGTGGGCGGGCGCCTGTCGCCGGAGACGTTCGCGATCGGCGGCGGCCACGGCTCGGCAAAAAAATCCTACGGCCCGGCGTTGATCGACGACGACACGCCCGTGCCGGCGCATGCGCGTTTCCGCTTGTCGCATCTGGTGGCGGTGATCGTCGCGGGGCTCATGCTGTGGGTGATCCCGATGGGGCTGCTGGCCGCAGCCTTCGGTTGGGACCACACGCTCACGCAGATGGGATGGTTCTTCACCAAGGCGGCGCTGCTCACGGTCGGCGGCGCGTACGCCGTGCTGCCATACGTGTACCAGGGCGCGGTGGAGCACTACGGCTGGCTCACCGCCGCGCAGATGATCGATGGCCTCGCGCTCGGTGAAACCACGCCCGGGCCGCTCATCATGGTGGTGGTGTTCGTGGCGTTCGTCGGCGGCTATCTCAAGGCCGCGCTCGGGCCAGACGCGCTCTTCCTTGGTGGCGTGCTCGCGGCGGTGCTGGTCACCTGGGTCACGTTCCTGCCGTCGTTTCTCTTCATCCTCGCCGGCGGCCCGGCGGTGGAGTCGACGCACGGCGAGCTGCGGCTCACGGCGCCGCTCACCGCCATCACCGGCGCGGTGGTCGGCGTGATCGTGAACCTCGCCGTGTTCTTCGGCTACCACGTGCTGTGGCCCGATGGGCTGTCGGGGCGCTTCGACGCGCCCTCCGCCGTCATTGCCCTCGGCGCAGCCCTGGCGCTCTTCCGCTACAAGCGAGGGGTGATCGAGGTGATCGCCGCGTGTGCGGCTGCGGGGCTGGCCTGGCGGCTCGTAGCCGCCTGAGCCCGGTCAGGGCGAGCCGAGGAAGAAATAGATGCGGCTTTTGCGGCCGCGGGAATCCGCGACGCCAAGATAGATCGGGCCCAGTGGGGTGTTCATGGCGAGATAGACCCCCAGTGAGTCGATGTTGCCGGTGAGATTGGGCTCGGTGATCGAGTCGCGCATGCGAGCGCGCTCGGCGGTCACGCCGACCAGGGCCTGCAGCCCGAGCAGCGGCACCGGCTTGTTCAAGCGGTACTGCGCCTGCACGGTGGCCAGCGCGTAATCGCCGCCGATGATCTGCCCTGGCGCGAAGGCCGACAGCCGGCCCTGGCCGCCGAGGGTGAACGCATCCCCCAGGGGCAGCGTTCCCCGGAGCGACTTGCCGGCCGACAGCGCGACCAGCGCCGTGCTCGGCCCCGAGGACCAGGCACCGCCGACTCTGCCCTCGGCAAGCGAGTAAGCCGACGCGTCCTGCCCATGGCGGAGGGCGTCGAAGTAATTCAGGTCGGCGCGATACCCCCGCGACGGGAAGAATGCCTGGTCGTAAGTGTCGACCGTCAACTGTGCGCGGATGCCGCCGACGCTGCGCCGTGAGTTGGGGAGCACCGGGAGTCCCGTCATGAGGTCGGCGGCCTGATGACGCTCGATCCAACCCGCCTTCACCTGGCCTGCCCGGCCGAGGTTCGCCCCGATGTCCACGCCGGCCCGGGATTCCCGTGTCCGGTAATCGGCGATGCGGGCGCCGTCGAAGTAGAGGCCGAATTTACGGCTGGCGGTGTCGAGGTAAGGCTGGATGAACCAGCGCTGGCGGTAGTCAAGCGGCTGGTAGAACTCCGTCGCCAGGAGTTGCTGGCTTCCGAGCTGCGCCGTGACCAGCCATTCGGCCCCGTTCGCGTTGAGCCAGGTCCTGCGGTAGAGGGCGCGCAGGTTGTAGTCCGACTCCGCGTCGAGGTTGGAGCTGAAGTTCAGCCCGAATCGCAGGTAGTCCGGGCCCCAGGAGTTCTCGATTGGGGTGATTCGCAGGACCGTGCGGTCGCGCTCGCGCAGAACGGCGTAATCGAGGTTCTGCAGGTCGCCACGGCTGTAGATGAGGACCAGGTCTTCCGCGAGCCTTGCCGCGTCCAGCGTCGCGCCAGCCTGCTGGCGAATGTTGTCTCGCAGCTCCGCCTTGTTCACGAAGCGCGTGTCCGCGAGCTGAATTTCGTCGATCACGGGTGGCGCCGGGTTGCGTCCCTGCCGCAGCTGGGACTGCCATCTCGCGTAGTCCGCCGCGCCCACGGAGAGAGCCGCCAACCGCTCGCGGATGCCCAGCGCCGCCTGCCTCCCGATGTCCGCCGCCTCGAGCTGGCGCTCGAAGCTCGCAGCCGTGATCTTGCCCAGCTCCGGCCGAAGGTAGATGTCGTTGGGGCCGAGTGAGGCGAGCGATTGGGCGACGTTCTGCTCGGCCAGCAGGTTCACCATCTGGCCCACGACCGAGACGATGCCCGTGACCTCTTCCGGCCTGAACAGGGGCGAGCCGACGTTCACGGCAATCACCACTTCGGCGCCGCAGCGCTCGCGAACCTCGCGGACGGGGACGTTGTCCACGAGCCCGCCGTCGACAAGCTTGCGGCCGTCCCGCATGACTGGGGCGAGGGCGCCGGGGACCGACATGCTGGCCCGCATGGCCGTGGTGAGGCTTCCGGATCGCATGGCTACCCGCTCTCCTGTTCCGATGTCGGTTGCGATCAGCGTCGCCGGCAGAGGCAGCTCCTCAATGTTTCGCTCGCCGAGATCGGCGCGGACGAGCTCATTGAAGAAGAGCTTGATCTTTTCGCCGGCAACGGCGCCTTCGCGGTACGCGAGCCCGTCCTTGGTGACGCCGAACTCCAGCGAGGAGAAGAAGCGGTCGTCGATCGCCTTCCGGCGCAGGTTGACGTACTCACGCCCCGCGCCGTCATCGAAGAGCGAGTCCCAGTCCGTATTGCCGATGGCCTTGCGCATGCCCGCCGTCGACACGCCCGACAGGAACACGCCGCCCATGAGGGCGCCCATGCTGGTTCCCGCGACGCAATCGAAGGGCACGCGCAGTTCCTCCAGCACTTCCAGTACCCCGAGGTGCGCGCCGCCCCGGGCGCCGCCGCCGCCCAGGACCAGGCCGACCTTGGGCCGCGCCCCGGCCGCCGCGTGGGTGGAAAGAGGGGGAGTTCCCAGTGCCACGCAAGCCAACGCCGCCAGGACACTGCTTCGAAAAAGCGCTTTCATCTGTGGGCTCCGCGAAGGGGGCATGCCGAACTTCATCAATTGAAACTGAACCGATACACGGCGTCGATCCCCGGCAGGTACCCCGCGCGCAGGATCAGTTGCAGGCTGCGGGTGAGTTGCCACGCCACGCGCAGCGACCCTTCCGTTTCCGCGAGCCCTTGCTGGTAGCTCACCGTAAGGTCGTCGCCGAGGCGCTTGCCCACTGTGAACACTTCCGCCGGGGTTGCCGAGCGCGTGCGCCCGGCGACGGTGCTTTGGGGGAGGGCGCCCAGTGCGCTGCCCCTGTCGCGCCCGATACCGAATTCGTCGAGCCCCAGCCCACCGAGGACTCGGGCGCTGGCGGGCGAGTCGCCGCCGAACAGGCTGTTGGCCGCGCCGACGAGGAGCGCTGCGTCGCTCGCCGAGACGTCCCCCTGGGGGCGGCCGAGCACGAGCCAGGCCAGCTTGTCGGGCTCGGGTACCTCCGGGATCGACGCGAGCCTCGCTCGCGGCCGGCTGACGGTGCCGGCGATCTCCACGCCGGCCTCCACCGGCAGCCCCTTGCGCAGCGCGAGGACGTTGAGCCCCGGGTTGTCGAGCGGCCCCACGAAGTTGAGCGCGCCGCGCTCCAGGGTGAGCGTGCGGCCGAAGGCCTCATAGGTGCCGCCCACGGTTCGCATGGTTCCATTGGCGCGCAGGTTCACGCCTGGCTCACCGGTCACGCGCAGGCTTCCGGCGAGGCGCGTGTCGATACCGCGGCCCTGGAAGTAGAGCCGATCGCCAAGGCCAAGCCGAAGGTCCAGGCGCACTTGCTCGGGGCGGCGGGAGCGTTCCGCGGGCTTGCCCCGATCGATGACGACATCGTCACCCAGGCTGGGTGCGGCGGAGGCGGGAATGCCGAACCAGCCTGCATCGGCGATGACCTCGCCCGCGATGGCGATGCGGGGCCCATCGAGGTCGGCACGCGCCTCGCCCGAGACGGCGAGAAAGCGCGTGTCGAGGCGGGTGAGGGGGAAGCCGCCCGCCTTCAGCGTGAGCGAGCCTTTTTGGGTGCCGAGGTCCAGTCGCCCCTGCGCGGAGAGCGTTCCCGGCTCGGCACGACGCACGCCTGCAAGCGCCTTGGCGGCGTTGCCTGCAAGCTTCCACGGCGTCGAGAGCGTGAATCGCTCGATGCGGGCCTCGCGGTTGTCCAGCGCGACGGAGAGATTGCCCTCGGCGATCTCCGCGCCGGAAACAGGCTCGCGCAGTGCGAGCTTCGTCGCGTCGAGCCGGCCAGACCAGACGGGGTCGATGAGGGTGCCGGCGAGCGTTCCCTCCCCCTGAACCTGCCCCGCGAGCTGGGCATCGGGCCCGACCCAGGCGGCAGCCCACGCGAGATCCGGGATGTCGACCGCGAAGCGGCCGGCCACCGGGGCCCGCCGGTCCAGAGACCAAGCCAGGCCGTTGCGAACGACCGCTGCGGACCCCTCCGCGCGCACCGTGCCCGCGAGACGCGACTGCACGTCGAGCGTGGCCTTCACCCGGCCCTCGACGGCATCGGCGCGCAATTCAAGGGCCTGCAGGCCGAGCGAGCGACGCGGGTCGCCCACGCGCAGGTCGCCGCGCTCCCGGCGCACGAGCGCGTAGCCCTCGACCCGATCGCCGAGGCGCACATCCCATTCACCCGCGAGCTCGAGCGACGACGACAGGCGATCCTCCAGGCCGAGGATGCGCATGATCGTGCGCACCACGACCCCGCGCGAGCGGCCCTTGGCCTCGAGCGTGTCGTTCGCCCAGCGCGTGAGCAGCAATTGCGCTTCACCGGCTTCGCCACGCAAAGTGGCGTCCTTGAGCTCGATCAGTTGGCGAGAGATCACGAGGGGCGCGGGAGCCACCAGCGAAACGGGAGTGGCCACCTGGACGTCGAAGGTGCCCACCGTGCCACGCCACTCCGGCTCGCCCTTCGCCTCGCCCAGGGCGCCCGCGACGGCGACGCGGCTGCTGCGATTGCCTGGGAAGCGCGCGTCGAGGCTGGCGCGGTGCGATGCGCGTGAGCCGTCCAGCGCGAGATCCGCGCGCTCGACGAGCGGCGTACCGGCGCGAGAGAGGCCAGCGAGCGACGCGGTAGCGCGGATGACGCCGGCCCGTCCGGCAGCCAGCTCGGCTTCACTGGCCAGCAATTCGATTCGAATCCCGTCGGACATCGAAAGCTTTCGCGCGTTGAACGTCGCGCGGCCCGAGGGTTCGGCAAGCGTTCCCTCCAGGCGCCCCTCCAGCGTCACCTCGCCCGCGAGCGTTTGCCCGAAGGCCGTGGCGGCCGGCGCAATGTCCGGTGCCTTCAGCACGAGATCGAATCGGTCGCCCGCCTTGCCGAACGCGCCCCGCGTCACCAGGCGGGCGCTGCCCAGGGTCGCATTGATGTCGGCGCGGCGCAGACGGCTGCCATCGAGCGAGACGACCGCATCCCCCTCGAGCGGCTGGTTGCCGAGCCGGCTGCGAGACACAGCGAGCGTCGCCTCGTCGATTGTTCCCGACGTGAGACGCCCTCGCGCGCTGAGGGCGCCATTGAGCTCTCCCGCTGGCCACGTCGACACCAAGGCGGCCGGGTTGGCCCTGTCGAGGCTGCCTTCCAGGGTGAAGGCCTGGTCGCCCGTGAGGCCCAGCTCGCCGCGCAACTGGGCTTGCGCGCCGCCGGATTTCACCAGCGCGCGCGAAACGGTGAGCTTGCCGGCGGCGAGGGTAGCGGCGCCGTCGATCGCGAAGCGTGGATCCGCGAGCGATACGGTGAATGATTGAGTCTCCGCCGTCACCTGCGCCACCAGGGCACCCGCAAGCGCGGTTGGCTGCAGGTCGGCGTGCAGCGCGGCGAGATTGGCATCGCGCACGTCGAGGCGTGCGTCGAGTTTGCCTTGCGCCCAGATGGCGTTGCCGCGGACGCGTCCCTTCCCGGGAAGGGCAAGGTCGACCCCGCTGGCCGCGACGATTCCATCGCCGACCGTGAGCTTCGCGTGCGCCGCAGCGATGGGCAGTTGGCCGCGATTCCACGGCCCCGCCTCACCGTTGGCGATACGGACGGGGCCGAGTAGCGTGCCCGTTGCGTCGGTGATGAGTTGCGCCTCGACATCCAGTCTTGTGCGCGGCGCCCTTGCGAACCCCGCGAGATTGATGCCGCGAATCCTGGCGTCGACGCGCTCGAGCGGTAACCTGGCAAACGGGAGCAGGTCGGCCTCGCCCCCGCCTGTGATGCCACCGTCCGCGCCCTCGAACACGACGCGTATCCGCTCGAGGGCTCCGGTGGCGCGTGCGTCGATGCGGTAGGCAGCGCCATCGCGCAGGCCGCTCCAGGTGGCTGCCGCCGCCACCGGAAACGGTGAGGCCATGCCGACCGAGCCGGAGATCGACGCCGATCCCACAGGCGTCTCGGCGCGGAGGTCGCGAACCTGCCACTGGCCCGCGTCACCGAGTACGGTGGCCTGAAGGTTTCGGATCGATACGGGTGGCTTGCCGGAGTCGAGCGTTCCCACGCGCAGCTCACCGATGCGGACCGCCAGCACGACGCGCAGCGGCGAGACGAGGCTGTCGGGGAGCCGAGGAGGCTCGTTGGACGATATCGTCTCGACCACCACCTCGCGGGCAGATGCGGTGTCGATCCGAACCTCGGGCACGGTGAGCTGCGATGGCGACCAGTCGATCGCCACATCGCGGATCGTGGTCCTCGCGGCTGGCGTTGCAAGCTGCCATTCGGCGATGGCGAGCGGCCCAATGAGCCGGCCCTCGACACCCGCCACCTTGGCGCCAGAGGCGCTGGCCACGCGCTCGAGCACGTACCGCGCGCCGGGAGTGGTCAGCAGGAGCCAGGCTGCGCCCAGCAGCGATCCGCCGGCGGCGAGCGCGATGGCGGCGCCAGACCAGGCAGCCGTGAGCCGGAGCCATGAGCGGGGCGCGCGATGGGCCATCAGAACGCCACCGACACGGAAAGGCTCAGCCGCGCCTTGCGGTCGCGCTCGGACCAGCCGAGGTCCGCGGCAATGGGCCCCGCCGCGGTTCGCCACCGAGCGCCCACGCCATAGCCTTGATTGAGCGTGAGGTCGGCTCGCCGATCCGCGGCGTCGCCTGCATCCCAGAAGAGCGCAGCGCCCCAGTCGCCAGAAAGCCAGCGCACGTATTCCACGGTTCCCGTCGCGAGATAACGTCCGCCGACGATCGCGTCGCCCTCGCGGACGCCGAGGCTCTGGTAGGCATAGCCCCGCACCGAGCGCGTGCCGCCGGCGCGGAAGAGAAAGTCCTCGGGGATTCCCTCGCGCGATGCCGCCCACACCACGCCAGCCTCGGCCCGAAAGATCAGCTGGCTGGACTGCGTGAGGCTGAACCAGTGCTGGTATTGCGCCCGCCCGCGCAGGAACGTCTGGTCGGACAACACCGACCGGGCTGCGCCGGTGGCCTCGACGGTGAGCACGCCGCCTCGACGGGGGTTGAGGACATCGTCGACGGTGCGCCACGTGACGTGGGCGTTCGGCGTGAGCGCACGGCTCACCCGAGGATCAGCGCCATCGGGGAGGGATTGCTCCACCTGAAACCCGAGCCCCGCGCCGAATTCGAGCGGGCCCAGGGGAACCAGTCGCCGGGCTGCGACGGCGCCGCGCCGGGTTTCGAGGCCCTGGTTCGCGGTTCGCTCGCCGAGCACGCCCACGCTGTCCCTGGCCGGCTGCCCGCCGAGCACCGACTCGCCGGGGCCGCGCGGGGGCAGGTAGAAGTCGGCGTAACCGATTTGCCGCGTCCGCTCGGCCTGCAGCGCCGACTGCATGTCGTAGCCGCGCCCCAGCGCGTTGCGGTAGCGAAGGGACACTTCGCCGCGGGGCCCCGCATCGGTTCCGTAGCCGGCTGCGAGCCCGACATCGGCTCGGGGGCGCTCGGTCACTGCGATGCGGACGGGGGCGCGACCGGGATGGGCGCGATCGCGATCGATGTCCACGGTGACGCTGGCGAACCAGGGTGTGCTCTGCAGCCGCCGCTGGACGTCGAGTAGGCGGTCGCTGCGGTAAGGCTCGCCCGGGTCGATGTCGAGCAGGCGATCCACCAGGTGCCTCGGATACCGCTCGATCCCCGTGACCACGGGCTCGCCCAGCGTGAACGCCGGGCCGCTGTCCAGCGTGATCGAGAGGCGCGCCTGGGCTGCGTTGGCGTCCACCCGGGCTTCGCTCGCGACGATTTCCCCGGTGGCGTAGTCGTCGGAGGTGAGCGCCTCGAGAACGCGGGCCTTGGCGTCGTCCCAGGCGGCCTGCCGGAAAGGTTGGCCCGCGGCCAATTGCCAGCCCGTGCGCAGGCTTTCCCGGCGCTGCGCGCGCCACTCGCCTTCGCCGGCGATGTCGCCCCGGAATTGAATGTCGATGCCCGCGACCACCGCCCGCGAGCCGGGCGTCAACACGACCCGAGTGCGATCCTGTTCCTCCCGGATGTCGACCGTGGCGGAGACCCAGCCCTCGGCAGCAGCGATGCCCGGGGCGCGCGCACGCACGTCGCGAAACCACCGTCGCCAGGCGCCGCGGTCTTGCGTCGCTTCGGCCGGTGGCGGGAGGTGCCGCTCGTAGAGCACCCGCAGCGCATCGGGCGCCTCCCAGACGACGGGGAGCCGGGGTGGCCGGGGCTCTTCGTCGGCCGCGAGTGATGGCAGCGCCCCGGCCGCGACGGCGGCGAGGACGGCGAGGCGAAGGAAGCGGAGCGTCACCTAGCCGTGATGGCGCGCGGCCACCTCGACCTCGTTCCTCGAGCCGAGGATCACGGCGACGCGCTGGTGCAGGGCGGTGGGAACCACGTCGAGGATGCGCTCCCGGCCCGTGGTTGCGGCGCCGCCCGCCTGCTCGACGATCATGGCCATGGGGTTGGCCTCGTAGAGCAGGCGCAGCCGTCCGGGCTTCGACGGGTCCTTGGTATCGCGCGGATAAAGGAACACGCCGCCACGCATCAGAATGCGGTAGACGTCGGCCACCATCGAGGCCACCCATCGCATGTTGAAGTCCTTGCCGCGCGGGCCCGTCTTGCCGGCGATCAGCTCCGACACGTAGCGCTGCACCGGCGGCTCCCAGAAGCGCTGGTTGGAGGCGTTGATCGCGAACTCCTTCGTGTCCTCCGGAATGCGGATGTCCTCGCGCGTGAGGATGAAGGAGCCGACCTCGCGATCCAGCGTGAACGAATGCACGCCTCGCCCTACCGTCAGCACCAGCACGGTGGAGGGCCCGTAAACGGCGAAGCCCGCGCAGACCTGCCTCGTTCCCGACTGCAGGAAGGCCTTCTCGTCGGCGGGGTCGACGCCCTCGGGGCAGCGCAGCACGGAGAAGATGGTGCCGACGGCGATGTTCACGTCGATGTTGGAGGAGCCGTCCAGCGGGTCGAACAGCAGGAGGTATTCACCCTTCGGCATGCGATGCGGGATGGGGTGGGGCTTCTCCATTTCCTCGGAAGCCATCGCCGCGAGGTGCCCGCCCCACTCGTTTGCCTCGAGCAGGATTTCGTTGGCGATCACGTCGAGCTTCTTCTGCGCCTCGCCCTGCACGTTGCCGGTGCCGGCGTCGCCCAGCACGCCGGCAAGCGCCCCCTTGTTCACGTTGAGCGAGATGGCCTTCACGGCCCGGGCGACCACCTCGACCAGCAGCCGCAGCTCGGCCGGCAGGGCCTGGCTTTGCCATTGCTCGTCGATCAGGAAACGCGAGAGGGGGACCTTGCGCATGGCGAGGGAAATCGAAGGGTGAACAAGAAGGCGTAAGGATACCGTTTCGGTGCGTGGGCCTCCGGCGCGTTTGCTATCCTCCGCGCCTCGTCGAATTCCTCCGCCCCATGCACGTCGTCATCCTTGGCAGCGGTGTCGTCGGCACCGCCACTGCCTACTACCTTGCCCGGGACGGGCACGCGGTTACCGTCGTCGACCGTCAGCCCGGCGCCGCGCTGGAGACCAGCTTTGGCAACGCCGGCGAGATTTCGCCCGGGCTTTCTGCGCCGTGGGCGGGCCCGGGCGTTCCCTTGAAGGCGATCCGGTGGCTTCTGATGGCCCACGGGCCGCTCGTGATTCGCCCCCTCCTCGACCCGGCGATGTGGCGCTGGGGCCTCGCGCTGCTCGCCAACTGCACCGCGGGGGCCTACCGCCGCAACAAGAGCCGCATGGTTTCGCTGGCGGAGTACAGCCGCGACTGCTTTCGCGAGCTGCGCCGGGAGACCGGCATTGCCTATGACGACCGCGCGCGCGGCACGTTGCAACTGTTCCGCACAATGGCGCAGCTGGAGGGCATCGAGCGCGATGCGGAAGTGCTGAGGGAGTTCGGGGTTCCCTACGAAGTGCTCGATCGATCGGGCGTGGCGCGCGCGGAGCCGGCGCTTGCGCGGGTGTCCGGCAAGTTCGTCGGGGGGCTTCGCCTGCCCAACGACGAAACGGGCGACTGCCACCTCTTCACGCAGCGCCTGGCTCGACTTGCCGAGGCGAGGGGTGTGCAGTTCCAGTTCGGGACCCCCATCGAGGAGCTCGCCTTCTCGGGAGGGGAGGTGACCGGCGTGCGAACGGCATCGGGCGTGGTTCGCGGCGATGCGTACGTGTGTGCGCTCGGCAGCTACGCGCCGCAGCTGCTCGCGCCACTGGGCATCCGGTTGCCGGTCTATCCCGTGAAGGGATACTCGATCACGGTGCCAATCACCGATGCTGCGGGTGCGCCGGAATCCACAGTGATGGATGAAACGTACAAGGTGGCGATCACGCGGTTGGGCGACCGCATCCGCGTCGGAGGCACGGCGGAGCTCGCCGGCTACGACCTCACATTGCGCCCCGGGCGGCGACGCACGCTTGAGTTCGTCGTGTCCGACCTTTTCCCGACGGGCGGCGATGTTGCCCGAGCCACGTTTTGGGCGGGCCTGCGGCCGATGACACCGGATGGAACGCCGGTGGTGGGGCCTACGGCCTATCGAAACCTGCACCTCGCCACGGGCCACGGCACGCTGGGATGGACCATGTCGGCCGGCACCGGCCAGCTGCTGGCGGACTTGCTGGGCGGGCGAAAGCCCGCCATCGATGCGGGAGTGCTCGCGCTTTCGCGCTACGGCTGAGGCGTCACTCCGGGTCGTTGAGCTGGAAGTCGCGCGGCAGCAAGTCGTTGGAGCGGGCAAAGTCGCGGGCGATCGCCCAGTCCTTGGCGGCCATTTCTGCCTCGTACTCGGCCTCGGCATCACGCCAGTCGGAGAGCGTGCGCCCCGAAAATCCCCGCGCCTGGGCCTTGTTGAGTGCGCGCCGAGCGATCTGGGTGTTGCGTTCGCGAACGTCCGATGGGACGGCGTTTTCGCCAGCGGCGGCCGGGGCAGGCTGCGGCGAATCCGTCGCGCGGGGCGGGCGAGGCTCTTGCGGGGTGTTGCTCATGGCGTCTCTCCTCAGGAAAAAGGCTCTGGGCCGACGCCTGCAACCGTACCCCTCCGGCGCGCGCGAACCCATACGCGCAACCACGCACGTGGAGCGACTGGCCGCGCTTGAGCGACAATGGGCGCCCTTCCACGCAGGCCGCTTGCCGTGTTCCGCTGGTTCGAACGCCTCGTCGACCCATTCCCCGAGGCCCTCCCCCCGCCGCCGCCCAAGGGTTTTCTCGCCTTTCTCTGGGCCTGCACCGAGGGCATGCGCCCGTACCTGTTGCTCATGACGCTGTTCACGGCAGCCATTGGCGCATTCGAGGCCGTGCTCTTTGCCCTCCTTGGCCAGCTCGTGGACTGGCTCACCACGGTGCCGGCGAACGAGTTGTGGGCGCGGGAGAAGCTGACGCTCGCGTTGGTGGCGGCCGTGCTCGCGGGCAGCATCGGGCTCGCTGCCCTGCAGACGCTTTTCAAGCACCAGACGCTCGCCGCCAACTTTCCGATGCGCCTGCGATGGAACTTCCATCGCCTGCTGCTCGGCCAGAGCATGAGCTTCTACCAGGACGAGTTCTCGGGCCGCATCGCCACCAAGCTCATGCAGTCGGCGCTCGCCGTGCGCGACAGCTGGATGGTGATCGCCGACATCCTCGTCTACGTGATCATCTACTTCGCCACCATGACCGCCATTCTCGGTGGCTTCCGCCCGTGGATGATGGCGCCGTTTCTCGGCTGGCTCGCGCTCTACCTCTTGGCGCTGCGCTACTTCGTGCCTCGCCTGGCGCGCACGGCAAAGGACCAGGCCGATGCCCGCTCGCTGATGACCGGGCGCATCACGGACGCCTACACGAATAT
Organism: Burkholderiales bacterium; assembly: GCA_017853245.1. Taxonomy (GTDB): domain Bacteria; phylum Pseudomonadota; class Gammaproteobacteria; order Burkholderiales; family Usitatibacteraceae; genus FEB-7. Next base: position 10,066 of record JAFMJY010000018.1, on the reverse strand, counting down.
CGCCACCGTGAAGCTCTTCTCGCACGCCAATCGGGAGGCGGGCTACGCGCGCTCGGCGATGCAGGACTTTCTCGGCACGGCCCATGCCCAGATGCGGCTCGTCAGCGGCTTCGAGGTGGCCAACCAGGCGATGTCGGTTGCTCTCGTCGGCGGCACCGCCGGGCTTGCGCTCTGGTTCTGGTCCCGGGGCGAGGTGGGCATTGGCGCCGTCGCTGCAGCGGTGGCGATGGCCATGCGCCTGAACGGCATCTCGCACTGGGTGATGTGGGAATTCACCTCCCTCTTTGAAAGCGTCGGCACCGTGCAGGATGGAATCGAGCTCCTGACGCGGCCGGTGTCGGTGATCGACCCGCCCGGCGCGCGGCCCGTGCAGGTTTCGCGCGGCGAAGTGCGATTCGAGGGCGTGAGCTTTGCCTACGCCAATGGCCGAAAGGTGGTCGATGGCCTGAACCTGCACATCCGGCCGGGGGAGAAGATTGGCCTGGTGGGCCGCTCGGGCGCGGGCAAGAGCACCGTGGTGAGCCTCCTGCTGCGGCTCTACGACGTGCAGGCGGGGCGCATTCTCCTGGACGGGCAGGACATCGCCGGCGCTACACAGGAGTCGTTGCGCGCCCAGATCGGCATGGTCACTCAGGACACGTCGCTGCTGCACCGCTCCGTGCGCGAGAACATTGTCTACGGGCGCCCCGATGCCACTGACGAGCAGATGATTGCCGCCGCTCGGCGCGCGGAGGCCGATGACTTCGTGCCCGATCTGGTGGACCCGCGGGGCCGGCGAGGCTACGACGCGCATGTGGGCGAGCGTGGGGTGAAGCTCTCCGGCGGCCAGCGGCAGCGGATTGCCATCGCCCGCGTGATGCTGAAGGACGCGCCCATCCTGCTCCTCGATGAGGCAACGAGCGCGCTGGACAGCGAGGTGGAAGTGGCCATCCAGGCGAGCCTGTACCGGCTGATGGAGGGCAAGACGGTGGTCGCGATCGCACACCGGCTCTCCACCATCGCGGCGATGGATCGCCTCGTGGTGATGGACCACGGGCGCGTGGTGGAGGAGGGCACCCACGCGCAACTGCTTGCGGGCGGCGGAATTTACGCCCGGCTGTGGGCTCACCAGAGCGGCGGCTTCCTGGGGGACGAGGCGGAGGAAGGGTTCGATGCAGACCGTCGGCCGCTTCGCGCCACGGGCGCCTGAGGCCGGTCGTGCCAGACGCTTCCGTGAAGGAGCGTGGTTTATAGTCGCACCCCTCGCGGCCCCACGATCACCGGGCCACCCCTTCTCCTTCCGCGCCCCTTTCCTCGTCGATGACTGCTTTCCCCCTGGCTGATCGGCTGCGCGTCCTCCCGCAATACGCGCTGCCCAAGTCGGTGATCACCTCCGTGCTGGGCTCGTTGGCCCGCTCCAAGGCGCCTTTTACCCGCCACGCCATTCCGTGGTTCATCCGCCGCTATGGCGTGAACATGGCGGAGGCCGCGAACGCGGACCCGGCGTCGTACTCGTGTTTCAACGATTTTTTCACCCGCGCCCTTCGCGAAGGCGTGCGGCCCCTCGCGTCGTCTTCACTGGTGTGTCCCGTGGACGGCGCGGTGAGCCAATGCGAGCCGATGCAGGGCGATGGCGTTCTGCAGGTGAAGGGCCATCGCTACAGCGCCCGCGCGCTTCTGGGGGGAGATGAGGCGCTGGCGGCTGCGTTCCGCGATGGTGATGCCGTCACCATCTACCTCAGCCCGCGCGACTACCACCGCATTCACATGCCGTGCGCGGGCGAGCTCAAGGCCATGGTGCACGTTCCCGGGGCGCTCTTCTCCGTGAATCCCACAACAGTGCAGGGCGTTCCGGACCTCTTTGCTCGCAACGAGCGGGTAGCGTGCCTCTTCGAGGCGTCCTTCGGGCCGTTTGCGCTGGTGCTCGTCGGCGCGACCGTGGTCGGCAGCATGATGACGAGCTGGCATGGCGTGGTGACGCCGCCGCGCCGGGGCGCGGTGAAGACGTGGGACTACTCCGGGCAGAGCGTTCGGCTCGAGCGCGGTGCCGAGATGGGCCGTTTTCTGGTGGGGTCCACGGTGGTGCTGTTGTTTCCGCGCGGGACCGTCCAATTGAACCGGGATTGGGCGCCGGGAAGCCCCGTTCGGCTGGGGCAGGCGATGGGAGAGCTGGCCGTCTAGTCGTTGGCCTACAGCCAGCGGGCGCGCTTGAAGCGCCAGTAAAGGAACGCCGCCGACCCCGCGATCAGGCTCAGCGCCATGGGGTAGCCCCATTCCCAGTCGAGCTCGGGCATGTGCTTGAAGTTCATGCCCCAGATGCCCACCAGCGCCGTGCACACACCGAAGATGGCCGCCCAGGCGGCGAGCTTGCGTGTCGTTTCGCCCTGTTCGATCGCCACCATGGAGACGTTGACCTGGATGGCGGTGCCGATGGTGTCGCGCGCGGTGTCGATGCCCGCCGTCATGCGCGCCAGGTGGTCGTGGACGTCGCGGAAATACTCCTGCGTCCCCTGGCAGACGGGCGGCACGCGCCCGCCATGCAATTTGCCGGCGGCCTCCTGCAGCGGCGTGACTGCGTGGCGCAGTTGGTTCACCCGCCGCTTCAGGGCATAGAGCCGCTCGATATTCCGGCGTGCGGCCCGGCGCGCGAAGATCTTGGCCTCGATTGCCTCGAGCTCGTCTTCGAGCGCCGCCAGCAGGGGAAAGTATCGGTCGACGACCGCGTCCATGAGCGCATAGAAGACGAAGCCCGCGCCCAGTTGCAGGAGCTCCGGCTCCCGTTCGCAGCGCTCGCGAACCCCCAGGAAGCCCTCGCCACTTCGGTTGCGCACCGAGAGCACGAAATTTCGCCCCACGAACACGGCCACCTCGCCCGCTTCCCAGCCCTCGGCCCCCGGCTCGAGCAACTGCATCACCATGAAAAGGTGCTCGCCGTACTCCTCGAGCTTCGGGCGCTGGTGCCCCTTCTGGGCGTCCTCGATGGCCAGCGGGTGCAGCTCGAACTCGTCCTGCAATCCCTCGAGTTCGCGCGGCGAGGGGTCGCGCAACGCCACCCAGACGAAGCAGCCGGGCCGCTCGAGATACGAACGGATGTCCCCGATGCCGATGTCGGCGAGCTTTCGGCCTTCCTGGTAGGCGACGCAATTGATGAGCATGGTCAGGTTCCGCAGAAAGTCTTGTAGCAGGCCGTGACGGCAGGCGGGGCGGGCTCGGCGTAGGGGGCGAGCTCGGGTGACTCGTTGAACGGTTGTTGCAGCGCGCCCAGCAGGCGCTCGAACGGCACTAGGTTGCCATCGACCGAGGCGGCTGCCAACGCTTCCTCCACGCGATGGTTGCGGGCAATGACGAAGGGGCTCGCCGCCCGGATGCGAGCGGCCCGCCCCGCGAGGGCTGCTCGAGGCTCGAGGCCGCTGGCGGAATCCTCGTCGGCGCAGCGCGCTTGCCAGCGGGCGAGCCACATGTCGGGTGCCGCCTGCTCATCGAAGAGGCTGCGCAACTTCCCCACCTCACCCGCAGCCGCGTCGGCGAGCCGTCGCCAGCCCAGCGTGAAGTCCACCTTGTGTGCCTGCAGCAGCGACAGCCAATCGGCCGCCAAGGCGGAGTCGGCCTCCGCCTCCGCCTCGTTGGCCCGTTCAAGGCCCAGCTTGGCGCGCTGGCCTTGCAGGAGATGGCGAAAATAGCGGTCGGGGAAGGTGTTCAGGATGTCGGTGGCACTGGCGACTGCCTTGTCGACATCCGTGTCGAGCAGCGGCAGCAGCGCCTCGGCGAGCCGGGTGAGGTTCCACTGCCCGATGGAGGGCTGGTTGCCGTAGGCATAACGGCCGTGGGTGTCGATGGAGCTGAACACGGTGGCCGGGTCATAAGCCTCGAGAAAGGCGCACGGGCCGAAATCGATCGTCTCCCCCGAGAGCGCCATGTTGTCGGTGTTCATGACGCCGTGGATGAACCCCACGTTCATCCAGCGGGCGATGAGGCCCGCCTGTCGCTCGACAACGGCTTCCAGGAGCGCGGCGTACCGGTCTGGGCGCTGTGCGAGCGAGGGGTCATGGCGCCGGATGGTGTAGTCGGCGAGCCTTCGGAGGTTGTCGTGTTCCTGCCTTGCGGCAAAGTACTCGAAGGTGCCTACGCGGATATGGCTCGCCGCCACGCGCGTGAGCACTGCGCCCGGCAGCGCTCCCTCGCGCATCACCTGCTCCCCGCTAGCCGCCACCGCCAGCGCGCGCGTGGTCGGGATGCCCAGGGCATGCATTGCTTCGCCGAGCAGGACTTCGCGCAGCATCGGGCCAACCGCGGCCTTGCCGTCGCCATTGCGCGCGTAAGGGGTGCGGCCCGAGCCCTTGAGGGCGATGTCGCGCCGACGGCCGTGGCGGTCCAGCACCTCGCCCAGCAGCACGGCCCGGCCGTCACCCAGGCGAGGCGAAAATCCGCCGAACTGGTGCCCCGCGTAGGCCTGCGCGATGGGCTCGGCTCCCTCGGGAACGGTGTTGCCGGCGAATACGTTCGATGCAGCCTCGCCCAGGGCCGTGAGGTCGATGCTCAGCTCGAGCGCGAGTGGCTGGTTCACATAAATCAGCTTCGGTTCGCGTGCTGGCGCGGGTTGCCAGGGGGTGTAGAAACCCTCCAGCTCACGGGCATAGGTATTGTCGAAGCGTGCGAACGATTGAGGCATGGGCTTGAGCGGAAGTGCAGTGCGGCACTCAGGCGCTACAGGACGTCATCGAAGCCGCCACGCACAGACTCGAACCATCGGCTGGCCCACACAGCGAATGCCAGCCCGGCGACGAGATACAGCGACAACGCGAGCCATGAGGGCGCCTCGCCCCAGAGCACGACCTTGCGGGATTCCTCGATGAAGAACGTGAGCGGGTTTGCCGCGACCACTTCGCGAAATCCTTCGGGTAGCGAGGCAAGCGGAAAGAAGACGGGCGAGGTGAAGAGCAGCAATGACGACAGAAAGGAGGAAACCTGGCCGACGTCCTTGGCGTACGCCCCCAAGGCTGCCAGCAGCCACAGGATCCCCAGCGCGAAGAGGGCGAGGGGCGCCATGACCAGGGGCAGATACAGGATGGTCCACTGAAGCCCGATGGAGGAGGCGGCGAGGAACGCCGCCAGCACCATCAGGCAGACCGCGGCCTGGAATGTTGCCGTCCCCAGCGCGACCCACGAGAGTATTCCCACCGGGAATACCGACCGCTTCACAAAATCCGGGTTGCTGGTGATCAGCGTCGGCCCGCGGGTGAGGCTCTCGGAGAGGAAGCCATGGACGATCATGCCCGTGAAGATCGCCACGGCAGCATCGAGGTTGCTGCCCGTGGCGGCACCGGGCCAGCGAGCCTTGAACACCGCAGAGAAAATGAAGGTGTAGACCAGCAGCATCAAAAGCGGCTGGAGCAGGGGCCAGGCCATGCCGAGCACAGAGCCCCTGTACCGGGCCTGAACGTCCTGGCGTGTCAGCTCCCATACGAGCCAGCGGTGTGCGACGAGGGCCTTCAGCATGGCGCCGGCTCCCTCATGGCGTGGTGGCGGGGCGCTGGCCCCGGCCCGGCAGCCACGCGTGCGGGAGGCGGACGACACCGTAGTCTCTCGTCTCCCCGGTGACCGTGAACTCGACCACGACCGTGTCGAACAGGCGCAGCCCCTCGGGGTCCATGGCGTGCGCGCGGAACTCATACTGACCGGGAAGCAGTTGTAGCGACTCGAAGCGAATCGCAAAGGCAAAGTGCTTCGGCGAGACGCGAACCGGCTGGTAGCCGTGGTCGTGGGAATGCAGGCCGCATACCCCGGTGCCATTGATGCGAACGATCCCCACCAGGAGCACGGGGGGGGCGTCGTGCGGGTCGAAGGCGGTGCCCTGAAATGTCACGGTCGTGCCCATGGGAAAGGCATGGGCCTCGCGACCGCTTCCGTCCTCGGCCCACAGAGACAGCACCCTGGGGATCGCGTTGTTGGGCGTGGCCTGCGCCTGAGGCTGGGGCAAGTTGGCGGCACTTCGCTCATGCCAGGCGAGATACTCCCGGGTGACATCGTGGGCGGGGCCCTCCCGGCGAACCTGGCCGTGGTCAATCCACACCGCGCGGTTACAGAGCGACTGGACGTGATACATGCTGTGCGAGACCAGCAGCAGCGTGCCGCCGGACGCGCGGAAGTCCGTGAGCCAGCGAATGCACTTGCGCTGGAAGGACTCGTCGCCGACGGCCAGGGCCTCGTCGGTGATGAGCACCTCCGGCTCGAGGGCGGTGGCGACGGCGAACCCCAGCCTCACGACCATGCCGGAAGAGTAGTGCTTGATGGGGTCGTCGATGTGCTCGCCGATGTCGGCGAACTCGATGATCGCCGCCGACTTGCGCGAGGTCTCCCGGGGGGAGAGGCCGGCGAGCGCCCCGGACAGCCGGATGTTCTCTCGGCCGGTGTATTCCATGTGAAAGCCTGTGCCGAGCTCGAGCAGCGCGCCCACGCGCCCGCTCACGGCCACCTTGCCTGCCGAAGGCCGAGTCACCCCCGCGATGACCTTGAGCAGCGTCGACTTTCCCGCCCCGTTCTCGCCGATGATTCCCACTGACTCGCCACGGTCCACGCGCAGCGTGACGTCATGGAGTGCCCGGAAACCGGGAGGCGCCCGGCGGCGCAGGAACAGGTTCGCCATCGTGCGCAGGCGATCCCGGCCCGTCACGAGCTTGGGGTATTCCTTGGAAACGCCTTCCAGGCTGATGAGAGTGTCGGGCTTGGGCACGGGCGGAGGGGCGCAGTGCCTCGGGGAAATGATGTCCCGAGGATGGGTTCAATGCCGTTGGCCAGCGCGACGACCGCGGCCCGCCGATTGTAAACGACCGCCCCGGCCCGCCTTATTCGCTGCTCAGCGATTGGGACGTGGCGCCGCGGTCCCAGAACACCACCTTCGCGTGGATGACGCGAATGGCCTGGCTGCCGAGAATGTGGCCGGCAGCCGGGGGAATCCTGATACGCGCCGCGATGGCCACCGAGTCGCCCCGCTCGAGGCTGCGCCGAGCCAGCCCGCGCGCGCACGCACAGATAAGCGCCTCGAACTCGCGATAGGTGTATTCGCGCGGATGGCCGTCGACTCCGGCGTCGATCAGCGCGATTTTGTCGGGGTCCTGCGCCCGGTCGTAAAGGTCGCCGAGGTTGAAGGGAACGGTATGATCCATGAAGGCGGGTGCGTCGTGTCCTGCGGGTCTTGGCGCCACGATAACGACGGAGTGACTCGATGTCGCAGGCCGCAGGATTGAATTTTTTTGCTGCCCGATACACCGAAGCGCGCGAGCGCTTTCTCTCGGCTGCGCTCGCGGCGCGCGCGCGCGTGACGTCCATGGAGCACGCGATGCAGCGTGGCCCCGAGGGGGAAGGGTTGTACCTCGATGTGGCCGTCGCGGGCGACCCGGCGGCGCCGAATCGGCTGGTGGTGGCGAGCGGCACGCACGGCATCGAGGGCTACTCCGGGTCTGCGGTTCAATCCGCGTGGCTGTCGGGGCCGGGCCCGTCGAGGCTGCCGCCAGACACAGCCGTGGTCTTTCTGCATGGCATCAACCCGTGGGGCTTCGCGCATCGGCATCGGACGACGGAGGAGAATGTCGACCTCAACCGCAACTTCATCGACCATGGCGCGGGGCCCCGAGCCAACCCCGGCTACGCCGAGTTGCATTCCTCGCTGGTGCCCAGCGAATGGACGGAAGCCTCCGTGGCGGGAATCTTCGCCGCCTTGGACGCCTTCCGGGCGCGCGTGGGGGAGCAGGCGTTTTCGGACGCCTACAACGGAGGCCAGTACGATTTTCCGGACGGCGTTTTCTACGGCGGCCGGCGCGAGCAGTGGAGCAACCAGGCTTTTCGCGCCGCCATTGCCGAGCACGTTGCGGGCGCAAAGGCCGCGGCGCTGATCGACCTTCACACTGGCATCGGTGGCTGGTGCGAGCATGTGTTCCTGTGCTTTCACGCCCCGGGCTCGCCCGCCTGGGAGCGCGCGCGGCGCTGGTGGGGCGAGCGAGCCGTGAACCGACAGGGCTCCACGCACAAGGCGCTCGCGGTTTACAAGGGCCTGCTGATCGATGCGTTTGTCGATCTCCTGCCTGGCGTGGAGACGACAGCGACGGCCATCGAGTTCGGCACTCGCTCGCGTGTGGAAATGCAAAAGGCGAGCCTGTCGCTCTGCTGGCTGCGGCGCCATGCCGACCGCGACCCTGCGCTGGCCGAGCGCGTGCGCGCCGACTATGTCGAGGCGTTCTATCCGAGCGCGCCCGAATGGCGCGAGGCGGTGCTCAAGGCGTCTGAAGTCTTCCTTTGCCAGGCCGTTGCCGGGCTCGCCGGCCAGGCACCCTGATTGCCCATGGCATCCGAGTCGCTGCCATTATTGGCTGTCGTGGCCGGCACGGCGGGCCTTTTTCTCGGCGGCTTCGCAAAGGGCGCGCTGGGGCTCGGGCTTCCGCTCATTGCTGTTCCGATCCTCGCGCTCACCATGCCGGTGCCCAAAGCGCTGGCCATCCTCACGGTTCCCATTTTCGTCACCAACATCTGGCAGTCCGTGCAGGGGGGGCAGCTCGGCACCGTCTGGAGGCGTTTTCGATGGACGGGCCTCGCCCTGATGCTGGGCATTGGCGCCGGCACGCAAGTGCTGGTGCGATTGAGCCCCGGCACGCTCTACATCCTCATGGGATGCGTGGTGCTCGTGCAGCCACTCGTGCGGCTGTTCCGGCCGAGCTACCAGTTGGATGCGCGCAAGGAAGGCCTGGCCGGGCCGCCCGTGGCCGCCTTTTCGGGCGTCCTGGGTGGGATCACGGGCTTTTATGCCGCGCCGCTCCTCGTGTACCTCACCATGTTGAGGCTGCCGAAGGACCTCTTCACTGCCGCCATCGCGTTCCTTTTCCTGCTGGGGGGGAGCGCCATGGCCATTTTCCTGGCGCAGGCGGCGGTGCTGACGGGCCCGGTGCTGCTCTACTCGGCCTTCGCCCTCGTGCCCACCGTGGCGGGTATTGTTGCCGGCATGCAGATCCGCTCGCGCATCAGCCAGGCCCAGTTCGAGAAGGGCATCACCATCGTGATGGTGCTGATGGGGCTGAGCCTCATGCTCAAGGGGCTCAGCTGAGCCGACGCCGCTAGCCAAGCGTCGCCTCGGCCTGCATCGCAACATGCCCCTCGGGCGACCGTGCCCACAACTGCACTTTTCCGCTGCCCCGGCGCTCGCCGCACACGTCGAACGCCGTGCCGGAAAACAGTGGCCGCATCGCCCGGAATGAGAATTCACTCACCCGGGCGCCGGGCTGGGAGCGATGCAGGAGGTCCAACAGCAACGTGGCGATCAGCGGGCCGTGCACGATGATTTCCGGGTAGCCTTCGTCGCGAACGGTGAAGGGCTGGTCGTAGTGGATACGGTGGCCGTTGAACGTGAGCGCCGAGTATCGGAACAGCAGCACGGGGTCGGGCACGATGCGCCGGGACCAGGCTGGCGATGACGATGCCGCGACGGGAGCCGGGCCGGGCTCGCCGGCTTTCGGCGCATCGCGATAGACGATGTCCTGATGTTCGACAAGCGAGAGCGCTCCCTCGGCGCGAACTTCGTGGCGAACGGTGACGAAGACGAGGCTGCCCGTGCGGCCATCCTTGGCGCGAACAGCTTCGATGGTGGATGTCCGGCGCATCGATTGCCCGGGGCGCAGCGGCGCGGCAAACGTGATTCGGCTGCCCGCCCACATGCGGCGCGGCAGCGCCACGGGCGGCAGGAAGCCGCCGCGCTCCGCGTGGCCGTCGGGGCCCAGTTCCGATTGCCGATGGGTAGGAAGAAAGTACAGCCAGTGCCAGAAGGGGGGCACCTCGCGAGTCGCTGGCCACGGCTCATCCGGATAGTCGAGCGTCGAGGCGAGGGCGCGCAACGGCGCGAGAGTCACGACGTCGTCGCGGGATTCCGATCGGCCAACCCACTGGGCGAGCGGCGCGATGTCGAGGGTGGCCATGGTGTCGGCTACACCCACGCCATGAGCATGGGGATCAAGACAGCGCCTAACACGCCGTGCAAGCCCATGCCGAGGCTCGCGTAGGCGCCCGCCTGCGGGTGGATGCTGAAGGCGCGCGATGTGCCGATGCC
>JAFMJY010000017.1 GCA_017853245.1 Burkholderiales bacterium | reverse complement strand
GCGTCGGGCAGGTCTTCGGCCGTGGCCGAGGAGCGCACCGCAAAACTCATCTCGCCGTCACTACCGGCGAGTTGCAAGTACGACTGCCGGATTTCACGCTCGAGCCGCTCGGGAAGCGGCGCCTGCAGCACCCAGCCGCGGATTTTCGCGCCCGCCTCCGCCAGGGCCTTCACGTCGTCCACATCAAGTTGGTCGAGCAGCGCGTCGATGCGCGCCTTGAGGCCACCCGCGTTCAGGAAGTCTTCGTAGGCCAGGGCCGTGGTGGCGAACCCGCCCGGCACTCGCACACCGGCCGCCGATAGCTGGCTGATCAACTCCCCAAGGGAGGCGTTCTTGCCACCGACGCGGGGCACGTCGGCCATGCGCAGCGAGTCGAGGGGAAGGACATAGGCGTTTTGCATGGGCCCTCGATGGCAGCGCGGGAAGAGGAGAGTGACGGGCAAGGCGAATTTTGCAATTATAGCGAAGGCTTCCGTTCGGCCTTGACTGCCATCAGGGCTGGTTCATGCCGCGAAGCCCCCATGGAGACCCTATGCCGCAGCGCCACGTTTTTTTCATTTCCGACAGCACGGGCATTACCGTCGAGACGCTGGGCTCATCCCTGATGGCCCAGTTCGACGGCGTTGGCCGCAACCGCACGACGCTACCCTTCATCGACAGCCCCTCCAAGGCCCGGGACGCCGTGGGCCAGATCGGCGCAGCCCATCGCGAGAGCGGCGAGCGGCCCCTGGTGTTCACGTCGCTGGTAGATGAGGCCGTGCGCGCGGAAATCAGCCAGGCCGACGCCTTGGTCCTCGACGTCTTCGAGCGCTTCATCGTGCCACTGGAGAAGGAGCTGGGGCAGCGCTCGTCGCACGCCATCGGCAAGAGCCACAGCGCCGCCAACACGAACGACTACGACCACCGGATGGAGGCCATCAACTTCACGCTCTCGCACGACGACGGCGTCAGCCACCGGGCGCTGGAGGAAGCCGAGTTGATTCTGGTCGGCGTCTCGCGCAGCGGTAAGACGCCGACCTCCCTCTACATGGCGATGCAGTTCGGGCTCAAGGTGGCCAACTATCCGCTCATCCCCGAGGATCTCGACGCCAAGCGCCTGCCGCCCTCGATCATCCCGCTCAAGCACAAGGCCTGGGGCCTCACCATCCAGCCCGAGCGCCTGCACCAGATCCGCACCGAGCGTCGCCCCAACTCGACGTATGCCGCGATGGACAATTGCCGCCAGGAGGTGGCCGCAGCCGAGAGGCTCATGCAATCGGCCGGCATCGCGTTCCTCGACTCCACCACGAAATCGATCGAGGAAATTGCCACGACGCTGCTGCACGAAGCCCATCTCACGCGGAAGGTGTTTTGACGCCCCAGCTATGAGAGAATCCGCGCGCCCGGGGTTACGCATGGGCCGGCCGGGGACAAGAGCCACCCCGCAAGGCCGCAGGAGCGCCACGGCTCGCACAAGAGGAGAAACGCCATGAAGCCCGTCCGCCGCGCCCTTAGCGCCTTGTTGCTGTCTCTCGCCGTCGCCACGCCCACTGCCCAAGCCGCGAAATTCTCCAACGTCGTGGTGTTCGGGGACAGCCTGTCCGACGCGGGTTACTTCCGACCCTTCCTGGCCGCCATCGGCCTGCCGGGGCCCACCGTCGCCACGCTGGGGCGCTTCACCACCAACCCGGGCCCCGTCTGGTCCGAGTTGATCTCCCAGTACTACGGCGTGACGCCGGGCGCCTCGAACGCAGGCGGCTGGATCTACGCCCAGGGCGGCGCCACGGTCGCGACCGACTCCCCCAGCACGCCGCCCGGCTTCGCCCAGCGGCCGGTCTCGGTTCAGATCACCGAATATCTCCAGCGCAGTGGCGGCCGCGCAGACCCCAACGCGCTCTTTGCCGTCTGGGCTGGCGGCAACGACTTCCTGAACAACTTCAGCCGTCTCGGCGCTGGCCAGATCACGCCAGACCAATTCCAGGCGGCGTTCCTGGGGGCTGCGCAGGCCGAGGTAGGCCAGATCGGCCGGCTCTTTGGAGCTGGCGCGCGCTACGTGCTCGTCTTTTCACTGCCGGACCTGGGAGGCACGCCGTTCGCGCTCAGTTCCGGCGCCGCCGCCAGCGCCCAGGCCAGCCAGGCCGCCGCGGGCTATAACCTGACCCTCTTCGCGGGCCTTCGCACCGCCGGGTTGCGCCCGATCCCGGTCGACATGTTCGCCCTGTTCACCGAGATCCGCACCAACCCGGCCTCGTTCGGGTTCACCAACATCACGACGCCGGCCTGCGGCCCCTTCCCGCCGATCACGACATCGGCCAGCGCCCAGTTCTGCATCGCCGGCGTGAACACCGTCGCGCCCAACGCGGAGAACACCTACGCGTTTGCCGACAGCGTGCACCCGACCACTGGCGCCCACCGCGTCATCTCGGATTTCACGAAGTCGCTGATCGAAGGCCCCACGGCCTACTCGCTGCTCGCCGAGGCCCCGCTCGCCATGCGTAGCGCCTACGTGCAGACGATCAACGATGGCCTCGCCCAGGGCCAATCGGCCAAGGTTGGCCGCCTGGCGGCATTCGCCTCGGTGGGCGACGGCGGCTTCGAGATCGCCCGTGGCAACGGCACGGATGGCCTCAACGCCACCAACCGCTCCTACGGCATGGGGGTGACGATGCGGGCGAGCGAGGCAGCCACGCTGGGCCTGGGCATCGGGCGCGTCCGCGGCCAGGGCAATTTCGGCGGCAACCTCGGCAGCTACGAGGCTGCCGAAGTGGCCTACTCCGCGTTTGCGAGCGTGAAGCACAAGGGCTTCTACGGCACCGTCATCGGCAGCCTGTCGCAAACGGACTTCCGCAAGGTCGAGCGCAACATTGCCCTGGGCGTCTCCAACCGCATCGCCCGCGCCAGCACGGACGGCTCCAACTCCTCCTTCTCCCTGCAGGGTGGCTACGACTTCACCATCGACAAGCTGTCGGTCGGGCCGGCCGTGACCTGGACCTCCCAAAACGTCGAGGTCGAGGGCTTCTCGGAATCCGGCGGCGGCTCGGCGGGGCTCAAGGTCGACTCCCAGACTCGCCGCTCGGAAGTCGCCGGCATCGGCGTGCGCGCCTCGTACAACCTCGGCAGCGTCACCCCGTACATCCGTGTCACGGCCGACCGCGAGCGCGCCAAGTCCGAGCGCTTCGTGACCGCCACGCCGCTGTCGCTCTCCACTGGGAACAGCTACGACATCGCCGCCTACCAGCCCGCCGACAACTCGTTCATCACGATGACGGGCGGCCTGCGCGGCACGATCGAGGGCTGGCTGGGCTACGGCCTGCAGTACACCAAGGTGAACAGCCGACAAGGCGTGAGCGAGGACTCCATCTCCGCCACGGTATCGGTCCGGTTCTGACCCTGCCCGGCCGGGCGCGGCGCAAGTCGCGCCCGGCTAGCGGCGCTGCCGGACGGCCTCGAAGAGGGCCACTGCTCCCGCCACCGCCGCATTCAGGCTCTCTGCCTTCCCGGGCATGGGAATGCGGGCACGCCTGCCAGCAAGCCCCTGCAGCCCGGCTGAAAGGCCCTGCCCCTCGTTGCCCACCACGATGGCCAGCGGCCCTCGCAGGTCGACGTCATAGAGGCTTTCCGGAGCCGCTCCGCTGAGCGCGACCGAAGCGCCGGAAAAGCGCCGCAGAAAGGCGTCGAGGTCGCAGCTCTCGACGATATTGAGCACGAAATGCGCGCCCTGCGCCGCGCGCAACACCTTCGGCGCCCAGGCAAAGGAGCAGCCGGGCGAAAGCAAGACATGCTCGACGCCGGCCGCGGCCGCGGCCCGCAACAGCGTCCCCACATTGCCAGGGTCCTGCACGTCCTCGAGCGCGAGGCAGAAGCGCGCGCTGGACGGCACGGGGCGGCCTGCCGGCGTGGGCACCACGGCAAGCACGCCCGACGGGGTGGCAAGCCCACTCAGCTTGGCGAAGAGGGCCTGCGGCATCCGCAGGCAAGTCACACCGGGAAGGCGCGCACGCAGCGCCTCGGCTTCGGCCGTCTCGGCGAAGGCGTCCGACAAGACCAGCTGCTCGACCGAGTGCCCCGCATCGAGGCAACCGGAAACCAGGTTGGGGCCCTCGATCAACGACGCGTTTTGTCGTCGTCGTTCGGCGGCAGACGCAAGCAGCCTCGCCAGCGACTTGAATGCAGGGTTGTCTCGCGAGGCAATTCGCTTCACGAGGACAAGCCTGCGCCAGCAGCGCGGGCCGCCGCCCGGACTGGGGCAAAGCTCCGGCGATGGATTGCGCTGGGCCCCAATCGGGTGATGGCCTCCAGATGCTCGGGCGTCGGATAGCCCTTGTGGCGGGCAAATCCGTAGCCGGGAAACTCGGCGTCGAGGGCCAGCATCTGCGCGTCGCGGGCGGTCTTGGCGAGGATCGATGCCGCCGAGATGGCCGGCACCAGCGAGTCCCCACGGACGACCGCTCGGCAAGGCAGCCCGAGGCTTGGCCGGTGCGTGCCATCTACCCATACTTCCGCAGGAAGCATGGCAAGGCTCTCCACGGCACGGGCCATCGCGAGAAGGCTTGCCTGCAGGATGTTCATCGCGTCGATTTCCTCTGCGCTGGCGCTCGCCACCGACCAGGCGAGGCTCCGCGCCCGTATCAGCTCGGCGAGCGTCTCGCGGCGCGTCGGCGACAGCGCCTTCGAATCCGCAAGCCCGTCGATGGGCTGCGCCGGGTCGAGAATCACCGCCGCGGCGAAGACCGCCCCGGCCAGCGGCCCTCGGCCTGCCTCGTCAACGCCGCAAAGCAGGGGCTCAGGCGGCACGGGCATGGGGGCCTGCCGCGCCCTCGAGAAACGGCGCAAGGGCGCGCAACACGCAATCGGCATTGTCGCGCTTGAGCGAGCGATGCATCGCCTCGTAGCGCGCCTCCAGCAGCGCCCGCGCCTCCTTGTGCGACATCCAGTTGCCAAGCGCCTGCGCGAGGTTCGCGGCCGTGGCCTGATCCTGAAGGATCTCCGGAACGATGAACTCGCCGGACAGGATGTTGGGCAGGCCCGCGTAGGGAATGATCGCCGAACGCAGCATGAGGCGATAGGTGAGGCCCGGCACGCGGTAGGTGATCACCATCGGGCAACGCGCCAGCGCCGCCTCGAGCGTGGCAGTGCCGCTCGCCACCAGGCCGACGTCGGCCGCCTGCAGCGCCAGCCGAGCGTGGCCAAAGAGGATGGTGAGGTTGAGGGATTCCGCGTCGCGGGCATAGAGGCGCCTCTCGAAAGCCTCCCGCGTTTCGCGAGTGGCGAGCGGCACCAGGAAGCGCGCCTCCGGCATGCGCAAGGCCAGCTGGCGCGCCGTCTCGAGGTAGAGGTCTGCGTGTGCCTGGATCTCGCTCATCCGGCTGCCCGGCAGGAGCGCCACCACTTTCTGCCCCAGGGGCAGGCGCAACTGGCGCCTCGCCTCGTCACGGGCCGGCGTGAGCGGCAACTGGTCGGCCAGCGGGTGCCCGACGAAGGTCGAGGCAATGC
Organism: Burkholderiales bacterium; assembly: GCA_017853245.1. GTDB lineage: Bacteria > Pseudomonadota > Gammaproteobacteria > Burkholderiales > Usitatibacteraceae > FEB-7. The sequence goes on along the minus strand of JAFMJY010000017.1, from coordinate 27,466 downwards.
CCGCCTTGCGGTACAGGGCATCCTCGAACGGAAAGACCGTGAGCACGTGGTCTACCGCCTTCCGGATGCCGTCCATGCGCCCCGGGCGCCAGCCCCACACCGACGGGCTCACGTAATGCACGGTGTGGATCCCGGCGCGCTTCAGGCGACGCTCCAGCCCAAGATTGAAGTCGGGCGCGTCGACGCCGATGAAGAGATCCGGCCGGTCCTGCAGGAATTGGCTCGCCAGGCGACCGCGGATGCGAAACAGCTCCGGCAGGCTCCGCAGTGCCTCGACGTAGCCACGTACTGAAAGCTTTTCCATCGGGACGAGCGTGCGCGCGCCTGCAGCCTGCATACCCGGGCCGGCGATGCCATAAAAATCCGCGTCGGGATATTGGCTTCGCACGGCGCGCACCAACGCAGCCCCCAGCAGGTCCCCGGAGGCCTCGCCCGCGACGATGCCTATACGAATCGCCACGGCCTAGCGCACGATGCCGCGGCTGGATGCCGCGAGAAACTCCACGAGCGGGACCACTTCCGGGGACTCGGCCGCCTGGGCGGCGAGCGCGGCCTTTGCCTCCTCGAGGGACAGCCCTTCACGATACAGCGTGCGGTACGCGCGCTTGATGGCCGCCACCTTCTCCGGGCCGAAGCCACGACGCTTGAGCCCTTCCGAGTTGATGCCGTGCGGCGCGCAGGGGTGGCCCGACACCATCACGAACGGCGGGACATCCTGCAGGACGAGGGAGGCGCCGCCCACCATGACGTGGGCGCCGATGCGCACGAACTGGTGCACGCCCACAAGCCCGCCCAGGATCGCGTGGTCGCCCACGTGAACGTGGCCCGCGAGCGTTGCGGCATTGGCAAGCACGGTGTGGTTCCCCACCACGCAATCGTGCGCGACATGGCAATACGCCATGATCCAGTTGTCGTCGCCCACGCGAGTGAGGCCTGCATCCTGCACGGTGCCACGGTTGAGGGAGGCGTATTCACGAATGGTGTTGCGGTCTCCGATCACCAGGCGCGTGGGCTCGCCTCGGTATTTCTTGTCCTGGTTCGCCTCGCCGATCGAGCAGAAGTGGAAGATGCGGTTGTCGCGCCCGATGGTGGTGTGGCCGGTGATGACGTTATGGGCGCCGATGGTCGTGCCGGCGCCGATTTCGACGTCGCCGTCCACCACCGTGTAGGGGCCGATGGTGACCCCCTCGCCGACCCGGGCGCGGGGATCCACGATGGCGGTGGCATGAACCCCCGTCACGCCCCCGCCTCCGGCTTGGTCGCCGAGCGCATGGCGGACAGAAGCTCCGCCTCGGCGGCGAGCTGGTCGCCGACCTTTGCCGTGGCGGTGAACTTGCCGATCCCACGGGCGATGCGAAGCACGTTCACCTCGACGGTGAGCTGGTCGCCGGGGCGCACCACACGCTTGAAGCGGGCGTTGTCGATCCCCACGAAGTAAAAGAGGCTGGAGCCGTCATCCTTCTTGCCCAGCGTGAGGGCCGCGAGCACCGCCGAGGCCTGCGCCATGGCCTCGATGATCAGGACCCCTGGCATCACCGCCTGGTTCGGGAAATGGCCGGCGAAGAAAGGCTCGTTGGCGCTCACGTTCTTGAGCGCCACGATGCGCTTGCCCGCCTCCCATTCCGTGACGCGGTCGATCAGCAGAAAAGGGTAGCGATGCGCGATGTACTGCTTGATGTCGTCAATGCCCAGCGGTTCCATCGTCTTCTCCCGGCAAGTCGGTTGTGCCCGCGGCGCCGTCAAGGCGTCGCAGGCTTGCGAGCGTTCGCATCCAGCGGCGGTGAGGCTGTGCCGGGACGCCCGACGAGTAGACGCCCGCCTCCCGAATTGAGCGGGTGACGAACGAGCATCCCGTGACGGTGACGCCATCAGCCAGCGTGATGTGGCCGAGGATGCGCGAGGCACCGCCGATCATGCAGTGGCGCCCGATCACGGCGCTGCCCGCCACGGCCGTGCAGCCGGCGATGACCGTATGCGCGCCGATGCGGGCGTTGTGCGCCACCTGCACGAGGTTGTCGATCTTCACGCCCTCGCCGATCACCGTGTCCCCCAGCGCCCCGCGGTCGATGGCCGTGTTGGCGCCGATTTCGACGTCGTCGCCGACAACGACCCTCCCGACCTGCGGGATCTTGACCCAGCGGCCGCCCTCGGGCGCCATGCCGAAGCCATCAGCGCCGATCACGGCACCCGCATGCACGATGCAACGCGCGCCGATCACACAGGCTTCGTACACCGTCACTCGCGACACGAGCTGCGTCTCATCCCCGATCCGCGCCCCCTCCCCCACCACGCTGCCCGCGCCGATGATGGCGCCCTCGCCCACGGCTGCGCCTGCGGCGATATGGGCAAGCGGGCCCACTTCGGCACTCGCGGCGACGGTTGCGGACGGGTCGATGACGGCTGACGGGTGCACGCCCGCCCTGGCCTTGCGGGGCGGGTGGAACATGGCGACGACCCGCGCATAGCCCGCGTAAGGGTTGGTGACCACGACGCAGGGCAACGTCGTCAAGGCGCGGTCGTCGGGGCTCAGGATCACGGCCGACGCGCGCGTGTCGGCAAGCTGGCGGCGGTAGCGCTTGTTGGCAAGAAAGGCCAGGTCTCCGGGGCCTGCCTCCTCGAGAGTGGCCATGCCGCGCACGACCAGCTGCGAGTCACCGGCCACTTCGCCACCCAGGCGACGCGCGATTTCCAGCAGGGTGAGGCCCGGGTTCACGCCGGCGACCCCGCGCTCAGAAGATGCGGCCCAGCTGGAACTGGAACCGCTCCACCTTGTCGCCCGTCTCGCTGCGGATCGGCTGGCTCAGGGAGAACTTGAGCGGGCCCACGGGCGAGTCCCAGCTGGCTGCGAGCCCCGCCGACGCGCGGAGGTCGCCCAGCCGGATGCGCTGGTCCGGCCCCCAGGTGTAGCCCGTGTCGATGAAGCCCGACAGGCGCACGCTCTTGTCCTTGATGCCGGGCATCGGAACCAGCAGCTCCAGGTTGCCGATCACCTTGCGGTTGCCGCCAAGCACGTCGCCGTTGGCGTCGCGCGGCCCGAGCGAGGCCGTCTCGAAGCCACGCACGCTGCCCACGCCGCCGGCGTAAAAGTTCTTGAAGAACGGCAGGGGCTTGCCGCCGAAGCCGCCGGCGTGGCCGATTTCGGTGTTGAAGAGGAACGTGAGCCAGCCCGGGCGCTCCGGGGTGAAGAGCTGCTGCTGCTGCACCGTGGCCCGGTAATACCGGAGGTCCCCCGGGGGAACGCCAACCTCGACGGAAATATCCGTGAGCCGGCCCTTGGTCGGGTAGATGATGCTGTCACGCGTGTCACGCGAGTAGCCCAGGTTGGTGCGCAGGGTGTTGGTGAGCTCGCCAAACTGGTTGACGAAGTCGAGGTAGCGGGGCGAGGAGTTGAACTCGTTGATCCGGATGAGCGTGTTCTCGACGGTAAGGCCGGCGCGCACCGTGTCGAACTCCGTCACGGGGATGCCGAACGTGGCACCGACGCCCTTGGACGAGGTTTGATAGGTGGACACCGCCAGGGAAGCCGTGTCGATGTCGCGGCGGAACACGTCCACCCCAAGGCTCACGCCATCGACGGTGAAATAGGGGTTGACGAACGTGACGGCGTAGACCTTGTTCACCGTGCCGCTGTTCACCTGAAACGCAAGCTGGTTGCCCGACCCGAAGATGTTCGACTGCGAGACTGACGCCGAGACGGTGAGCTTGTCGGCGTCGGAATACCCCACGCCGAAGTTGAGCGCGCCGGTGTTGCGCTCCGTGACGGTGACGACGGCATCGACCTGGTCCTGGGTGCCCGGAACCGCCGGCGTCTCGATGTTGACGTCGGAGAAGTAGCCCGTGCGCTGCAGCCGCTCCTTGGAGCGCGCGATCTTCTCGAGGGAATACCAGGACGACTCCAGCTGGCGCAGCTCGCGACGGATCACGGCATCCTGCGTGCGGCTGTTGCCCACGACGTTGACCCGCCGAACGTATACGCGGCGGCCCGGGTCCACCAGGAAGTTGAAGGCGGCGACGCGCTTGTCGCGGTCGACGTCCGGCACCGGGTTGACGTTGGCGAACGAGTAGCCATCGTTGCCGAGCCGATCGGTCATGCGCTTGACGCTTTCGACCACCTTTTCCCGGGAGAAGGTTTCGCCCGGCCGAAGCAGGATCAGGCCCCGCAACTCCTTCTCGCCCACCACGAGGTCGCCGGACAGACGCACCTCACCTACGCGATAAACCGGCCCCTCGGTGATCGAGATGGCGATGTACACCTTGCTGCGATCCGGGGTGATCGAGACCTGCGTCGCGTCGATGGAGAACTCGAGGTAGCCGCGGTTGAGATAGAAGGAGCGGAGCGTCTCGAGGTCTGCGGTGAGCTTCTGCTTGGAGTACTGGTCGTCCTTCGTGATCCAGGTGAGCCAGCCGGGCGTGGTGAGCTGGATCTGGCGCAGGATCTCGCGCTCGCTGAAGGCCTGCGCGCCGATGATGTTGATGTCGGCGATGCGGGTGATCTCGCCTTCCTCGATGTCGAAACGCAGCGCCACGCGGTTTCGCTCGAGCGGCGTGACGGTGATCTTCACGTCGACCGAGTAGAAGCCGCGCGAGTTGTACTGGCGCTTGAGCTCCTTCTCTGCCCGGTCGAGGATCGACCGGTCGAAGATCTTCGCCTCCGCGATGCCGGCCTGCTTGAGGCCGTCCTTCAGGTTGTCCTTGCTGAATTCCTTGGCGCCCTCGATATCGATGGTGGCGATGGCGGGCCGTTCCTGGACGGCCACGACCAGCACGCTGCCCTCGGCTTCCAGGCGGACGTCGGCGTAGAAGCCGGTGGCGTAGAGCGCCTTGATCGCGGCGGCGGCCTTTTCCGCGTCCATCCGGTCGCCGATCTTGACCGGCAGGTAGGAGAACACCGTGCCCGCCTCCGTTCGCTGCACGCCTTCGACACGGATGTCGCGGATCGTGAATGGCTGCATGGCCGCAGCCGGCAAGGCGGCAGCCACGCAGAGGGCGGCGATCAGGGCGCGAACGCCGCGGAGGAAGAGGGAGGTCAAGGGATCAACCCGTCAGGAGCCGGTTGATGTCGTTATAGAAGGCGAAAAGCGTGAGGGCTGCGAGGAGGGTAAGGCCCACGCGTTGGCCAATCTCCATCGCGCGTTCGGAGACTGGCGACCCCTTCAAAATCTCGGCGAAATAATACACCAGGTGCCCCCCGTCGAGCAGCGGCACCGGCAGCAGGTTGAGCACGCCGAGGCTCACGCTCACGAGCGCGAGAAAGCTCGCGAAGCTCACCCAGCCCATTTGCGCCGACTGGCCCGCGTAATCGGCGATCGTGATGGGCCCGGAGAGGTTCTTCCACGACACCTCGCCCAGGATCATCTTGCCAAGCATCTTGAGGCTGAACACCGACAGGTCCCAGACGCGGTGCACGGCCCTCGGCACGGCATCCAGCGGGCCGTGGCGGACGGTCGTGGTCATGCGTTCCCACTCACGACGAACCTCGGGCCCCGGCTCCACCCGCAGCCGCCCGATTCGCGACTCGCCTTCGCCGACGGCCTCGGGCGCGCCCGTGAGCGATAGGCGCCTGCCGCCTCGCTCGACTTCGATGGCAAGGACACGCCCAGCGCCTGCGCGAACCGCTGCGGTGAACTCGCCCCAGGCGCCGACGGGCTTGCCGTCGATGGCGAGCACGCGATCGCCCTCGCGAAGGCCCAACATCTCGCCGGGCCCACCCTCGTGCACGCGGCCAATCACCGCCGGCGCGCGCGGCGTGAACGGGCGCAGGCCGAGCTTCATGAGGAAATCGCGGTCCAGGTCCTCCTTCTCCAGGCCGGATAGCGAGAGAGCGCGGGTGACGGTGCCGCCCGCGGCGGGCTGCACGTCCACGGCCACCTCGCCGCGGCGCACCGCTTCCTTGAGGAGCAGCCAGCGCAGGTCGTTCCAGGTATCGACGGGCTCTGCGCCCACAGCGCGGATCGTGTCGCCGTTTGCCAAGCGCGCTGCGGCAGCGGCGCTGCCGGCCGGCGGGTCGCCCACCACGGCCTTCACGCCGGGCACCCCGACCACGAAGAGCAGCCAGAACACGGCGAACGCCGCAATGAAGTTTGCCGCCGGGCCCGCCAGCACGATGGCGATGCGGCGGGACACGGGCTGGAGGTCGAACGCCCGGGCGCGCTCAGCGACATCGACCGGTCCCTCGCGGCTATCGAGCATTTTCACGAAGCCACCCAGCGGGATGGCGGCAACCGCCCACTCCGTCTGGTCCGGGCCGAAGCGCCGCATCCACACCGTGCGCCCGAAGCCCACGGAGAAGCGCAGCACCTTCACGCCGCACAGGCGAGCAACCGCGAAGTGCCCGAGCTCGTGGACCACCACGAGAAGGCCTACGGTGAGCAGGAAGGATGCGACGGTGATGAGCGCGCTGGACATGCGACGATTCTCGCCGATTTCAGCGCGCGGCGCGCCCCGCCGCTTCGCGCGCGGCACGGTCGGCCGCCCAGGCGTCCTCCAGCGAGGCAAGCGGCGCGGGCGTCACGGCGGCGAGGGCGGCCTCGATCACGCGCGGAATGGCGTCAAAAGCCAGCGCGCCCGCGAGGAAACGATCGACCGCCACTTCGTTTGCGGCATTGAGGATGGCGGGCGCCGTGCCGCCCCGCTTGAGCGCAGCGTAGGCGAGCGCTACGCAGGGGAATCGCGCGCTGTCCACGCCGCCGAAATCGAGGCGTCCCAGGGTTGCGAAGTCGACGGGGCGAACGCCGGCATCGATGCGGTGGGGCCAGGCAAGCGCGCAAGCGATGGGCGTGCGCATGTCGGGCGCGCCCAGCTGCGCGATCACGGAGCCGTCCTGGTACTCGACCATCGAGTGGACGACGCTTTGCGGGTGCACGACGATCTCGATCGCCTCGCGCGGCGCCCCGAAAAGCCAGAACGCCTCGATGACCTCGAGGCCCTTGTTCATCATCGTGGCTGAATCGACGGAGATCTTTCGGCCCATCACCCAGTTTGGATGCGCGCAGGCCTCATCCGGCGTCACCGCGCTCAGGGTGCCGACAGAGCGCTCGCGGAAGGGGCCACCGGAGGCGGTGAGCAGAATTCTCCGAACCCCCGCGCGCTCGGACTCGCCCGCGCGCCCGCACACGAAGCCGTCGGGCAGCGACTGGAAGATCGCTGAGTGCTCGCTGTCGACAGGCAGCAACGCGCCGCCGCCAGCGGCCAGCTCGCGAAGGAAAAGCTCGCCCGCCACCACCAGCGCCTCCTTGTTGGCGAGCAGGACGTCCTTGCCCGCGCGCGCGGCAGCGAGCGTGCCCGGAAGGCCGGCCGCACCGACGACTGCGGCAACCACCGCGTGAGCTCGCTCATGCGCCGCCACGGCTGGCAGCGAATCGGGCCCGCCCAGCACGCGAGTGCCCAGGCCTTCGGCTCGGAGGGCTTTATCGAGCCGCTCCGCCGCGGTTGCATCCGCCATGGCGGCCACCTCCGGTCGGAAGCGGCGGCACAGGGCTGCAAGCTTTTCGTGGTTACGGTTCGCGGCGAGCGCCACGACCTCGAAGCGGTTCGGGTGCCGGGACACCACGTCGAGCGTCGACTCGCCGATCGAGCCCGTGGCACCGAGGATGACGATGCCCTTGCGCGTTGCCTCGCTCATCCCAGGGCCACCAGCAATGCCGCGAAAGGCAGCGTCGGCGCAAGCGCGTCGATGCGGTCCAGGACGCCTCCGTGCCCGGGAAGTAGCGAGCTGGAGTCCTTCCGGCCGGCCAGTCGCTTCATCCACGACTCGAACAGGTCGCCCTCGATCGACAACGCCGTCACCACGACGAGGGCAACGAGCCCCAGCCAGGCACCCGTGCCGGTAAACATCGAAAGCGGCCCCGGGTCGGCGCCCGCCAGCGCGCCGAGCAGCACCCCGTATGCGATCACAGCCACGACCGCGCCGGCGACGCCTTCCCAGGTCTTCCCGGGGCTAATTGACGGGGCGAGACGATGCTGCCCGAAGCGGCGGCCCACGAAATAGGCGGCGATATCGGCGACCCACACGATCGCAGCAGCGCCCAGCAGCACCCAGGGCCCCGCGTCACGCAGCACGACGAGAGCCGCCCACAGCGGCAGCAGAACGACCCAGCCTGCGAGCGCGGCAAGCCAGGGGGCCGGACGAACGCGCAACGCCATCCAGACGGGCGCCACGAACAGCCAGAACACGAGCGCGATGCCGAAGGCGGCGCGGGCGCCCTCCACGAATTGGGTCGCCGGCACCTTCCAGAAGGCGAGCGTTGCAACCCCCAGTGCCGCCGCCGACACGACAAGCCAGGCGAGGCGGCTGCCGGAGCCGAGCCCGCACAACCGGGACCACTCCCAGCCGGCCAGCGCGACGATGGCCGCGGCAAACAGCGCCCAGAGGAGGGCGGGCGCGTAAAAAAGCAGGCCGAGAAAGAGCGCCAGCAGGGCGATGGCCGTGAGGACGCGGGTGCGCAGCACGTTCGCGCGCCCGCCCTCAGGCCACGTCGGGTTGCAGGCGGGACGCCGCGAGCTGCTCGCTGGTGCGGCCGAAGCGGCGCTCCCGCTGTTGATAGGACGCGATCGCCTCGTCGAGCTGCTTCGCCCCGAAGTCGGGCCACGGCACCTCGGTGAAGTAGAGCTCCGTGTAAGCGAGCTGCCAGATGAGGAAGTTGGAAATGCGCTCCTCGCCGCCGGTGCGGATGAAGAGGTCCGGCTCCGGCGCGTCCCGCAGGCACAGGTAGCGCGAAAGCAGCTCCTCGGTGACTTCCTCGCCCGGGTGCTCGCGCGCGCAGCGGTTGGCAGCCTGCAGGATGTCCCAGCGGCCGCCGTAGTTGGCTGCCACCGTCAGCACCAGCCGGTCGTTCTTTGCGGTCAGGGCCTCAGCTCTCGCCACATGCTCGACGATTGCCGGGTCGAAGGCGGACAGGTCGCCGATGACTCGGAACCGGATGCTATTGTCGTTCAGCCGGCCCACCTCCTGCTCGAGGGAGCGCAGGAAGAGCTGCATGAGGAAGCTCACTTCCTCAGCGGGGCGGCGCCAGTTCTCGCTGGAAAACGCAAAGAGCGTGAGGTGCTTCACACCCCGCTCGCCACAGGCCCTGACCGTCTCGCGAACCGCCTCGAGGCCCTTGCGATGGCCGGCCACGCGCGGCAGGAAGCGGGATCGCGCCCAACGGCCGTTGCCGTCCATGATGATCGCGATGTGCCGGGGAACGGCACCCGTGGCGGGAATGGCGAGCGTGCTGCTTTCGAACTCGGCCATGGCGACGGGCTCGCGGGGCCCTGGGCTCGCGCCCTAGACCGCCAGGAGTTCCTTCTCCTTTTCGGCGAGCATCTTGTCGATGTCCGCCACCGCCTTGTCCGTGAGCTTCTGGATCTCGTCCTGGGCGCGCTTCTCGTCGTCCTCCGGGAGATCCTGCTTCTTCGCGAGCTCCTTCAAGGCCGTGTTGGCATCGCGTCGGACGTTGCGAATGGCGACCTTGGCGTCCTCCGACTCACCCCGCACGACCTTGACGAGCTCCTTGCGGCGCTCCTCGGTGAGCATGGGCATCGGCACGCGGATCATGTCGCCAGAGGTGGCCGGGTTCACGCCGAGGTCAGAGTCCCGGATGGCCTTCTCGATCACCGTGACCATCTTCTTTTCATAAGGCTGGACGCCGATGGTGCGGGCGTCCGCCAGGGTGACGTTGGCCACCTGGTTGATCGGGGTCGGCGTGCCGTAGTAGTCCACACGAAGGTGGTCGAGAAGGCCCGCGTGCGCCCGCCCCGTCCTAACCTTCCCCAGGTTGGACTTGAGCGTCTCGAGGGACTTCGCCATCTTGTCGGAGGCTTGCTTGCGAATGTCGGCCGGCGTGGTGGGCATGGCAGTTTCTCCCGGTCAATTTTGCACGAGCGTGCCTTCCGGCTCGCCCATGACGACGCGCTTCAGGGCGCCGTCCTTGAAGATCGAGAATACGATGATCGGCAGCTGCTGGTCGCGGCAGAGCGCGAGCGCCGTGGCGTCCATCACCTTGAGGTTCTTGACGATGGCCTCGTCGAAGGAAAGCTGCTCGTACCGGGTGGCGGCGGCGTCCTTCACCGGGTCGCTGCTGTACACACCGTCGACCTTGGTGCCCTTCAGAACCACCTGGGCCTCGATCTCCCGCCCGCGAAGGGCAGCTGCGGTGTCGGTGGTGAAGAAGGGGTTGCCCGTGCCGGCGGCAAAGATCACGACCTTGCCCTCTTCCAGGTGGCGAATTGCCTTGCCGCGGATGTAGGGCTCGCAGACCGGCTCGATGTTCAGGGCCGACTGGACCCGCGCCTGGACGCCGGCGCGCTTCATGGCGTCCTGCAGCGCCAGGGCGTTGATGACCGTGGCAAGCATGCCCATGTAATCGGCGGTCGCGCGGTCCATGCCCGCCGCGCCGAGCGACACGCCGCGGAAGATGTTGCCGCCGCCGATCACCACGCCCACCTGCACGCCGGCTTCAACAACCTCCTTCACTTGCGCGACGATGCGCTCCACCACGCTCCGGTTGATGCCGAAGGCGTCGTCGCCCATCAGCGCCTCGCCGGAGAGCTTGAGGAGGATGCGCGAGTACCTGGGCTCCATGCCGGGCGCCTCGCGACCTCAGGCTGCGGTCTTGGACATTGCCGCGACTTCGGCGGCGAAATCAGCCTGCTTCTTCTCGATGCCTTCGCCCACGACCAGGAAGCGGTAGGAAACGACCTTCGCCTTGGCCGCAGCGAGCATCTTCTCGACCGTCTGCTTGTCGTCCTTGACGAAGGGCTGGCCGAGCAGCGTGATCTCGCCCAGGAACTTGTTGACGCCACCATCGACCATCTTGGCGACGATATCGGCGGGCTTGCCGGACTCCTTCGCGCGCGCCTCGATGATGGTGCGCTCGGCGGCGATCACCTCGGGGGCGACATCCGCCTTCGACAGGAATCGGGGTTGGGCAAAGGCAATGTGCATGGCGATGTCCTTGCCCACCGCCTCGGGCCCGTCGACTTCGACCGTGACCCCGATCTTCACGCCGTGGAGGTATTGCACGCAGCGCGCGGCGCTCTGGATGCGCTCGAACCGGCGCACGGTGATGTTCTCGCCGATCTTCTGCACCAGCGTCTGGCGAGCCTCCTCAACCGTCTGGGCGCCGAGCTTCATCGACGAGACCGCGGCGACGTCCGCCGGGTTGGCCTCGGCCACGAGCTTGGCGACGCCGGCGGCAAAGGCGGCGAAGTCGGGGTTTCGGGCGACGAAGTCGGTCTCGCAGTTGACTTCCACCATGGCGGCGAGCTTGCCATCACCCGAGAGGTAGGTGCCGATGGCGCCCTCGGCGGCAACCCGCGAGGCCGCCTTCGAGGCCTTGGCGCCGCTCTTGATGCGCAGCAGCTCTTCAGCCTTTTTCATGTCGCCCGCAGCTTCCTCGAGCGCCTTCTTGCATTCCATCATGCCGAGCCCGGTGAGCTCGCGCAGGTCCCTGACCATGGTTGCGGTGATTTCCGCCATTTCCTCAACTCCGGTTGCGTGTCGATGCGCAAGGGGGCGGAGCGCCCCCGTTCGCGTTGATGAAGGCCGCGCTGGTGCAGCGCGCGGGCTAGCCCTTGGCTTCCTCGCCCTCGCTCACCTCGACGAATTCCTCGGTGGCCGGGGCGACCATTTCGGTGATGACCTGGCTGCGGCCCTCGAGGATCGCATCCGCGATCCCACGCGCATACAGGCGAATGGCGCGGGTGGAATCGTCGTTGCCCGGGATCACGTAATCGATGCCGTCGAGCGAGTTGTTGGTGTCGACCACGCCCACGATGGGAACGCCCAGCGTGCGCGCCTCGGTGACGGCGATCTTGTGGAAGCCCACGTCGATGACGAACAGGGCATCCGGGATGCCGCCCATATCCTTGATGCCGCCGATCGAGCGCTCGAGCTTCTCGCGCTCACGGGAAAAGTTGAGGGCTTCCTTCTTGGTGAGCCGCTCGACGGCGCCGTCGACGATCATCTGGTCCATTTCATTCAGCCGCTTGATCGACTGCTTCACCGTCTTGAAGTTGGTGAGCATGCCGCCGAGCCAGCGGTAGTCGACGTACGGGGCGCCGGCACGCTGCGCCTCTTCCTTCACGATCTCGCGCGCCTGGCGCTTGGTGCCCACGAAGAGCACGGTGCCCTTGTTGGCCGTGAGGGTGCGGACAAACTTGAGCGCTTCCTGGTACATCGGAAGCGACTTCTCGAGGTTGATGATGTGAATCTTGTTGCGGGCACCGAAGATGAACGGCGACATCTTCGGGTTCCAGTAGCGCGTTTGGTGGCCGAAATGCACACCGGCCTCCAGCATCTGGCGCATGGTGACGGACATGGTGACTCCCTGTTCAAGGTTGGCCTCCCCCCGCCGAACCCGGACGACCGGGACCTTGTGCTGCGGGCAGGGGTGCGAATTTGCCTCGGCGGCTCACGGGGAACCGGTCCAAGGCAGCCCGCGATTCTAGCCGAAAAAGCCTCTGCTTTCAAAAGCTTCCCTCTCCCGGCGGTGGCCACGGGGCCTGCCGCTATAATTCCGCTCCCAACGCGCCCGTGCCCGCCGCCGCCCCGTGGCCATCCACCCCAAGACCCCGTCGGAAATCGAGTCCATGCGCCTGGCCGGCCGGCTGGCGGCCGAGGTGCTCGACTTCATCGCCCCGCACGTGAAGCCCGGTGTGACCACGGGCGGGCTGGACAGGCTCTGCCACGATTTCATGGTGGGCGTGCAAGGCACGATTCCCGCGCCCCTCAATTACGCCCCGCCCGGCCACAAGCCGTACCCCAAGTCGATCTGCACTTCCGTGAACCACCAGGTCTGCCATGGCATCCCCGGCGACCGGGTGCTCAAGGACGGCGACATCGTCAACGTCGACATCACCGTCATCAAGGACGGCTGGCACGGCGACACCAGCCGCATGTTCATCGTCGGCGAGGGCTCCATCCAGGCGCGACGCCTGTGCGAGACGGCCTACGAAGCCATGTGGAAAGGGATCCAGCAGGTGCGCGCCGGCGCGCGCCTGGGCGACATCGGCCACGCGGTGCAGCGCCACGCCGAGAGCCGCGGCTTCAGCATCGTGCGGGAGTTCTGCGGCCATGGCATCGGCCGCCGCTTTCACGAGGAGCCGCAAATCCTGCATTACGGCCAGCCCCGCCAGGGCCTCGCGCTCGAGCCTGGCATGACCTTCACGGTGGAGCCGATGGTGAACGCGGGGCGCCGCGACATCCGGGCCCTTGCGGATGGCTGGACCATCGTCACCGCCGACCACTCGCTCTCCGCGCAGTGGGAGCACACCGTCCTGGTGACCGAGCAAGGCTTCGAGGTCCTCACCGTGTCTGCAGGCAGCCCGCCGCCACCGGCGTTCGTGGCCGCGCCCGCCACGCCTGCCGCCACCGTCTCCTGACCCCGTGGCTGCTGCGGTCCGGCGGCCCCGCCGCCCGATGCCGCCAGACGAGGCGGGGCGCAATCCCGCCGAGGCCAAGCGCTGGCTGCGAGCCCAACGGGAATCGATCGCTGCCGACTATCTCGCCCGCCCCGACGCGCGTCGCTGCCTCGCCGCCTACTCCGCCGCCGTCGACGCCATCCTCGCGAAGTTGTGGTCGGCCGCCATCGGCTCGCGCGGCAGCGCGCTCGTGGCCGTCGGCGGCTACGGGCGCGGCGCGCTCTTTCCCCACTCCGACGTCGATCTGCTGATCCTGAGGCGAGAAGGCGACTCGCCCGACCCGGGGACCGAGGCGTTCGTTGGCATGCTCTGGGACTGCGGCATCGAGCCTGGGACAAGCGTGCGCTCCGTGAGCGAGTGCGTCGAGGAAGCGGCCAAGGACATCACGGTCGACACCAGCCTGCTGGAGCTGCGGCGGGTTGCGGGCAACGCCCGTCTCGCAGCCGAGCTGGCCCGCCAGCTGGAGCGGCGGCGCGACCCCAAGGCCTTCTTCACCGCGAAGGCGGAGGAGCAGCAGCGCCGGCACGAGCGCTTCCAGGAAGCGGCCTACAACCTCGAGCCCAACATCAAGGAAAGCCCAGGCGGCCTGCGGGACCTGCAAACGGTGCTGTGGGTCGCCCGGGCGGCGGGGCTTGGCGAGAGCTGGGGCGCCCTCGCTGCGAGCGCCGTCATCACGCCGGATGACGCACGGTCGGTCGCGCGCGCCCAGCGCGTGCTGCAGGACCTGCGCCTGCGGCTGCACCTCGTCGCCGGGCGGCGTGAGGACCGGCTGGTGTTCGACCACCAGATCGAGATCGCACACCAACTCGGCATTGAGGGCACGCGCTCGCTCGCAGCCTCCGACCTGCTGATGCGCCACTACTACCGGGCTGCCAAATCGATCTGGCGCTTCAACCAGATGGCGCTCGCCACCCTCCGCGGGCGCCTGCTGTCGGACGCGGCCCACAGGGCCGAGCCCATCGACCACGACTTCCAGGCCGTGGGCTTCACGCTCGACGTGTTCGACGAACATCTTTTCCGCCGCGCCCCGGAACGGATTCTCGACGCCTTCCTGCACCTGCAGAGGCGACGCGACCTGGAGAACCTCTCGCCCCGCGCGATGCGCGCGCTCGCGCAGGCGCTGCCCACGCTGGGGCGAAGCTTTCACGCCAGCCCCGAAAACCGCGCGCGCTTCCTGGCGATCCTGCGCAGCGACCGGCTCACCTGGACGCTGCGCCGGATGAGCCGCTACGGCGTGCTGGGCCGCTACCTGCCCGCGTTTGGCCGCGTCACCGGCCAGATGCAGCACGACCTCTTCCACGTCTACACCGTGGACGAGCACATCCTGATGGTGATCCGCAACCTGCGCCGGTTGCGGCTGGCCAAGTTCAGCCACGAGCACCCGTTCTGCTCCCGCCTCATGCAGGCCTTCGACGCGCCGGAGATCCTCTACATCGCCGCGTTGTTTCACGACATCGCCAAGGGCCGCGGCGGCGACCACTCGGAGCGGGGAGCCGTCGACGCCGGGCGCTTCTGCCGGGCCCACGGCCTCAGCCGAGCGGACACCCGACTGGTGCAATGGCTGGTGGAGAGCCACCTGGTGATGTCAGCCACGGCCCAGAAGCAGGACATCGGCGACCCCGAAGTGGTCTCGGAGTTCGCCGCGCGAGCGGGCGACGAGCGCTCCCTCACCGCGCTCTACCTGCTCACGGTGGCCGACATCCGGGGCACCAGCCCCAAGGTGTGGAATGCGTGGAAGGCCCAGCTCCTCGAGGACCTCTTCCTCGCGGCGCGCGACATCCTGCGTGGCAACGCCGACTTCGCCCAGCGCTCGATCGAGGCGAAAAAGGCCGAGGCGCTCGGCGAATTCGAGCAGTACGTGCCCGGCCCCGGGCGCCACGAGGCGCTGTGGGCGCGGTTCGACGACGATTATTTCCAGCGCTTCGGCGCCCGGGAAATCGCCTGGCATGCGCGCGCGCTCTGGGAGCGCCCGGAGCCGGAGGAGCCCGTCGTGCGAGCTCGCCTGTCTCCCGTGGGCGAAGGCCTGCAGGTGCTGGTCTACGCGCCAGACCAGCCCGGCCTCTTTGCGTCGATCACCGGCTTCCTCGACCGCCAGCAATTCAGCGTCGCGGAGGCGAAGGTCTACACCACCACCCATGGATACGCGCTCGACACCTTCCAGGTGCTGGCGCAGGCCCGAGGGCTGGAATCCCCCCGCGACCTGATCGAGGGTGTCGAGCGCGGGCTGCGCGCGCAGCTGGCCCAGGGCTCAACCCACTCCGCGGCAGCCTCCGGGCGCGTCTCCCGCTGGGTGAAGCATTTCCCGATCGCCCCCCAGGTGTCGATCCGGCCACGCCGGCGCAACAACGGCTGGCAGGTGTTCGTGAGCTGCGCGGATCGGCCGGGGCTCCTGTCGCGTACCGCGCAGGTCTTCCTGCGGCACGGGTTGAACCTGGTCGACGCCCGCGTCACCACGCTGGGCGCGCGAGCCGAGGACACCTTCGAGTTGACCGGGGCGCTGCTGGACTCCGACGAGGGCCGCCGAGCGCTGGCGGACGACCTGGAGCGAGAGCTCTCCGCCTGAGCCGGGCGCCGCTCAGCGCACTGGCACCCCGTCGTTCAGCTTCAGCCAGCCGCGAATCACGCGGTAGAGGTACCAAACGAACAGCACGGTGTAGGGAAGCCACGCGAGCCAGACAAGCAGGATCGTGAGGATCATCAGCCACGTGAGCACGAAGCACAGCACGATCCACAGCAGGCCCCACCAGAACGTGCGCGCGAGCCACGAGAAGTGGGACTCGAGGTAGGTGCCGCGCACCTCGTCGCGACGCGCCATCCCGAGCACGATCGCAAAAAGCGCCAGCAGCCAGGCGGTGAATGGCGCCAGCGCATGCAGGATGTAGAGGACGTGCGCGAGGCGCTTGTCGTTGTCTCGGATCGGATCGCTCAAGGGGTGGCTCCTTTCGGGGAAGGGTTGGCGCGCGCCGCGCGCGGCGCCACGCACTCGAGAATGCGAATGACGCGCTGCATCGACTCGCGCAGGATCGGGCCCATGGCTTCCTGGGAGATGCCGCCGGCGCTCTCACCGCGCCCGGCCGCGGCGTTCACCACGACAGCGATGGCGGCATAGGGAAGCTCGAGCTCGCGAGCGAGCACCGCCTCCGGCATTCCCGTCATGCCGATGAGGTGCGCGCCATCGCGCTCGAGGCGGTCGACCTCCGCCGCCGTTTCCAGGCGCGGGCCTTGGGTGGCGGCATAGGTCGCCCCCTCCACCACGGGCACGCCAGCCTCCACGGCCGAGTCAAGGATCAGGCGGCGCGTCTGCGCGCAGTACGGGTGCGTGAAATCGACGTGGACCACTGCCTGCTCGGCGCCTTCGAAGAAGGTGGCGCTGCGCCCCCACGTGTAGTCGATGAGCTGCGTGGGCAGCACGATCGAGCCGGGGCCAAAGCGGGCGTCAATGCCGCCCACCGAGCACACGGAGATGATCCGCCGCGCGCCCTTGTCCTTGAGCGCCCACAGGTTGGCGCGGTAGTTGACCTCATGGGGCGCGAGCGTATGCCCGTAGCCGTGGCGGGCGAGGAACATCACCTCCACGCCGTTCAGCCGGCCCACGGTGATCGGGCCGGAGGGCTCGCCATAGGGCGTGCGGGCGATCTGTTTGCGGGTGACGGTCAGGGGCGCGAGCTCGGTCAGGCCCGAGCCGCCAAGGACGGCAAGCATGGTCAGGATTCCCTCAGGGCGTGAATGGCGGGAAGGTTCCGCCACAGGCCGCGGGCATCCATCCCGAAGCCGAACACGAATCGGTTGGGCACGCGAAGCCCGACGAAGTCGGCGGCCACGGGCTTGGGCCGGCCCGTGTCCTTTTCCGCAAAGACAGCCACCTGAACCTCAGCGGCCCCCATGGCGCGAACCCGGTCCACGATGGCGCGTAGCGTGATGCCCTCGTCGAGGATGTCGTCGAGCACCAGCACCGTGCGGCCGCGCACGTGCTCGCGCGGCGCGAGCCGCCAATCGATATCGGCTCCCGACAGGCGTGGCCCGTAGCGCGTCGCCTCGATGGCGGCGAACTCGAGGGGAAAGGCAAGGCGCGGCAGGAGCTGGCCAGCGAAGACGACGGCTCCCCCCATGACGCCCAGCACAAGCGGAAAGCGCTCCGTCAGGCGAGCTTCGATCTCGGCGGCCAGGCGAGCGAGTGCCGCCTGTACCGCGTCGGCAGAGTGAACGACATCGGATTCAGCGAGCATGCGCTGCGCATCGGCGCTCACGGGCGGGCTGATTTCCGGGCTTGGGCCGCGGGCCTCGTCTTGGCTTTGGCTGCGGAGCGTGAAGCCGTCGGCGCGCCGTTACGCTTTGTCGTCGACTCCAGGTAAGCGCGGAATCCGTCGGCTACCTCGCTGTGACGCAAGGCGTAATCGACGGTGGCCTCGAGGTAACCCAGCTTCGAGCCGCAGTCGTAGCGGCGCCCCTCGAAGCGATACGCCCAGGACGGCTCGTCGGCGAGCAGGCGCGCGATCGCGTCCGTGAGCTGGATCTCGCGGCCCGCCCCGGGCTTGGTGGCAGCGAGATGATCGAAGATGCGCGGGCTCAGGATGTAACGGCCCACGACGGCAAGCGTGGAAGGGGCCTTGCTCGGGTGCGGCTTCTCGACGATGCCGCTCATGCGGGCCACGCGGTGGCGCTCGGGCCCGGCGGAGACGATTCCGTACGAACCCGTCTGCGAGCGCTCCACCTGCTGTACCGCGATGACGCTGCCTCCGTGCGCCTCGTGAACATCCGCCATCTGCGCGAGGGCGGGCACGTCGGCATCGATCAGGTCGTCAGCCAGCAGCACGGCGAAAGGCTCATCGCCCACCAGCCGGCGCGCGCAAAGCACGGCGTGCCCGAGACCCAACGCCTGGCCCTGACGAATGTAGGCGCAGTGCACGCCCGCCGGCAGGAGCCCCCGGACGGTGGCGAGCAGGGCGTGCTTGCCGCCCGCCTCGAGCTCGCTTTCCAGCTCATGGGCGCGGTCGAAGTGGTCCTCGATGGCGCGCTTGCCGCGGCCGGTGACGAAGATGAGGTCCGTGACACCCGCCGCGACAGCCTCTTCGACGGCGTACTGAATGAGGGGCTTGTCGACGATCGGCAACATCTCCTTGGGCGAGGCCTTCGTCGCCGGCAGGAAGCGCGTGCCGAGGCCCGCCACGGGAAACACGGCCTTGGTGATGCGCGGGGTTCGTGTCTTGCGGGCCATCACTGCTCCTCAGTTGGTCTCGCCAAGCCAGGCGAGCATCGTCGCCTCGTCGATCACCGCCACGCCCAGCTCGGCGGCGCGGTCGAGCTTCGATCCCGCCTCCGCGCCGGCAATCACGACATCCGTCTTTTTCGACACCGACCCGGTGACTCGGGCGCCCGCAGCCTCGAGGCGCTCCTTGGCATCTTCCCGGGTGAGCGTCGCCAGCGTGCCGGTGAGCACCACAATTTTACCCGCGAAGCGCCCGGCAACCGCGGCCTGCCGAGGCGCCGATTCCGGCCAGCGCACGAGAGCCTGCCTCAGCCGCGCGATGACCTCCCGGTTGTGTGGCTCGGCAAAGAATCGCGCAATGCTCTCCGCCACCACGGGCCCGACGTCCGGCGCGCCCTGGAGCGCCTCCGCGTCCGCCGCCATCAGCGCTTCCAGCGTGCCAAAGTGGGCCGCAAGGTCTTTCGCGGTCACCTCGCCCACTTGCCGAATGCCAAGCCCGTAGAGAAAACGGGCGAGCGTTGTCTCCCGGCTCTTCGCGATCGACCCGTGAACATTTTGTGCCGACTTCTCCGCCATGCGCTCGAGGCCGGCGAGCTGCTCGACCGTCAACGCGTACAGGTCGGCGGGCGTATGCACGAGGCCGGCATCGACGAGCTGGTCCACGAGCTTGTCGCCCA
Source organism: Burkholderiales bacterium (assembly GCA_017853245.1). Lineage (GTDB taxonomy): Bacteria > Pseudomonadota > Gammaproteobacteria > Burkholderiales > Usitatibacteraceae > FEB-7. The sequence continues at coordinate 8,182 of JAFMJY010000017.1, read as the reverse complement.
ACCCCTCGATGTCCATGGCACGGCGAGACGCAAAGTGCAGCAGCGACGCCTTGCGCTGTGCGGGGCAAACGAGCCCGCCCGTGCAGCGGGCCACGGCCTCGTCCTCGAGCCGAACGACGGCAGAGCCGCACTCGGGGCAAACCGATGGCAGGCGGAAATAGTCCCCGTCTGTCCTGGGCCCGGGCGTTGCGACCCGCGCGACTTCGGGAATGACGTCGCCGGCACGCCTAACGACCACCTCATCCCCGCGCCACACGTCCTTGCGGCGCACCTCGTCCTCGTTGTGCAGGGTGGCGTTCGACACCGTCGTCCCGCCGACGAACACCGGCTCCAGCCGCGCGACGGGCGTGATGGCGCCTGTGCGACCGACCTGCACCCCGATGTCGAGCAGGCGGGTGGTCGCCTCCTCGGCAGGAAACTTGTGCGCCACGGCCCAGCGCGGCGCGCGAGCGACGAAGCCCAGCGCCTCCTGGTCGGCGAAGCGGTTCACCTTGTAGACCACTCCGTCGATATCGACGGGCAGCGCCTCGCGACGTCCGCCGATGTCGCGGTAGAACGCGAGCAAACCCGCTTCGCCGCGTACTACCCGCCGCTCCCGGGCGACCGGGAAACCGAGCGCGGCAAGCGCATCCATCAGCTCACCGTGCGTGGCCGGCAGCGCGAAGCCTTCATGGGCGCCAATGCCGTACGCGAAGAACGACAACTTGCGCTGCGCGCTAAGGCGCGGGTCGAGCTGGCGCAAGCTGCCCGCGGCCGCATTGCGCGGATTCACGAAGGCCTTGTCGCCCGCGGCCGCCTGCCGCTGGTTGAGGGCCTCGAAATCCTTGCGACGCATGAGCACCTCGCCGCGCACCTCGAGCCATGCCGGCGCGGGCCCGGGCAGCGACAACGGTATGGCAGGAATCGTACGGAGGTTCGACGTGACATCCTCTCCGGTTGAGCCGTCGCCGCGCGTTGCGCCCTGCACGAGCCGGCCGCGCTCGTAGGCGAGGCTCACGGCGAGCCCGTCGAACTTGAGCTCGCACGCATAGTCGACACACTCGACGCCGAGACCCTCGCGGCAGCGGCGGTCGAACGCCGCGACATCGTCGTCGCTGAAGGCGTTGGCAAGCGAGAGCATCGGCACGCGGTGGTGAACCTCGGCGAACTCCTGTGCCGGGGCGCTGCCGACGCGCTGCGTGGGCGAATCCGGCGTCACCAGCTCCGGGTGCGCGGACTCGAGCGACTGCAGCTCGCCGAACAGCTCATCGAAGGCGGCGTCGCTGATCTCGGGCGCGTCCTCTACGTAGTAGAGGCGGTTGTGGCGCTCGATGTCGGCGCGCAGGCGCCGGATGCGATCGGCGGCCGCGCGCGGCGCCGCCATGGTCAGCTGAAAAGCCGGCGGGCGAGCGGGCTGCCCGCGGGAATGCCGCGATCGGCGAGACGCGCCACCACGGGCTCGAGGGAGCGCCGGATGGCGGCAAGGCCCGCGGGCGTGAGCGGCCGGCCGCTGTCGTCGACGACTTCGCCCGACAGCGCCTGGGCAAACCGGCCTGCTGCCGCGGCGAGCGCATCGAGTGCGGCAAGAGGCTCTGAAGCGTGGGGTACGTCGAACGCGAACGTGAGCCCGGTGGCATAGCTGCTTTCACGGGGCGGCGGCACATCAGCAAAGCGCAAGCCGAAGATCGCGTTGCCATCGTCACCCATGCGGGCGAAGCGGCCAGGCCCGGCGGGCTCCAGGCCCTCCTCAGCGGCGAGCGCATGAACCCGTTGTACCGAGAACGTGGCCCCTCCCCGCCCCCGCACGTTCAGCACCAGCTCGATATCCGTTTCCGCGCAGAGTGCGTCGAGGCCCCGGGCGCGACCCGCGGCTTCCGCGGGGCTCTCGCGCTGGGAGGCAGCGCCTGACCGCGTGGCGAAGTCCGCAACCGCGTCGTTGAACGCGGCGACCACCTCCTCGGAAGCCGGGCCGGCGCGATTGGCGAGCTGCAGGCCCGCGCGGATTTCCCGCCACGCATCGCGGTGGGACATCGTGAGCGGCACCCACCTCTCGTCCTCGAGGCCTTCCAGGTGCACGGGCCGCTGCAGCCGCTCGAGCGCTGTCTCGAGGGGCGCGAGCAAGTCGCGCGTGAGCGGGTCATTGGCCACCACCAAGGCAACCGTGTCGACAGCCGAAGAAAGCACCGGGTCGGGAAAGTTCGGCGCCGAGTCCGCCTCCGGCGGGGCGGCGGCGGGCTCGGGCGACGCCGGCGGCGACACCTCGCCCATGGTCGGCTCGACTCGGGCCACCCCGGCCTCGGTCAACGGATCCCTCGCCGGCGCACGGAAAGCGTCCTCCGCCCGGCGTCCTGCCCGCCACTCCGCAACCCGGTTGAGCGCCAGGACCAGCGCGACGAGAGCCGCGCCAGCGCCGATGAGCCAGAGTTGCAGGTCGCTCATGGCTTGTCCCTCAGGCGGCCTGCTTGCGGGCGAATTCCATCGCCGCCTCGATGTCGACTTCGACGATGCGAGATACGCCCGGCTCCTGCATGGTCACGCCGATGAGTTGCTGGCCCAGCTCCATCGTGATCTTGTTGTGCGTGATGAACAGGAACTGGGTCTGGGCCGACATCTGGCGCACGAGGGCGCAGAAGCGCTCCGTGTTCGGGTCGTCGAGCGGCGCGTCCACCTCGTCGAGGAGGCAGAAGGGCGCCGGATTCAGTCGGAAGAGCGAGAACACTAGCGCGATGGCCGTGAGCGCCTTCTCTCCCCCGGAGAGCAACTGGATCGACGCATTCTTCTTGCCTGGAGGCTGCGCGAACACCTGCAGGCCCGCGTCCAGGATTTCCTCACCGGTGAGCTTGAGCGACGCCTGGCCGCCCCCGAAGAGCGCCGGGAACATTTCGCGAAAGTGCCCATCGACGGTGTCGAAGGTGTCCTGCAGCAGCTCGCGCGTCTCGCGGTCAATCCGCTTGATTGCCGCCTCAAGAGTTTCCACCGCTTCCGTGAGGTCGTTCGCCTGGGCGTCCAGGAAGTCCTTGCGCTCCTTTGCCGCGCCCAGCTCCGAAAGCGCTGCGAGGTTCACGGCGCCGAGGGCGGCGATTTCCTCGGTGAGGCGGTTGATCTCGGCCTGCATCCCGGCGGAGCGCACCCGCTTCTCGATCTGCTCGGCAAGCGCCTCCCGCGTGGCGCCCGCCTCCGTAATCTGCCCCTCGTATTGCTCGGCGTGGGTGGTTGCCTCCTGCTCCTTCACGCGCAACTCGGTGATCCGCTCGCGCAACGGGCCAAGCGCCTGCTCGGCCACGAGGCGGGACTCATCGAGCGAGCGCAGCTCGTCGCTCACCTGCTCGAGCCCGGCGCGCGCCTGCGACAATGCCGCTTCGCGCTCCGCCTTCACGGCAAGCGCCGACTGAAGGCGCGCGCGCACCGAGCCTTCTTCCAGCCGACCGAGCTCGCCCGCGGCCGCGTCGCGCGGTGCGGCGAGAGCCGTAAGCCGCTCGGCCAGCGACGCGACCAACCGCGCCTGCGCCTCGACCTGGTCGTGGCACCGCTTTTCCTGGAACCGGGCCTCGGCGACGGCGCGCTCCGCCAGCACGGCCGCGTCGCGTGCGCGCTGCAGCACGGCTTGTGCTTCCCGCTCGGCCGCTTCAGCCGCCTCCAGCCGCTGCACGATCGCCGCGATGCGCTGCGAGCCCGCCTCGAGCGCGTGCTGCGCCTCCTGCAGGTTCAGGCGCTCGGCTTCCTCCTCCTTCTGGATTTCCGCCAGCTCGACGCCGATCGCAGCGCGGCGCGCCTCGGCCTGCGCGGTGCTTTGGGCGAGCTTCACGCTCTCGACCTCGAGGTCGTGCGCGTCCTTGCGAAGCGCCGCCAGGTCATCGCGCATGCGGCGCGCCGAAGCCTGCGATTCGGCAAGCTCGCGCTCCAGGCCCGCGAGGCGGGCTTCCGCCCCGGCCCGCTGGGCCGACTCGCCCGGCAGCCTGCCCCGCAGCGCCTCGATATCCCGCTGTCGTTGCAGCACGCCGTGCAACTCCGACTGCGGGCCGTGAAAGACGACGCCCGACCGGCTGAAGAGGTGGCCGGCGCGGCTGACCAGCAGGCCACCGGTTGCCAGGGCGCGCGCCGTGGCAAGCCCGTCCTCCCCGTCCGGCAGGATGAACACGTTGGCGAGCGCTTCCCGCACGTAGGCGAGCACGCCGGGCCGGGTTGCCGTCACCACCTCGGCAAGCGGCTGCAGGCGCGCGCCGGGGGCCTGGGGCTCGGCGGCGCCGCGTTCCACGAACACGGCGAAATTGCCCGGGGGCGCATCGGCCAGCAACGAAGCGACGCCACCGTCGTCGGCAACCCTCGCCGCATTGAGGCGAACGCCCAGGGCGGCTTCCACTGCGTCATCCCAGCCTGAGTCGACCTTGATGGCCTGCCACAGCCGCTCGGCGCGGTTGAGGGCATGCGCCTCGGCCCAGTCGGCGAGGCGAGCATTGTTGTCCAGCTTGGCCTGTTGGGCCTCGAGCGCCTGCAACTCCGCTTCCAGCTGGGCGAGGTCGCGAGTGCTCGCTTGAAGGGCTTCCTGGGCCGCGCGGCGCGAGGCCTCGAGGCCCGGCAGCCGTCCATCGACCTCGGCGAGCGCCCGCTCCGTCTCCCGTAGCCGGCCCGTGAGGGACTGCTGCCGGGAGTCGAGGCCCGCCACCTTCTCGGGGTCCGGGAAGACGAGACCCATGTTTTCCTGCTTCAGGCGGTTTTTCCGGGCCTCCAGCTGCGAGAGGATCTTGAGCGCGTGGGACTCGCGCGTCTCCTCGACGCCTTGGGCCTGCTCCGCCGTGGTCACTTCAGCCGACGTCGCGCGCACCTGGTCTGCCGCCGACCGCGCCGCCGCTTCGGCCGCCGGCACCGCCTCGCGGGCCGTGGAAGCCGCCTGCTCTGCCGATGCAATGGCCGACTGCGCCCCGGCGATCTCGCCTTCCCAGCGCGAGCCTTCCGCCCGCGCCACGTCGACGCCGCGCTCGACCTCCGCCATTTCCGCCACGAGGCTTTCTATTTGCGAGGACAGGCGCCGGCGGCTCTCACCCAGAAATGCGATCTCCTGCTCCAGCGACTGCACCTCGCCGTTGGCGGCGTACAGGGCGCCCTGCAGCTCCGAGAGCCGGTCGGTTTCCTCGTAGTGCCGGCTGCGCAGCGACTCGAGCGCCCGCTCGGCTTCGCGCAGCTTGGCGGTCTCGGCCTCGAGGGCCACCATCGTCTTCTGGATGTCGTTGGCGAAACGCGCCTTGGCCTGCTCCGCCTCGCGCAGGCGAGTGAATGCGAGCAAGTTGTGGTTCAGCGCGAGCTGGGCCTGCAGGTCCTGGTAGCGTGCTGCCACCTCGGCCTGCTGGGCGAGGTGCTCCAATTGCCTTTCCAGCTCGGAGCGGATGTCGCCAACTCGCGCGAGGTTCTCCCGCGTGTCCTCCAGGCGCAGCTGCGTCTCGCGCCGCCGCTCGCGGTACTTGGACACGCCGGCCGCCTCCTCGAGAAACACGCGCAATTCCTCGGGCTTCGACGTGATGACGCGCGAGATCATCCCCTGCTCGATGATCGAGTAGGCCCTCGGGCCGAGGCCCGTGCCGAGGAAGATGTCCTGGATGTCTCGTCGCCGTACGTGCGAGCCGTTAATGAAATAGCTCGAGTCGCCATCGCGCGCCAGGACGCGCTTCACGCTGATCTCCGCGTACTGCGACCACGGGCCGGCCACGCGCCCGAGGCTGTTGTCGAACACGAGCTCGACGGAGGCGCGCGCCACGGGTTTGCGATCCGCGGAGCCGTTGAAGATCACGTCATGCATGTGCTCGCCGCGGAGCTGCTTGGCGCTGGATTCGCCGAGCACCCACCGAACGGCATCGATGACGTTGGACTTGCCGCAGCCGTTGGGGCCAACCACGCCCACCAGTTGGCCGGGAACGGCAATCTGGGTGGGCTCGACGAACGACTTGAAGCCCGCCAGCCGGATGGAATTGAGTCGCAAGGTATTGTTTCTTATGAAGAAACCCCACCAGCCGGACGACCGATGGGGTTCGGGGGTTCGCGTACAATCTGCGATTTTACCGGATCGCCCTCCCCCTCCCAATGCCTCCCCGAACCCCCGCGCGCACCGCCCGGCCGGGCCCGAACCGCTCCGACACCTCGGGCCTCACGAGCCTCGGCAGCGGGCCGAGAGCCCAGGCCTCGCGGTCGCTCGAAACCTTCCCGAACCCCAATCGCAACCGTGACTACGTGATTCGGATGGAGATGCCGGAGTTCACCTGCCTCTGCCCGAAGACCGGGCAGCCGGACTTCGCCACCCTGCACCTCGCCTACATCCCGGACAGGCTCTGCGTGGAGCTGAAGAGCCTCAAGCTCTACATTTGGTCCTTCAGAAACGAGGGACACTTTCACGAAGCCGTCACCAATGCGATTGCGGACGACCTCGTGCGCGCCATCAGGCCGCGATTCCTGCGCCTCACCGCTGATTTTTATGTACGAGGCGGCATTTACACCACCGTCGAGGCCGAGCATCGCGCCAAGGGTTGGCAGCCTGAGCCGCGCGTGGACCTCGGCGTCGAGCCCAACTCGGCCGGCTGACCGGTCACGACTTACCCTCCTCACTCACTGACCCATGACCATCTCCCAGGCAGAAAAAAAACTCCTCGAACTCGGCCACCGCCTGCCCGTCGCGGCCGCCCCGGTCGCCAATTACGTTCCCTACGTCCTGAGCGGCAAGACCGTCTACCTGTCCGGCCAGCTCCCGTTTCGCGACGGGAAGATTGCTTACACGGGGCAACTCGGCGAGGATCTCAGCACCGATCAGGGCTACATGGCAGCCCAGCTTTGTGCGCTCAACCTGCTGGCCCAGCTCAAGTCAGCGTGCGGCGGCGACCTCGACCGCGTCGCAAGGGTGCTCAAGATCACGGGCTACGTGAGCTGCGAGCACGACTTCACCGACATCCCGAAGTGCATCAATGGCGCGTCCGACCTGCTGGTCGACGTCCTCGGCGAAGCGGGGCGCCATGCCCGAGCCGCCGTCGGCGTTGCATCGCTGCCGGCCAACGCGGGCGTCGAAATCGACGCCATTGTCGAGCTCAAGTAAGCCCCGCCTCGCGAGAACTGTCGACGCCGCGCACGTGAGCGCTCCCACGCCCGCTGCATCGCCTGCGCTTGCCTTCACGGGCGAGCGCTTCGTGCCAGGCATCCAGGGCGAGATGTGGCTGGAGCACTGGCACCGGTACCACTTCGCGTCGCGCCTGGCAGCGGGTAAGCGTGTTGCCGACGTGGCTTGCGGCGAAGGCTACGGCTCGGCGTTGCTCGCGCGAAGCGCCAAAAGTGTCGTAGGCGTCGATGTGTCGGCCGAAGCGGTGGGTCATGCTCGGCGCGCCTACGAGGGCGTTGCCGGGCTGCGCTACGAGCAGGGCTCGTGCACCACGCTGCCGCTCGAGGCGGGTAGCATCGACCTGTTCGTGTCCTTCGAGACGCTCGAGCACATCCACGAGCACGGGGCATTCCTGGACGAGATCGCCCGCGTCCTTGCCCCAGGCGGCACGCTGCTCCTGTCCTGCCCGAACAAGCTGGAGTACTCGGACCGGCGCAACTATCAGAACGAGTTTCACGTTCGCGAGCTCTACCGCGACGAGCTGTCGGCGCTGGTCACTAAACGGTTCCCGCACGTGCGCTGGTTCGGCCACCGGCTGGACTTTCACTCCGTCATCACCCCGGAGTCGGCGGCCACGCGCGGCGAGTTCTTCGAGGCAACGCTGCAAGTGCCGGCACAGCCGACGCAAGCGATGGCCTCGCCGCTCTACTTCATCCTCGTCGCCGGGCGCACGCCCGAATCCGTTGGTGCCGATGCAGCCGTGTCCGTGCTCGGCGACCAAGATCATTTCTTGTACGCGGATTACTTTGCCGTCACCCGTGCCCACCGCGAGGAACAAGCGCGGCGCGAGCAGCTGGAGCGCGATGCCGGCGCCCACGCAGAAGCCTTGGCGGCAGCGCAGGCTCAGCTTGCGGCGCGCGAGGCGCAACTGCGCCGACTCTCCGGCATACGGGGCTGGCTACGCCGGCCGCTCGTGCACCTCGGCTTGCTGCGCGATTGACGCAGGGCGCGCCCGTATAATCGGGGCTCGTTTTCGCTCACTGCGTCGCGGCCGATGAATCCCCGCCTGGGGCTGCTCCAGCCCTACCCCTTCGAACGACTCAACGCGCTGCTCGCCGGGGTGAAGCCGCC
>JAFMJY010000016.1 GCA_017853245.1 Burkholderiales bacterium | reverse complement strand
GGCGGGAGGCGGACGTCGAATGGCGGGTGCATTTTCACGTTCCCGTGTTCCGGGAGTCGCTCGCCGGTTTTCAGTCCACGCGCGCCTTTGTCGAGGAGGCGCTCACCCTTCACCGGCACAGCCCCCTCTCATCACATCTCGAAGTGGAAACCTACACCTGGACCGTGCTTCCCGAGCACGAGCGTGCTGCCTCTCTCGACGAGGCCATCGCGCGCGAGCTGTGCTGGACTCGGGAGCGCGCCGCATGAGGCTGCAAACAGCGCTCACCCTGGGGCGCACATCGAACCTGCCCACCGTATGGGGCAACGTTCTCGTCGGCACCGTGGCGGTGGGGGCCGATCCGGTCGACTGGCGCGTCGCGCTCGTGATCGTCGCCGTGTCGCTCGCGTACCTCGGGGGCATGTTCCTGAACGATGCCTTCGATGTTCCCTTCGACACCCAGCATCGGCCTGACCGGCCCATTCCGGCTGGCGAGGTGAGTCGCCGCGCGGTGTTCGGCTGGGGCTTCGGCATGCTGGCGGCGGCGCTGGCCGTCCTGTTTGTTGCCGGGACCCTGGGCCAACCGGGGTCCGGGTTGCGCCCTTTTGCAGCTGGGCTCGTCCTCGCGAGCGCCATCGTCTTCTACGACTGGCGCCACAAGGGCAACCCGCTCGCGCCGGTGGTGATGGGAACCTGCCGGGGCCTCATCTACGTGGTGGCTGCCGTGGCAGTGTCGGAGACGGCAGCGGGTGCCTGGTTGCCCGGGCTGCTGCTCGTTTGTTACGTCGCGGGGCTCACGTACCTCGCCCGCCAGGAGCACTTGAATCGCCTCACGTCGGGCTGGCCCCTGGTGCCGCTGGGTGTTCCCGCTGTCTGGGCGGGATGGCAGGCGATGGCCGATCCGCTCGCGCTGGTTTTCTGGGTGGCGTTCGTCGCGTGGGTGGCGTGGGCGGTTCGCCTCCTGTGGCGGCGCCAACCGGGTGACGTGCCGCAAGGCGTGGGTTGCCTCATCGCGGGCATCTGCCTGTGGGATGCGCTGTTGCTGGCCATCCTGGGCAAGCCGGTTCTGGGGTTGGTGGCGGTGGCCTGCTTCATTGGCACCCGCCTCTTCCAGCGCCACGTGCAGCCAACCTGATGGGCTGCCCATGACCCCCGTCGTCTCCATTCGCGAGGCCACGTTCCTGGCAGGTGGCAAGCGTGCCGTGGATCGGGTGAGCCTCGACGTGGCGCCCGGATCAACCGTTGCGATCCTCGGGCCGTCCGGCAGCGGCAAGACCTCGCTGATGCGCCTGTGCGCGGGGCTCGAGGTGCTCGACGGCGGCTCGATCCACTTGTCGGGCCAGCTGGCGAGCGAGGCGGGCCTGCACCGGGTACCGGTGGAGGCGCGGGGCCTCGCGATGGCTTTCCAGTACCCCGCGTTGCTGCCCCATCTCACGGTGCTGCAAAACACCACCCTGGGGCTGCAGGGCCCGAAGGCGGACGTGGCTGACCGAGGGCACCGCTGTCTACAGGACGTCGGGCTCGCCGGCTTCGAGTCCCGGCGCGTGTGGCAGCTTTCCGGCGGTGAGGCGCAGCGGGTCGCGCTCGCTCGCGCTCTCGCACGGCGCTGCCGGTTGCTGCTGCTCGACGAGCCCTTTGCGAACGTGGACCGGCTCAACCGGCGCGATCTCATCGTACGCCTGGGCGATCGCCTGCGAGAGGGCGGCGGGCCGGACTGCGCCGTGCTTCTGGTGAGCCATGACCCCGCCGATGCGCTCGACCTGGCTGACCGAACCGTTTTGATGAAAGACGGTCGAATCGCCGCCGACGGGGCGTTTGGCGATATTGCGGCCGGCTCCTGCGGGGAGTGGGCTTCGACATTCCTGTCCGTCGCCCGGCAGCCCTGACGGCCCGAACCCCATCGACTTGAAGGAGAACTGTTCCGTGTTGTCTGCCGTGCTGAAAACGAATTGGGCCCGCCTTGCCATGGCCTCGGCATCCCTGTGTGCGGCGCTTTCCGCCGAGGCGGCCGAGCTTCGCGTGCTCACGGATCGCACGGACGACGGCCCGATCCGGGCGGTGCTCGAGGCGTTCGAGAAGGAGAGCGGGGCGCAGGTCAAGGTGGTCTTCATCGACCAGGGGCTTCTCGCCCGGATGAGCAGCCGCCCGTCCGAGGCAGACGTGGTCATCACCCTCGAGGTTGGCCTCCTCGAGCAGGCGAAGCGGCGCGGGTTGCTCTCGCCCATGTCGCCGAAGGCGCTGCAGGCCGTGCCGCCCGAGTTTCGCGACCCGGACGGCACGTATTTCGTCGATGCCTACCGGGCCCGGGCCATCATCGCCTCGCGGTCGCGGGTGGCGCCGGATGCAATCCAATCGTACGAAGACCTTGCCAAGCCGCAATGGAAAGGCAAGCTCTGCATTCGAAGCGGCCTCCACGATTACAACATCGCGCTCTTCGACCAGTTCATTGCTTCCTGGGGAGAGGACAAGGCTCGGGCAGTCATCGGCGGCATGGCGGCCAACCTCGCCCGAGCGCCGAAGGGCAACGACCGGGAACAGGCAGCTGGCATTGCCCAGGGTGTCTGCGACCTGGCCCTCATCAATAGTTACTACTACCCCAAGATGCTGGCGAGCCCCGCCCAGAAGCCGTGGGCGGACGCGATTCAGGTGATCTTCCCGGACCAGTCGGGCCGCGGCACGTTCATCATGCGGTCGGGGGTGGCGATCACCAAGGTGGCCAGCAATCGCGAGCTGGCCGAACGCCTTGCGGCTTTCCTGGTCACGCCGAAGGTGCAGGCTTCGATGGTGGAGCGCACCCCGCAGTACTCCGTGCTCCCCTCGGTTCCCGCGCACCCGTCGATGATCGCGGTGGGGAAGGGGCAGGGCCTGAAGGACGGGCGCTTCAAGATCCAGTGGGTGGACCTGGGGCGCATGGCTTCCAGCCGCGAGGCGGCCATCAAGATCGTGAACGAGGTGGGCTTCGACAAGGGCCCGGCGTCGTGACACGCCGCTGACGCAATCGTGACGAGGTCGTTCGGGACGGGCAGGGCGGGCACGGCTGTTGCGGTTGCGGTGATGTTCGCGGTGGCCGCCGCCGCGTTTGGCCCGGGCGCCATCCTCGGGGTATTCACGCTGCGCCACGCGTCGGAGTCCGGCCGCTGGCTGAGCCTCGCGCTGAGTGACGCCTTCGTCAGCCAGTTGCTGTTGACTCTCCAGGTGTCAGCCCTGAGCGCAGCCGTGAGCCTCGCCGGCGCGATCCCGCTGGCCCTGGCGCTGGAGCGCTACGCGATCCGCGGGCGCCTGGCGCTCGAGGTGATGATCCTGAGCCCGCTGCTGTTCGCGCCCTACACGGCAGCCGGCGCGTGGGTAAACATCCTGCAGTTCCGGTTTGTCGACGGTGCCGTCGCCATGGCGGTGCAGGTGGGGTTGGCGAGCCTGCCCATTGCCTATCTGATCCTTCGCATCGCGCTTGCGCGCCTGCCTCTGGCCTACGAGGAGGCTGCGCGGGTCTGTGGTCATTCCGCGGCCTCGGCGTTTTTCCGCGTGCGGCTCAAGCTGCTGACGGGGCCGATCGCCGCCGGGGCGCTCTTCTCCGCGGCCCGCGCCTTCGGGGACTACGGCTGCGCGGCCCGCAACGGGCTGAACACGTTTGGCGTCTCGTTCAAGCAGATCTGGGCGGGGTCGCACAGCGACGCGGTCGGCGCAGCGCTTGCCGCAATGAGCGCGATTCCCGGCCTCGTGTTCGCCGTGCTGTGCCTCGTGCTCTGGCGGCGCTTCGTTCCGCAGCAGCCGCCGGACCTCCTCCGGGCCCAGGCGGCGCTTTCGCGGCTCGCGCCGCCCTGGGGGATCACGCTTGGCGCCTGGGCGCTGGCTGGACTGGTCTTCGTGCTGGGTTTCCTGGTTCCCGAGGCCTGGTACGTCTCCCACGCGCTCGACATCCGAGCCCCCGCCCTCCTCAAGGTGTTCGATGTGGCGCTGGAGACGTTCGTCAACTGCCTGGCTGTCTGCGCGGTTCTCTCGCTGTTCGCTGCCGTCTCGGTGCTTGCCATCCGGCCCGGGGAGGCTGGGCTGCGGGCGAGCGGCTCCTTCTGGCTGCTGTCCGCAAACCTTTTTTTCCCGCCGATGGCGTTTGCCTTGGCCTGGGTGGTGGCGAGCGGTGATGGCAGCGTGGGCGCGCGACTGCTGGGTTCCTGGCGGGACGGGCCGCTGCTGGTCATTGCGGCGCAGTGCGTGAAATTCGCCCCGTTCATCCTGCTGCCAGTGATGGACACGCTGTTGCGGGAGCCACCTTCAGCCCGCGACACGCTGCAGTTGTATGCCCCAGGCGTGGCCTCGCGCGTCTGGCACACGCTGCGCTTTCACATGCCTGCCATCGCCCTGGGCGCGGCGCTGGTGTTCGTGGAATCGATGAAGGAGTTGGAGCTCGCCAGCACGCTCCAGCCCTTCGATTTCGAGGCGGTGTCCCTCAAGATTCACACGCTTGCCCGCTTCCAGGCGGAACAGCGCATCGCCCCGTGGGCGCTCATCTCGCAGGTGATGGCACTGCCGGCGATCGGGGTGCTGCTGTGGCGGCTGCGGCGCGACGCAGCGCCGCCCGACAGGGCCTTTCGGGGCCTTCAGCCCGCGACGTAGGTGCGGGCGAGAGCGACCTGCAGTTCCGTGAGCGTGCTGCTCAGCTCCCGGCTCACATGCTCCAGCTGGGCGAGATGGTCGATCCGCTCGCGCAGGCGCTCGTAATCGGCGGCCGACAGCAGGCGGCGCAGGATGCCGGAGGAGCGCATGAGGCCGACGAGAAGCGCGTCGCGCGGGGAGGGAATGTCGTTTCCCTCGAGCAGGGCGAGGATCCGGGTGCGGACCTCCTTTTCCTCCAGGCCGCTTGCGGGCGGGTACACCCGCGTCTTGAAGACCCAGAGCAAGCGCCTTTCCTCGGACCGCACGATGCCGCGCGCCACCAGGCGGGCGATGACGTCGTCCTCGAGCTGCGGTCTGGCGAAGTGGCGAAGCCAATGGGCGGCCGGCTGCGGAGCCTTTTCCTTCACGATCTGGCTGAGCGCGCCATCGAGGATCGGGTCCCCGGTCATTTGCGGCTGAATGACCCAGAGCTTCTCCGGGTCCGTGTCGATCCGTCCCTCGAGGCTCAGCTCCATGACGATGGCTGCGGCGAGGGCCGACTCGAGGGCGAACGCGGGCAGGTCGATCACCTTGCCGGAGTCGTCATCCAGGGCGAGGAGAGCCAGCTCTTCGGCAAGTGTCAGTCGGGCAGGGCGGGTCATGGGATCGGGCTCGGCAGAGGAAAGCGGCGAGTGTAAAGCACCCGGCAAATGCGGTAGTCTCGGCGCGCTCCGATGACACGCGAATCTGCCCCGATGGACCCACACGATGAGCGCTTCATGGCCGAGGCGCTGGCGCTCGCCGAGGCGGCTGCCGCGGCTGGAGAGGTGCCGGTGGGGGCGGTCGTCGTTCGCGATGGCCTCGTCATCGGGCGCGGCCACAACCGGCCCATCGGCAGCGCGGATCCCACCGCTCACGCAGAAATCGTCGCCCTCAGAGAGGCCTCGGCCGCAGTTGGAAACTACCGCCTTCTGGATTGCACGCTGTTCGTGACGCTCGAGCCGTGCGCCATGTGTGTCGGCGCCATCCTGCACGCTCGCCTTGCGCGGGTTGTGTTTGGCGCGTCGGACCCCAAGACCGGCGCCTGCGGAAGCGCGGTGGCCCTGGCTTCCGAGGCCAAGCTCAACCACCAGACAGCGTTCGAGGGCGGCGTTCGCGCCGACCAGTGCGGGGCCATGCTCAAGGCGTTTTTCGCAGCTCGGCGCGGAGGGTAGGCCCCGGCGGCGGGGTGTAAAATTCGGTCGCTTCCCTTGCCGCCAATCCGCATGTCCCCCACGCAGTTCGTCCACCTCCGGCTGCACTCCGAATATTCGATCGTGGACGGCATCGTCCGGGTCGACGAAGGGGTGGCTGCGGCGGCAGCCGACGGCATGCCGGCGCTCGCCATCACTGATGCGGGCAACCTCTTTGGGGCGGTCAAGTTCCATCTCGCCGCGCGCGCGAAGGGCGTGCAGCCGGTCATCGGTTGCGACGTGGCGATCACCAACGAGCGCAATCGGGATCATCCGCATCGGGTGGTTCTGCTCTGCCGGAACGAGAGCGGCTACCTGGCCCTCTGCGACCTGCTCACGCGCGCCTACGCGGAGAACCTCTGGCGCGGGCGTGCCGAGCTCAAGCGGGATTGGCTGAGCGGTGTGCAGGGGCTGATCGTGCTCTCCGGTGCAGAGGCAGGTGATGTCGGCGCCGCGCTGCTTGCGGGCAGGGCGAGGGAAGCCGCGGAGCTGGCGAAGGCGTGGGCGGCCGATTTCCCGGACGCCTATTACATCGAGTTGCAACGCGCGGACCCGGCGCGCAGTGCACCTTATGTGGACGCTGCCGTGGCGCTTGCCGGCAAGCTCAAGTTGCCGGTCGTGGCCACGCACCCCATCCAGTTTGTCCGCCCGGAGGAGTTCACTGCGCATGAGGCCCGGGTGTGCATTGCCCAGGGCTACGTGCTGGCAGACCCGAGGCGCCCGAAGGATTTTTTGCCGTCACAGCATTTCAAGACGCAGGCGCAGATGGCCGAGCTGTTCCCGGATCTTCCCGAGGCGCTCGAGAACGCCGTGCATGTTGCAAGGCGCTGTGCCTTCGAGTTCAAGCTGGGTGGAACCCACTTGCCTGCGTTTCCGGTGCCCGCCGGGCGAAGCGTGGCGGAGCACCTGCACGACGAAGCCATGCGCGGGCTGGAGGTGCGGCTCGAGGAGTTGTACCCGTATTCCGCTGAGCGCGAGGCGGCGCGCCCCCGCTACGTGGAGCGGCTCGAGTACGAGGTGCGCACCATCGTCCAGATGGACTTCCCGGGCTACTTTTTGATCGTCGCGGATTTCATTGGCTGGGCAAAGCGCAACGGCGTTCCCGTCGGCCCGGGTCGCGGTTCCGGCGCCGGCTCCCTGGTCGCCTATTCGCTCGGCATCACCGGGCTCGACCCGCTGCGCTACGACCTGCTCTTCGAGCGCTTCCTGAACCCCGAGCGCATCTCGATGCCCGACTTCGACATCGACTTCTGCCAGGAAGGCCGAGACCGGGTAATCGACTACGTGAAGGAAAAGTACGGCGCCCAGTCGGTTTCGCAAATCGCCACCTTCGGCACCATGGCCGCGAAGGCGGTGGTGCGCGATGTCGGCCGCGTGCTCGGCATGGGGTTCGGCGAAGTCGACCGCATCGCCAAGCTGATCCCCTTCGAGCTCGGCATGACGCTCGAGAAGGCGCTCGAGGTGGAGCCCCAGCTCGCCAAGCTGGTGGCGGAGCAGGAAGAGGTGGGCGAGCTCATGCGCCTTGCGCGTGCGCTCGAGGGGCTCACCCGAAACGTGGGCATGCACGCGGGCGGCGTGCTGATTGCGCCCGGCAAGCTCACGGACTTCGCGCCCTTGTATTGCGCCGAAGGCTCCCACTCGACCATCAGCCAGTTCGACAAGGACGATGTCGAGAAGGCGGGCCTGGTGAAGTTCGACTTCCTGGGCCTGACCACCCTCACCATCATCGCCGAGAGCGAGCGCCATATCCGCGCGATGGGCGAGGCGGGCTTCGACATCCATGCGATCCCGCTGGACGACCCCGCCGCCTACAAGATGTTCTCCTCCGGCAACACCGTAGCGATCTTCCAGTTTGAATCGCGCGGCATGCGAGACCTCATCATGAAGGCGAGGCCGGACCGCCTGGAAGACCTGATCGCCTTGAATGCGCTCTACCGCCCGGGCCCCATGGACCTGATTCCGGAATTCATTGAGCGCAAGCACGGCCGCACGCGCTGGGAGTACCTGGACCCGAGGCTCAAGGAGATTCTCGACCCCACCTACGGGGTGATGACCTACCAGGAGCACGTGATGACCATTGCCCAGGTCATCGGCGGCTACACCCTGGGCGGCGCGGACCTGCTCCGCCGTGCCATGGGAAAGAAGAAGCCGGAGGAGATGGCCAAGCAGCGCGCCATCTTTCTCAAGGGGGCCACCGAGCGCGGGCTTGCCGCGGAGCGGGCCACGACCCTCTTCGACCAGATGGAGAAGTTCGCCGGCTACGGGTTCAACAAGTCCCACTCGGCAGCGTATGCGCTGGTGGCCTACCAGACGGCGTTCCTCAAGGCGCACCACGCGGCGGCATTTTGCGCGGCCAACTTGTCGGCGGTGATGAACGACACCGACAAGGTGCAGGTGGTTTACGACGACGCCCGGCGCAACGGCCTGGAGGTGTTGCCTCCGGACATCAACACGGGCGGGTATCGCTTCCAGCCGCTCGACGCGAGGCGGGTGCGCTATGGGCTCGGGGCGGTGAAGGGCACCGGAGAGCAGGCCATCGCCAGCATCGTTGCAGCGCGCGAGGCGGGCGGCGCATTTCGCGATATCGCGGACTTCTGCGCGCGGGTGGATCGTCGCGTTGTGAACCGGCGCGCCATCGAGGCGTTGATCAAGGCGGGGGCCTTCGACTCGGTGGAGCGCAACCGGGCTGCGCTGCTCGCCTCGCTTGGCGCCGCCATCGACGCGGCAGAGCAGGGCGCGGCTCACGCCCAGCAGACAAGCCTCTTTGGCGACGCGACGGCTGCCGCCGCCGAGGTTTTCGCCCTCGCCCGCGTGCCGGAGTGGCCCGAGCGCGAGCGGCTGCTGGCCGAAAAGCAGAGCCTCGGCTTTTACTTGAGCGGCCATCCGTTCACCGCCTGGAAGGACGAGTTGCGCCGGGTGGCCCGCACACCGCTCGCGAGCCTGCAGCCGGCCTTCGAGCCGCAGACGGTTGCGGGCGTGATCTACGGTGTGACGACGCGCAACTCGCGCCGGGGCCGCATGGCGGTGCTCACGTTAGACGATGGAACTGCCCGGATCGAAGCCGTGGTGTTTGGCGAGCTCTTCCACGAAAAGCGTGCCGCCATCCAGGAAGACCAGGTGGTGGTGCTGCAGGGCAAGGCGTCGCAGGATGACTTCTCGGGCGGGTTGCGCTTTACTGCCGACAAGCTCTGGGATGTGGCGGAAATTCGCGCCACCCACGCCAAGGCTTTGCGCCTGTCGATCAACGGGCAGGCAGATTCGGCGAAGCTGCGCTCGCTGCTGCAGCCCCACGTTGGCGGCAAGTGCCCGGTAGCGATTCGCTACCGCAACGCGAGCGGCGTCTGCGACCTAAGGCTCCCGGACGATTTTCGGGTGAAGGTCTCCGCGCCGCTTCTGGCCTCGCTCTCGGAGTGGCTCTCGGAGCGAAACGTCGAAGTGATCTACTGAGGGCTCGCAGCCTCAGGCGTACATGTGCAGGCCGCCGTTCACCGACAGGTTGGTGCCGGTGATGTAGGAGGCCTTGTCGGAGGCGAGGAAGGCCACCGAGTCGGCGATCTCCTCGGGCAGGCCCATGCGGCCCGCCGGAATCTGCGCCACGATCTGCTGGCGCACGTCTTCGCGAATGGCGTTGGTCATGTCCGTTTGCACGTAGCCTGGCGAGATGGCGTTGACCGTCACGCCCTTCTTAACCACTTCCTGCGCGAGCGCCTTGGTGAAGCCCAGGATGCCCGCTTTGGCTGCGGAGTAGTTGGTCTGCCCGAACTGGCCGCGCACCGCGTTCACCGACGAGATGTTGATGATGCGGCCCCAGCCGCGCTCGCACATGGCGTCGATCACCTGGCGAGTGACGTTGAAGACGCTGGTGAGGTTGGTGTCGATCACCGCGTGCCAGTGCTCGGGCGTCATCTTGCGGAACGTGGCGTCGCGCGTGATGCCGGCGCAGTTGACGAGGATGTCGATCGCGCCGTGGGCGTCGTTGATCGCCTTCACCATGCCTGTCATGGCGTCGTAGTCCGTCACGTCGCCGAATGCCAGCGCGCTGCTTGCGCCATTGAGGCCCGCCGCGGCCATGGACTCCTTCCACCGAGACTCCGTGCCGGGGATGCCGTAGTTGGCGACGACGAAGACGCCTTCCTGGGCGAGTTTCTTGCAGACCGCGGTGCCGATGCCGCCGACGCCGCCCGTAACGAGTGCGATGCGCTTGTTCATGGGGATCTTCCTGCTGGTGGGCTAGTGGCCGGCTTGCGGCCAAAAAAAAGCCCCGGGGTTGTGCCCCGGGGCTGAGCCTTTATCGAAATCTTGAGAATTTGCGATAAAGGAGGAGGAGACGACAGCGACTGGCGGGAGAGGGAACCCAGCCCGCGCATCGAGCGCCGGGTGGCGGGCACAACAGGCGGCTGGGGAAGCCCTCACGCGTTGCCAAGTCAGGGAATCGGGGCGGCAATGCTGCGCCGCAATAAGACGGATTCTAGGAAGCGGGGACCCCTCTGTCAAGCCGCTTTTATTGCGTCGCATCACGGGCGGGTAGCCGCGCCGCCGCAATGCCGGAAACTGTAATAAAATGAGGCACTTGGCGTCACGCGACCGGTCCGGTCGCTGCGGCGCACCGAGCGTTGATTTTGTGGCGCAGCAGACCCTGAGGCAATACCATGGCCGACCCGCGCATCATCAAGAAGTACCCCAACCGCCGGCTCTATGACACCGAAACGTCGGCCTACATCACCCTTGCCGATGTGAAGGGGCTGGTGCTTCAGTACCGGGAGTTCCAGGTGGTGGACGCGAAAACCGGTGAGGACCTTACGCGGCCGATCCTGCTGCAGATCATCCTCGAGGAGGAGTCCGGCGGCGTGCCCATGTTCACTGCCGAGATGCTCTCCAACATCATTCGGTACTACGGCCACTCGATGCAGGGGCTGATGGGCTCCTATCTGGAGCGCTCCATTCACGCGTTCCATGAGGCGCAGAAACGCTTTCAGGAACAGGCCCACGCGCTGATGCCCAAGGTTCCCGCCGAGCCCTTCCCGGGTGCCGTGCCGGGCGGAGCCATTCCGCAGATGATGATGGGTGGTTACCTCGAGCAGGGCGCCAAGGCCGTGATCGACATGCAGGACGAGCTTCGCAACCAGGCGCTCAAGTTGTTCTCGGGCTTTCCCTACGCAGCGCCGGGTTCGCCGGACGCAGCCGAGCCTGCTGACAAGCCGGCAGGCGACAAGAAGCCCCGCCCCCGCAAGAAGCCGTAGCCGTCTTCCGAATGGCCTCCCGCCCGCGCCGCTCGGCGGTCCGCCCGGCAGCCCCGCGCGTGGGCTTCGTCTCGCTCGGCTGCCCCAAGGCCACGTCCGACTCGGAATCGATCCTCACCCAGCTTCGCGCCGAGGGGTACGAGATTTCGCCCTCGTACGCCGGCTCGGACGTGGTGGTTGTGAACACCTGTGGCTTCATCGATGCGGCGGTGAAGGAGTCGCTCGATGCCATTGGGGAAGCCTTGGCTGAGAACGGCAAGGTGATTGTCACCGGCTGCCTCGGTGCGAAGGGCAACGCGGTGCGGGATGCGCATCCCAGCGTGCTGGCGGTCACCGGCCCGCATGACACGCCCGCGGTGATGGAAGCCATTCACGCGCATGTGCCCAGGCCCCACGACCCCTTCACGGACCTGGTGCCGCCGCAGGGCATCCGGCTCACGCCTCGCCACTACGCCTACCTGAAGATTTCGGAAGGGTGCAACCATCGCTGTACGTTCTGCATCATCCCCTCGATGCGCGGCGACCTGGTGAGCCGCCCGGTGGGCGACGTGCTGCGAGAAGCCGAGCACCTCGTGAACGCCGGCGTGAAGGAGCTTCTGGTGATCTCCCAGGACACCAGCGCCTACGGCGTCGACGTGAAATATCGCACGGGCTTCTGGGGTGGCCGCCCGGTCCGCACGCGAATGACGGAGCTGGCCGAGGCCCTCGGCGACTTCGGCGTTTGGGTCCGGCTTCACTATGTCTATCCCTACCCCCACGTGGACGAAGTCATTCCGCTGATGGCTGACGGGAAGGTGCTGCCGTACCTCGACATCCCCTTCCAGCATGCGAGCGCGAGGATCCTCAAGCTCATGAAGCGCCCCGCAGCGGCCGAGCGGACCCTCGAGCGTGTTCAGGCTTGGCGCGCGGCGTGCCCCGACCTCACGATTCGCTCCACGTTCATCGTCGGATTCCCGGGGGAGACCGAGCAGGAATTCGACGAGCTGCTCGGGTTTCTCGAGGCAGCACAACTGGACCGCGTCGGCTGTTTTGCCTATTCGGCGGTTGAGGGTGCGAAGGCAAACGATCTCCCTGATGCCGTGCCCGAGGGGGTCAAACAGGATCGACTGGCGCGCTTCATGGCTACGCAGGCGGCTATCAGTGCGCAACGGCTCGCCCGAAAGGTGGGGCAGGAATTCGACGTATTGGTCGACCACGTCGAGGGGCGGACTGCCACTGCACGGAGCGCCGCCGATGCGCCCGAGATTGACGGCGTCGTGACGGTGAAGGGGGCAAAGGGCGCAAAGCCCGGGGCCATCCTTGCCGTGCGCGTCACCGGCGCCGGCGAACACGACCTCGAGGCGGTTCCCGCCTGAGAGCGTGTCGATGCGTGTGAGCGGCTATGAGCCGCGCGTGAGCTTGCCGTCGACGACCTTGACCTTGTCGCCAACACGGTAGCTGGTCTCGCTCGAGAAACTGAAGATCCGGGTGTTCCCGTTCTCCATCTTCACGGCCACCTCGTAGGTGGTCGACGCATTCTGGTTTTTCTCAACCTGGTTGCCCGCGTAGGCGCCGGCGCCCGCACCCGCGATGGTGGCTACGGTATTGCCACGGCCGCTGCCCACCTGGTGGCCGAGCACCCCGCCGATCACGCCGCCGGCGATGGCGCCGAGGCCGGAGCCCTGGCCCTCCTTCTTGACCGTCCTCACGTCGGTCACCGTGCCACAGTTGTCGCACGCGGCCCGGGCGTTGGGCGCCAGGGCGATGGCGACTGCAAAGATGATGGCCGTGATGACGGCGGAGAGCTGGCAGCGTGAGAGTTTCATGGGGCGATCTCGTGGGGGGGCGGGCCTGACGGCAGCTTATCGAAAACGGGCCGGGAGCGCGGCCCGGGTCAATCGGACGCCGGAACGCTCTTCAACTGCGGGAAGAGGATCACGTCGCGAATCGACGGGCTGTCCGTGAACAGCATGACGAGCCGGTCGATGCCAATTCCTTCGCCAGCGGTGGGCGGCAGGCCGTATTCCAGCGCCCGGATGTAATCGGCGTCGTAGAACATCGCCTCCTCGTCGCCGGCTTCCTTGGCTGCGGCCTGGGCCATGAAGCGGTCCGCCTGATCCTCGGGGTCGTTCAGCTCCGAGAAGCCGTTGGCCATTTCCCGCCCGGTGATGAAGAGCTCGAAACGGTCCGTTACTGCGGGGTCGGCGTCGCTGGCCCGGGCGAGCGGTGAGACGTCCGTCGGGTGCGAGACGATGAACGTGGGCTGCTTGAGCTTCGCTTCCGTGGTCGCCTCGAAGAGCTTCAGCTGCAGGATGCCGAGGCCGTCAGTCGGGAAGACCTCGATGTCGAATGGCGCGAGGGCTACCTTGAGGTAGTCGACCTTGCCCAGCTCCGGGAGCGGGTACTTGGGGTTGTACTTGGCGATCGCTTCAGCCATGGTGAGGCGGTCGAAGGGCTTGGCGAGGTCGATGGTTTCGCCCTGGTAGGTGAGGGTGGTGGTCCCCAGCACCTTTTGCGCGCATTCCCGCAGCAGTGTCTCGGTAAGGTCCATGAGGTACCGGTAATCCCGATAGGCCTCGTAGAACTCGATCATGGTGAATTCGGGGTTGTGGCGCGTGCTGATGCCTTCGTTGCGGAAGTTGCGGTTGATCTCGAACACCTTCTCGATTCCGCCCACCACCAGTTTCTTGAGATAGAGCTCCGGTGCAATCCGAAGGTAGAGCTCCATCTCGAGCGCGTTGTGGTGCGTGACGAACGGCCGGGCTGCTGCGCCTCCGGGAATGGGGTGCATCATGGGGGTCTCGACTTCCAGGTACCCGCGCGCGACGAAAAATTCGCGGATCGACTGCACCAGCTTCGACCGCTTGACGAACGTCTCGCGGGATTCCGGGTTCACGATCAGGTCCACGTAGCGTTGGCGGTAGCGCGCTTCCATGTCCGTGAGGCCGTGAAACTTGTCCGGCAGCGGACGCAGCGACTTGGATAGCAACCGCACACGGGTCGCCTGGACCGTGAGCTCGCCTGTGCGCGTCTTGAAGAGCGTTCCCTCGACGCCAACGATATCGCCCAGGTCCCAGTGCTTGAAGGATTCGTAGGTCTCGGCGCCCACCAGGTCCGTCTTCACGTACACCTGGATGCGCCCGGTCATGTCCTGGAGCGTTGCAAAGGACGCCTTGCCCATCAGCCGCTTGAGCATCATGCGGCCGGCGACCGTCACGGCGATGGGGCTCGCCTCCAGCGCCTCGTTCTCCTTGGCGCCGTGGGCGGCGTGCACGTCTGCCGCCAGCGCGCCGCGCTCGAAGTCGTTGGGGAAGGCGGGGCCGGCTTCGCGCAGGCGGGCGAGCTTCGCGCGGCGCTCGGCGATGATCTGGTTCTCATCCTGCGGTTCCGGCGCGGCAGCCTGTTGGTCGGCCATGGTCAAACCCCTTGCTTGAGGGAAGCGGCGATGAAGTCGTCGAGGTCGCCGTCGAGCACGGCTTGCGTGTTGCCTACCTCGTAGTTGGTGCGAAGGTCCTTGATGCGGGATTGGTCCAGCACGTAGGAGCGGATCTGGTGTCCCCAGCCGATGTCCGTCTTGCTGTCCTCGAGCGCCTGCTTTTCCGCGGTGCGCTTGCGCAACTCCAGCTCGTAGAGCTTGGCTTTCAGCATCGACATGGCTTCCGCCCGGTTGCGGTGCTGCGAGCGGTCGTTCTGCGAGGAGACGACGATGTTGGTCGGCAAGTGCGTGATGCGAACGGCGGAATCCGTCTTGTTCACGTGCTGTCCGCCAGCGCCGGAAGCGCGATAGGTGTCGATGCGCAGGTCCGCCGGGTTGATCTCGACTTCGATCGTGTCGTCCACCTCGGGATAGACAAATACGCTGGCGAACGACGTGTGGCGGCGCGCGTTCGAATCGAACGGCGACTTGCGCACCAGGCGGTGGATGCCCGATTCGGTGCGCAGGTAGCCGTAGGCGTAGGGGCCGGAGACCTTGACCGACGCGCTTTTCAGGCCCGCCACTTCGCCATCGCTTTCCTCCAGTACCTCGACCTTGAAGCCCCGCTTGTCGCAGTACTTCACGTACATGCGCAGGAGCATTTGCGTCCAGTCCTGGGCTTCCGTGCCGCCTTGCCCCGCGTTGATGTCCACGAAGCAGTTGTTCGGGTCCATGGGGTTCGAGAACATGCGCTGGAACTCGAGCCCGGCCACCAGCTTCTCGATCTCGCTGGTGTCCGAACGCACGGCCCCGAGCGTGTCGTCATCCGATTCGGCTTTCGCGAGCCCGAAGAGGTCGGACGAATCGCGCAAGCCCGACTCGATTTTTTCAATGACGCTGACGATGCCCTCGAGGGCGGCGCGTTCCTTCCCCAGCTCCTGCGCGCGGGGGGCGTCGTTCCAGACGCTCGCGTCTTCGAGAATGCGGCTGACTTCGGCTAGTCGGGTTTTCTTGGCGTCGAAGTCAAAGATACCTCCGGAGCTCGGCCGTGCGGGCGGCCAGGTCCTGGAGGGCATTCTCGATCTGGTTCAGCTGCTCGGCTTCCATGGGTCGGGGGACGAATCGCGAAGGGCGCGATTATAGCCGTGGGGCCTGGCTCGCCTTGGCCTGCGCCCGGGCCCTGATCTCCTCGAGGCCCGCTGGGGGCGCGTGTTTCGTGAGCCGGAGGCCCGCGCGAGGCAATTGGCTCGAGAGCCCGTGGCCGACGAGGGGCTCGAGCTGGCGCGCGGCTTCGATGAGCCCCGCGAGGTCCATGCCGGAGTCGTAGCCCGTGCACGCGAACATGTGCACGAGGTCTTCCATGGCCACGTTGCCCGAAGCCCCCGGCGCGTACGGGCAGCCGCCCAACCCGCCGAGGGAGGCATCGAAGGTGCGAATGCCCGACTCGGCCGCCGCCAGCGCGTTCACGAGGCCCATTGCGCGCGTGTCGTGGAAATGCGCCGTGAAGTTGAGGCTCGGGTGAGCCTGGATCGCCTTGCCGCAGAGCGATCGCACTTGGTCTGGGTAGGCCATGCCCGTGGTGTCACACAGGCTCACGCCCTGCACGCCGAGGTCGGCAAAGCGCTTCACCCAGGCGAGGACTTCGGCCTCGCCGATGTCGCCTTCCATCGGGCAGCCGAAGGAGGTGGAGAGCGACACGTTCACCGGGATGCTCCCCTCGCTTGCCAGGCGCGCAACCTCGGTGATCTGCGCGAGGGATTGCTCCCGGGTCATCCGCACGTTCGCGAGGTTGTGCGTCTCGCTCGCCGACATGAACAGGTTGAATTCGTCTGCCTGCGATTGCATCGCCCGATGGGCGCCGCGCAAGTTCGGTACCAGCACGGTGTAGATCACGCCGGGTCGGCGTCGAATGCCTCGCATGACGGCCTCGGCATCCTGCAGCGCCGGGATGGCGGCGGGCGACACGAACGCAGTGGCCTCGATGCGTGCATAACCGAGCGTCGAGAGGCGGTCAATCAGAGCGATCTTGTCTTCGGTCGGGACAAAGCGGCGTTCGTTCTGGAGGCCGTCGCGCATGGCGACTTCGTTGAAGTGCAGGCGGATTTTCTTGGGGCTGGCCATGGGAGCCTCCTGGTCGTTCAGTCGCGCGAGGGCCAGCCCGCGCTGCGGGCGACCTGCGCGGTGTGCTCACCCAGCTGGGGTGCCGGATGGTCGAGCGAGCCGGGGGTGGCGCTCAGTTTCGGGACGATGCCGGGAACGCGGAGGGGCTGGCCGTCGCCGCCCGTGGTTTGCAGCACCATGCCGCGCGCCTGGTAGTGCGGGTCTGCCGCAATGTCGGCAATCGAGTAAATCCGGCCAGCAGGAACACGGGCTCCGTCGAGCGCGGCGAGCACGTCGGCCGATCGGCGCTCCCGGGTCCATTGGCCGATGGCCTGGTCCAGTTCGGCGACACGCGCAACGCGCCCGTCGTTGTGCTCGAGCGCCGGGTCGTCGGCAAGATCGGCGCGCCCGATTGCGCCCATCAGCCGCTTGAAGATGCTGTCGCCGTTGCCGCCGATCAGGACGTAGGATCCATCGGCACACGGGTACGCGTTGGATGGGGCGATGCCGGGCAGCGCGCTTCCCGCTCGCTCACGCACCGCGCCAAAGGCGTCGTATTCCGGCAGCAGGCTTTCCATGCAGTTGAACACGGACTCGTAGAGCGCCACGTCGATCACCTGGCCATCGCCGCCGCTCGCCGTGCGGTGATGCAGCGCCATGAGGACGCCGATCACGCCATGGAGCGAGGAGAGGGTGTCTCCGATCGACACGCCAACGCGCACGGGAACACGCCCGGGCTCTCCCGTGAGGTGGCGAAGCCCGCCCATCGCCTCGCCAATGACGCCGAACCCCGGGCGATCCTTGTAGGGGCCCGTCTGCCCGTAGCCGGAAATGCGCAGCATGATGAGCTTCGGGTTGATCGCGTGCAGCGCCTCCCAGCCGAGGCCCCAGCCTTCCATCGTGCCGGGCTTGAAGTTTTCAATCAGCACGTCGGCCTCGCGCGCGAGCTTGCGCACCAGTTCCTGGCCATCGGCGTCGCGCAGGTCTGCCACCACCGAGCGCTTGTTGCGAGACTGCACCTCCCACCACACGGAAGTGCCATCGCGGAGCATCCGCCATTTGCGCAGCGGGTCGCCGGTGCCCGGCGGCTCGATCTTGATCACGTCGGCGCCGAAATCGGCAAGCGTCTTGCCGGCGAAGGGCCCGGCGATGAGCTGGCCCAGTTCGATCACCTTGATGCCCTGCAGTGCCTTCATGCGTCGTCCCTCGAAATCAGGCCGCCGGCGACCAGTGCTCGACGACCAATTGCAGCGTGCTGTTGCCAAGATACTCGTTTATGTCGAGTCGGTAGACCGCGTCGATCCGAGCCGGGAAGGGGCCGGCCTCGCCGAAGCGGATGGCTGCCAGCTTCCGCGAACCACTGCCGAGTGTGAGGCGGGCGTGCTTCTCGCCCACGACGCGGGTGCCCTGCACGGCGAAGCGCCCCGTGAAGCGCGGCTCGGGGAAGCCCTGTCCCCACACGACGCCGCGAAGCGCCTGCGCGAAGTCGAAGGTGATTTCCGGGTCGGTGAGTTCGCCATCCGTCTCGATGCGGCGCTCGAGCGCGGCGGGGTCGAGCCACTCGCGAGCGACGGACTCAAAGGCGCGGCTGAAGGGCTCGAGCTGCCCCACGGATAGGGTGAGCCCCGCAGCGGCTGCGTGGCCGCCGAATCGCTCGATCATTCCGGGGTGACGCTTGGAGACCAGGTCGATCGCATCCCGGAGGTGGAACCCGGCAATGGAACGGCCGGAGCCCTTGAGCCTCCCGTCCGGCTCGGCGGCAAAGGCGAAAGCCGGGCGATTGAGACGATCCTTCAGGCGCGAGGCGAGGAGGCCCACGACACCCGGGTGCCACTGGGGGTGGTGCACCGTGAGCGAGCAGTCCTCGCCAGCGTCGAGGCCCTCGAGCATCTGCAGGGCCGACTCCTGCATGTCTGCCTCGATTTCGCGCCGCTCTCGGTTCAGCTTGTCCAGTTTCCCGGCGAGTTCCGTCGCGCGCTGGGCGTCATCGGTGATCAGGCACTCGATGCCGACCGTCATGTCCTCGAGGCGCCCCGCGGCGTTGATGCGCGGGCCCACCCCGAAGCCCAGGTCCGACACGCTGGCGCGACGCGCTTCGCGGCCGGCGGCTTCGATCAGCGCGGCGATACCCGCACAGGCCCGCCCCGCCCGGATGCGCTCCAGGCCCTGCGCCACCAGGATGCGGTTGTTGGCGTCGAGCTTCACGACGTCGGCCACGGTGCCCAGTGCCACGATGTCCAGCAGCTCCGCGAGGTTGGGTTCTTTGCGGTCGGCAAAGGCGCCGCGTGCCCGCAGTTCGGCTCGCAGGGCCAGCATCACGTAAAAGATCACGCCCACGCCAGCGAGCGCCTTGCTCGGGAACTCGCAGCCCGGCTGGTTGGGGTTCACGATGCAGGCGGCGTCGGGGCGTTGGTCGCCGGGCAGGTGATGGTCCGTGACGAGAACCGCGATGCCCAATCGATTCGCCTCGGCCACGCCCTCGACCGCAGCGATGCCGTTGTCGACGGTGACGAGCAGGTCGGGCCGGCGCTCGGCGGCGACGCGCACGATCTCCGGCGTGAGCCCGTAGCCGAACTTGAAACGGTCGGGGACGATGTAATCCACCCGCGCCCCCAGGGCTCGTAGCGCGCGGATGCCGACGGCACAGGCGGTGGCGCCATCCGCATCGTAGTCCGCCACGATCAGGATTCGTTTGCCGGCTGCGATCGCATCGGCGAGCAGGCTTGCTGCGTTGTCGGCGTGGGTGAGGGCGGTGGGCGGAATCAGGCTTGGCAGCCCGCTTGAAACCTCGGCCGCATCGGTTACGCCACGGGCCGCGAACAGCCTCGCCAGGCGCACGTCCACGCCGCACTCGACAAGGCGCTCCAGGGCATCGGGGTCGGCGTGGCGGGTGACGATCTCGGGCATGGCGGGGTGGCGGTGCGCGGGGCCCCATTATCGCTTCCGGCGAGCCGGCGGTAGACTTCGAACGCTCAACGGCCCATCGGAGATAACCATGAAGCGCATCGTGCTGCTGCTCGCCTTTTCGTTCGCTGCGTCGGGCGTGGTCGCCCAGGAGCTCACTGGCACCCTCAAGAAAATCAAGGACTCGGGAGCCATTTCGCTGGGCATCCGCGAGACGAGCGTCCCCTTCTCGTATCTCGATGAAAAGCAGAACGCGATCGGGTACTCCATCGACCTCTGTGAAAAAGTGGTGGAGGCCGTGAAGTCGGAGCTGAAACTCCCGAACCTCACCGTTAGGCGCATCCCCGTGGTTTCGCAAACGCGCATTCCGTTGGTGGCCAATGGCACGGTGGACCTCGAGTGCGGGTCCACCACCAACACCCTCACGCGGCACAAGCAAGCCGAGTTCTCCCACATCACCTTCATCGGCGGCACTCGACTGCTGGTGAAGGCCAAGTCAGGCATCAAGGAGGTCGAGGACCTCAGGGGCCGGTCCGTCTCCGTCTCGCAGGGCACGACCAACGAGCGGGTGATCAAGGCGCTGTCGGACAGGCTCAACCTCGGGATCAAGATCCTCAACGTGAAAGACCACGGCGAGGGATTCCTCACGCTGGAAAGCGGGCGGGTTGACGCCAATGTGAGCGACGATATCCAGCTGATGGGGCTTCGGTCGAAAGCTCGCAACCCCAACGACTACGTCGTGACTGGGCGGCTGCTTTCCTACGAGCCTTTCGGCCTGATGTTTCGTCGCAACGACGCCGACTTCAAGCTGCTCGTAAACCGCACGCTCTCCAACCTGATGCGCTCGGGAGAGATGGAAAAGATTTACGACAAGTGGTTCACGCCGCTCGGGGCGCCCATGACGCAAACGATACGCACTGCCTTCGAGATTCAGGCGCTTCCCGAATAAGGGGGGCGTCAGGCGTAGTCGGGGAGTGGCCGGCGGCGGCGAAGGAATCGCCAGCGGGCGGCCGTCGTGACGGCGAAGACGGGGGTGTCGGAATCGGCTGGGAGAGCCACGGTTATCTCGCCGTGCGCGCGAATGGCGTCCGACAGGCCGCTGAACCACGCGACGTCCAGCTCATGGGCGATCTGCTGCCAAGTTGCCGCATTGGCGGCAAGCCCGGGGGCCTCCAATCCATCGAGAACGACCAGCGCATCGCCTTCCTCTGCCGCCAGGTCGCTGATTGCGGAGGGCAGAGGGCAAACGTCCGCCTTTGAAACGGCGGCCAGGCCGCGTGCCAGGGGTGTGTTGGCGTAGATCCGCGTGAAAGGCCTCGGGAGAGAGGCCGGGAGCTCGCCGCCGCCCCAAAGCCAAACGCCGTTGAGGGTGGCGCGTCCTTGCGCCTCGCGCTCGACATTGAGGGGGAGTTGATTGAGGAGCATCTGCGCCTCGCCGAATACGCGACGCCAGAACGCACGTTCATCGCCCTCGGGGAGGTGGCCAAAGGGGTTGGCGCCGGCGAGCTGCGCGAGCGGCGTGGTGCGTGGCGGCTCCCGGTCGCCAATCGCGACGTACCAGCGGCCCGGATGCGGCGCCTGGAACGCCAGCCCGTCAGCCTTGAAAAATTGATTCAGCGCGGCAATCGCCCGATCGGCCTCGTCTCGCGTCAGGCCCAATGCCCAGTCGCCGTGCAGCAGGGTGGCGTGGCGAATGACCTGCTGATGGATAGGGTCGGCGCGAAGCCACCGCCCTGTTGAGGGCAGGCCTTCGCCCGCGAGGCTCAGTGCAGCCATCGGGGCGTCGGCGCCGAGCCCCCATTGACGAAGCAACCAGGCGTCATCCGAGCCGGCCTCCCTGCTGACATCGGCACGCGCGAGCCATTTCTCCGCGGCTGGGAGCCGGGGCTTCTCTCCCGCGACCGTTTCGGGCGGCGAAAGCAGACCGGGGATGAAGAGCGTGAGAGACACGGGAGCGGGGCGGGGGATGAACAGGCGTACCGGTGCCGTAAAGGCTCGGGGATAATAGCGCCACCCACTCCGGTTCTTACCACCTTGCAGCCGTTCTCCCTCTTCGTCGGCCTGCGCTACACCCGCGCCAAGCGCCGCAACCACTTCATCTCTTTCATCTCGGCGGCGTCGATGCTGGGCATCGCGCTCGGCATTGCCGCGCTGATCACGGTGATGTCGGTGATGAACGGCTTCGAGCGCGAAGTGCGCGCGCGCATCCTCGGCGTGGCCTCTCACCTCCAGGTGATGGGCCCCGATGGCGGCCTCGAGGATTGGCGCGCCGTGGAGACAAATGCCCGCACGCGGCCCGAGGTGGTGGCAGCGGCGCCCTTCGTGGCCGCGCAGGGGTTGCTGTCGTCCGGGGCCCAGGTGCGCGGCGCATTCGTGCGCGGTGTGGTGCCGGCGCTCGAGGACAAGGTGGCCGACATCGGCGCCCACATGAAGGCGGGGCGCTTGGAAAGCCTGATGCCGGGCGAGTTCGGCATCGTGCTGGGGGCGGATCTCGCTCGGTCGCTTCGGGTGCTGGTCGGCGATCGGGTGACGGTGATCGCGCCGCAGGGCCAGGTGACGCCGGCGGGCCTGGTGCCGCGCCTCAAGCAGTTCCGTGTGATCGGCGTGTTCCAGGTCGGCCACTTTGAGTTTGATTCGGGCCTGGCCCTGGTGCACCTCGCCGACGCGCAGGCCCTTTACCGCCTCGGTGAGAACGTGAGCGGCGTGCGCTTCAAGCTCGCCAACCTGTTCGACGCGCCGCGCGTCGCCCGCGACCTGGCGCGCACGCTGCCCGTTGAGGCGTATGCGATCGACTGGACGCAGCAGAACGCCACTTATTTCCGGGCCATCCAGATCGAGAAGCGGATGATGTTCATCATCCTCACGCTGATCATCGCGGTGGCAGCCTTCAACCTGGTCTCGACGCTGGTGATGGCGGTGACGGACAAGCACCCGGATATCGCCATCCTGCGCACCCTCGGCGCCTCGCCGGGGACGGTGATGCGCATCTTCATGGTGCAGGGTTCGCTCATCGGCGTGATCGGGACCTTGCTGGGCGTCGTGGGGGGCGTGGCGCTCGCCACGAACATCGACGTCGTGGTGCCGGCCATCGAGCGCGCGTTCAACTTCCAGGTGCTGTCGCGCGAGGTCTATTACATCAGCGAGCTGCCCTCGGAAGTTCGCTTGGGCGATGTGACCTCTATCGCCATCGTGTCGCTGATCCTCGCCTTCGTGGCGACGCTTTACCCCAGCTGGCGTGCGTCGCGCGTGAACCCGGCGGAGGCGCTGCGCTATGAGTAAGCCGGTGATCGCCTGCGAGGGGCTGGAGAAGGTCTTCGGGCTGGGGGACGTGGCCGTGCCGGTGTTGCGGGGCGTCTCGCTCGCGGTGATGCCGGGTGAGGCGGTGGCGATCGTAGGCGCTTCCGGCTCCGGCAAAAGCACGCTGCTGCACCTCCTGGGCGGGCTCGACCGGCCCACGGCGGGCAGTGTGACGCTCGCGGGGGAAGACCTCGCGCAGCTCGGCCCCGCGGCGCAGGGGCGGCTGCGCAACCGCTCGCTGGGCTTCGTCTACCAGTTTCATCATCTGTTGCCGGAGTTCACGGCGGTAGAGAACGTCGCCATGCCCTTGGTGATCGGTGGCGAGCAGACGGCCGAGGCGAAGGCGCGTGCCGAGGCGATGCTCTCGGAAGTGAGCCTCGGGCACCGCTTCCATCACCGGCCCGGAGAGCTCTCCGGCGGGGAGCGTCAGCGGGTGGCGGTGGCGCGCGCGCTGGTGGGCAAGCCCGCGTGCATCCTGGCCGACGAGCCGACGGGCAACCTCGATCGCGGCACGGCGTCCCAGGTCTTCGACCTGATGCTGGGCCTCAACCGTCGCCTGGGAAGCGCGCTCGTGATGGTGACGCACGATCCCGAGCTCGCTGCGCGGTTGGATCGGCAATTGCGCCTGGTTGACGGGGTCTTGCAGCCGGGCTGAGCCTCAGCTGTCGGTGGGAACCCAGTACCGCCGCTGCACCACCCCACGCTCGGCGACGTACTCCTTGGCCTCCAGTTCACCCCCGTTGGCGACGATCACCGCGGCCGAGGCGAAATTGGCATCCGCGCAGGTGAGAAGGGCGCTCTCGATGCCGATGTGGGCGGCCCTCACGAGCGTCAGCTTGAGAATCGCCTTGCCGAGCCCTCGGCCGCGCGCCGAGGGCCGAATGCTGTAGCCAATATGGCCACCGGAAATGCGCAGCTTCGGCGTGAGGCGATGGCGCAGGCTCGAGGCACCCACCACTTGGTCACCCTCCATCAGCCAATAAGTGGAGTGGGGCACCCAACCGGGCGCGATGCCGATGCCGCGCGCTTCACCCAGCAGGCGTGCGACGAGCGCCGCGAAGTTCTCATGGGGGTAATCGAGCGTGAAGGGCACACGCTCTTCGCCAGCTGCGTTGATTTCCGCCACGAGGCTTCGGTACGAGTCCTTCGCGCCCACGAACGGATCGACGAGCCGCAGCATCAGTACTCCACCGGCACCGGGTCCAACGAGCGCCACAAGTACCACGTGGCAACGGAAGCCCACGGGCGCCACGGCTGTGCAATCTCGCGCATGTCCTCCTTGGTCATCTCGTCGCCCCCGTTGTAGTGCTTTTCCATGGCGCGCTGCAGGCCCAGGTCGCCCACCGGCAGCACGTCCGGCCGCAGCAGATGGAAGATCAGGAACATCTCGGCGCTCCAGCGGCCGATGCCGCGCACCTGCGTGAGCTCCTCGATGATCGCCTCGTCGTCCATGCGGGCCCAGCGGCGCGGCTTCACCTCGCCTGAATCAAAGTGACGCGCGAGGTCGTGCAGGTAGCCCACCTTCATGCGCGAGAGTCCCACTTCGCGCAGTTGCGGTTCGTCCAGCTCCAGCACCGCCTCGGGCGTGACCTTCACGGCGAGTGCGGCGAACCGCGCCCACACGGCATCGGCCGCGCGCACCGATATCTGTTGCCCGACGATGGAGCGGGCGAGCGTGTGGAAGGCATCGCCGCGCGTACGGAGGATCTCGCCGGGATACGCGCGCACGATCTTGCGCAGCACCGGGTCGCGCTTGGCGAGCGCGGCCTT
Organism: Burkholderiales bacterium; assembly: GCA_017853245.1. Classification (GTDB taxonomy): domain Bacteria; phylum Pseudomonadota; class Gammaproteobacteria; order Burkholderiales; family Usitatibacteraceae; genus FEB-7. The sequence goes on along the minus strand of JAFMJY010000016.1, from coordinate 8,765 downwards.
GGCGTCATTCCAATAGGCGGGCTTCACGGGAGGTGCTTGCGCGCCCGGCGCTCGTGGCGGGTTCGCCACGCCCAGGTGACGGCCACGCGCCAAACGACCATCGTCAGCACGTACCCCGTCGCCGCGAACACGGCGCCCTGGATCGCCAGCCCGAGGAGCAGGGTCGTGCCAAGCGAGGAAATCCACCGTACGAGGTCCGGTACCAGTTGGGTGAGCCCCTGCCAACTCCACGTGATCTCGGGAGGAATGACGGGTGTTCCGCCACCGCCCAGGAAAAGGGCGCCGACGTGATAGGCAAGGATGTAGAGCGGAACAAACGTGATGGGGTTGGTGTAGAGCGTGGCGAAGACCGCTGCGGGAATGTTGGCCCGGAGAGGAATCGCGATCAGCGTGGCGCTGATCATTTGGAACGGGCCGGGAAAGAGCCCGGTCACCAGGCCGATCGCAACACCCAGCGCCACGGCGCGGCGATGCAGGTGCCACAGGCGAGGGTGGGAAAGCACCGGTGCCGCCCAGCGGAGCCATCGCGTCTCCAGGATGCTCTCGGGGGTGGGAAGCCAGTGCTTGAGTTTGCGGCGGATCATCGGCTCGGGGAGTGAGACCGCCGAGCGACCCGAGGGTTCGCAGTCGGTCAGCCAAAACAGTTCCGGTGCGTTGAGACAACAGCCCGACTATTGTGCCCCGGGCGGGAGCCCGCATGCGCGCCTTTGCCATCGCCTTTCTTCTGGCCACGTGCTGGGTCCAGCATTCGGCTTCGCTCGTTGAGCCCTGGTTGCCGCTCGTGGCATGTGGCCTGATCGCGCTGCTTCCCGCGCTGCGCGCCCGTGGGCCGGTTCGGGTCGTTCTCTTCGCCGCGGCCGGCTTGGCGCTCGGGGTCGGCCTCGCCACGGGTCGCGCCCACGAACGGCTGGGCGACGAGTTGCCGAAGCCCGGGGAGGGTCGAGACATCACTGTGGAGGGGGTGGTTGCCGGGCTTCCTCACCGCACCGATCGCGGGGTCCGTTTTCTGCTGCAGCCCAAAACGGTCCTGACGGAGGAAGCCCCGTTACCGTCCCTCGTCTCCGTCACCTGGTACGCGCCGTCGAAGCCGGGTTCCGCCATGCCGACGGTGCAGGCGGGGGAGCGCTGGCGGATGACGGTGCGCCTGCGCCGGCCACGCGGCCTTGCCAATCCTCACGGGTTCGAGTTCGAGTCGTGGGCTCTCCAACGGGGCATTCGTGCCACGGGCTACGTCCGGCCCGCTCCGGCGCCTGAACGGCTGGCTGAGCACGAGGCGGGTTGGCCGCAAACGTTGCATCGGGCGCGGGGGCTGCTGCGGGATCGGTTGCTGGAAACGCTGGGCGAATCGACGCAGGCCGGTGTCATCGTAGCCCTGGTGCTTGGCGATCAGGCCTCCATCACGCGCGAGGATTGGCGCGTGTTCTGGCGCACGGGCGTGGGCCACCTGATGAGCATCTCGGGGCTGCATGTCACGATGTTCGCCACGCTCGCGGGGGCAATCGTGCTGCGCCTGTGGTCGTGGGTCCCGGCGCTGGTGCGTGCCGTGCCAGCCCGAAGCGTCGCGGCGGTGGCGGGGCTGCTGGCCGCGCTCGCCTACACACTCATCGCGGGTTACGGCGTTCCCGCGCAGCGCACCCTCGTCATGCTCGCCGTTGCGGCCGCGAGCCTGGCCTTCGCGTCGAATGCCCGGCCGTCGTTGATTCTGTCGATCGCGGCAATCGCCGTGCTGCTGCTCGACCCCTGGGCGGTGCTGGCGCCGGGCTTCTGGTTGTCGTTCGGCGCCGTCGGCGCGCTGCTCGCGGTCACCGCCGGTCGCGTGGGTCAGCCGGGCTGGCTTGCCGGGGCCATCGCCGCGCAGGCTGCGGTCACCATCGCGCTGTGGCCGGCGCTGGCACTGCTCTTCGGGGAAGCCGCGGTGGTCTCGCCGCTTGCCAATGCGGTCGCCATCCCGGTCGTGAGCCTCGTCGTGGTGCCGTTGTCGATGCTGGGCTGCCTGCCGGGGCTGGAGTGGCTGCTGCCGTGGGCGGACGCTGCGCTCACTTGGCTCATGGCCATCTTGCGTCCGCTCGCGTCCCTGTCGTGGGCGGTGGTGGAGAACCCGGCGCCACCGCTCTCGCTCGCCGCGCTGGCGGCAGCGGGTGGCGCGCTCTTGCTGCTGCCGAGGGGGGTGCCGCTGCGCGCCATCGGCATCGTGCTGCTGCTGCCAACCCTGCTCTACCGCCCGCCGTCGCCGTCACCCGGCGAAGCGTGGGTGGATGTGCTCGATGTCGGGCAGGGCCTTGCCGTGGTGATTCGCACAACGAACCATGCGCTCGCCTACGACGCCGGCCCCTCCTGGGGGCCGGATTCCGACGCGGGCGATCGCGTTGTGGTGCCGTTCCTTCGCGGGGAGGGCGTTCGGAGGTTGGATGGCCTCGTCGTCACGCATGCGGATGACGATCATTTGGGTGGGGCGTTCTCGGTGGCCATCGAGCGCCAGCCGGGGTGGATGCTCAGCCCACTGGCCTGGGAAGACCCGCTGCACGCGTTGGTGCCCCTGTCATTGCCCTGCATCGCCCCCGGCGATTGGGAGTGGGATGGTGTCCGCTTCACCGTGTTGCATCCGGATCCCGGGGCCTGGGCCGAGCCCCCCGTGCGAGGGAACGACCAGTCGTGCGTGATTCGCGTGGCCACCGCCGGCGGCGCAGTGCTGCTCACGGGCGATATCGAGAAGCGGGCGGAATTCGCGCTTGCGCGGCAATACGGCGATCTGCTGCGCTCGGACGTGCTGATCGTGCCGCACCATGGGTCGAAAACGTCGTCGACCGAACCCTTTCTCTCGGCGGTTCAGCCAGGCGATGCGGTGTTTTCCGCGGGATGGGCGAACCGATTTCGTCACCCGGCACCGGAGGTGCTGCAACGCTACGAGGCACGCGGAATTGCCTGCCATCGTACGGATGTGTCAGGCGCGCTGCGGGTGGCGTTGCCGGGCGGGGGAGACCAGCGGCCGGTGGTGTTCCCGCTGGTCACGCGGCGCCGCTACTGGAGCGAGCGCGAGCGGTGATACCCACCGGGAGGGGATGCGAGCGATCAAGCGCGTCACGGCGACTAAACTCTAAAATGCGCCCATGACGCTCACCTTGGCCCCCGACGCCGCAACGCTGGAGTCCGCCTTTCGGGCGGCCTTCGGCGAAGCCCATGCCGACCCCGCCCTGCGGGCACTGTCCCTCGCGCGCGGAAGCTGCGTTGCCTCGGGCCGGCAGGTGGCGTTCGACCGCGCGGCTTCCGTAGCGCAATTGCTGCTTTCGCAGGGCGCGGATCCGGAAACGGTGGGCGCGGCGCTGATCAGCGGCGCCCTCGCGCCGGAGGAAATTGACCTCGCCGCCATCGAATCCGCATTCGGCGCGGAGCTCGCCGGCCTCCTGCGAGGCCTTTCGCGGGCGGGGCGCATCGAGGCGCTCTCGTCCAGCAAGTCCGACCCCGAGCGCGTGCGCAAGATGCTGCTCGCGATCGCGGAGGACGTGCGCGTGGTGCTGATCAAGCTGGCCGAACGCGTGGTGTTCCTCCGTGGCCTCACGAAAGACGCGGGCGCCGCGCGTCAAACGGCGGGGGAGGAAACACTCGAGCTTTTCGCGCCGCTCGCCAATCGCCTCGGCGTGTCGCAGCTCAAATGGGAGCTGGAAGACCTCGCGTTCCGTTTCACCGAGCCGGATCTCTACAAGACCATCGCCGGCCAGCTCGATGAGCGACGCCAGGACCGCGAGGCCTACATTGCCCGCGTGATCGAGACACTAAGGCACGAGCTCGCCGGCATGGGAATCGACGCCACGATCCAGGGACGGCCCAAGCACCTCTACTCGATCCTGAAGAAGATGCGCGGCAAGAACCTGCCCTTCGAGCGGCTCCATGACATTCGCGCCGTGCGCGTGATCGTGAAGGGTGTGCGGGAGTGCTACACGGTGCTGGGCGTGGTGCACGACCTGTGGACCCCTATCGAAGGCGAGTTCGACGACTACATCGCCAGCCCGAAGGCGAACGATTACCGCTCGTTGCACACGGCGGTCACGGGGCCCGAGGGGCGAACCCTCGAAGTGCAGATCCGCACGGAGGATATGCACCACCAGTCCGAGCTGGGGGTCGCAGCGCACTGGCGCTACAAGGAGGGCCGCCGCGCCGACGAGAAGTTCGACGCCAAGATCGCGTGGCTGAGGGAAGTGATCGCCTGGCGCGCGGATGTGGCGGGTGCGACGCGCGGCGGGCGCGGGCTCTTCGAAGACACGATTTACGTGTTGACCCCGCAGGGCAAGGTCGTGGATCTCCCCGCCGGGTCGACGCCGCTCGACTTTGCTTACGCGGTGCATACGGACCTTGGCCATCGTTGCCGGGGCGCCAAGGTCGATGGCGCGATGGTGCCGCTCACCACGCGGCTGCAAAACGCCCAGCGCGTTGAGATTCTGGCGGCGAAACAGGGTGGCCCGTCACGGGATTGGCTCTCCAGCGGCTATCTGGCGAGTGGGCGCGCGCTGGCGAAAGTTCGGGCGTGGTTCCGAGCGGAGGATTTCGAGCAGGATGTGGCCAGCGGCCGGGCAGCGTTGGACAAGGAGTTGGCGCGCCTGGGCGCCACGGCGTTTGCGCACGAGCGCATCGCCGATGCCTGCGGGTTCCCGCGGGTCGAGGAACTTCTGGCGGCGCTGGGCCGCGGGGAAGTGACGCAGCGCCAGATCGAGATCGCGGTGCGGGGCGAGCCCGTGGGCCCGCCGCAGCCTCAGGCTACCCCTTTCGTTTCGGCCCCGGTGTCTCGCGCAATGTCTTCCGGCGTGATGGTGCTGGGCGTGAATAACATCGCCACCCAGATGGCGCGCTGCTGCAAGCCGGTGCCGCCCGATCCGATCGTGGGCTTCGTCACTCGCTCCCGCGGCGTGATGGTGCACCGGGCGGATTGCGTGAACGTGCGCGGCCTGCAGGAAAGTCAGCAGGATCGCGTGATGACGGCGGATTGGGGCAGGGCGGAGGGGGCGGGGTTCTCGGCCGACATCGATGTCGTCGCCTCGGATCGCCAGGGGTTGCTGCGCGACATCTCCGAAGCCATCGCCCGGGAGCGCATCAACGTCACCGCGGTGAATACCCTCTCACGCGGAGCCCAGGCCTTTATGCGTTTTACGGTTCAGGTGAGCGATTCGGACGGCATCCAGCGTGTGCTGCGGCAGGTTCGTGAAGTGCCGGGGGTGGATGCAGCGCACCGCCGGTAGCGAGCCCGCTCCTGCTGGCGGCTCGATCTCCGCTATAATTCGGCGCTTCTGTAGGCGCGTAGCTCAGTTGGTTAGAGCACCACCTTGACATGGTGGGGGTCGTTGGTTCGAGTCCAATCGCGCCTACCACTTCTTCGCAGGCCGCCTTGGCGGCACTGCCAGGCGAGAGAAAGGGCTGGACATGGTTATGAGACCGCCGACGCGAGGGTTCCAGGATCGCTGATCGAGGCGGCTGCTGTCCTTTCTTCACGAAAAGCGCGGGCCTCCCGCGCTTTTTTTGTTTTCAGTCTGGCTTTTTCTCCGGTTGAGGTCATTCATGGTTGCAGTCACGTTGCCGGACCAGTCGGTCCGGTCTTTCGATAAGCCCGTCACCGTAGCGGAAGTGGCGGCGAGTATCGGCCCCGGCCTCGCCAAAGCGGCGCTGGCAGGCAAGGTGGACGGCAAGCTGGTCGACACCTCGTTCACGATCGACCGCGACGCTCAACTTGCGATCGTCACGGACAAGGACGCCGATGGCCTGGAGATCATTCGCCACTCCACCGCGCACCTGCTTGCCTATGCGGTGAAGGAGCTCTTTCCCGAGGCGCAGGTCACCATCGGCCCGGTAATCGAAAACGGTTTCTATTACGACTTCGCCTACAAGCGCGCTTTCACGCCCGAGGACCTCGAGGCGATCGAGAAGCGCATGGCGGAGCTTGCGAAAAAGGACATCCCGGTCTCGCGCGAGGTCTGGAAGCGCGATGACGCGGTGAATTTCTTTCACTCGATCGGCGAGAAGTACAAGGCGGAGATCATCGCGGCCATTCCGTCCAACGAGGACATCTCGCTCTACCGCGAGGGGGATTTCGTCGACCTCTGCCGCGGGCCGCACGTGCCCTCCACCGGCAAGCTCAAGGTCTTCAAGCTGATGAAGGTGGCCGGCGCCTATTGGCGAGGAGACTCGAAGAACGAAATGCTCCAGCGTGTCTACGGCACGGCTTGGGCGAAGAAGGAAGAGCAGGAGGCTTACCTCCACATGCTGGAGGAGGCGGAGAAGCGCGACCACCGTCGCCTCGGCACGGCGCTCGGCCTCTTTCACCTGCAGGAAGAAGCTCCCGGCCTCGTCTTCTGGCACCCAAAGGGCTGGGTGATCTGGCAGCAGGTGGAGCAATACCTGCGCCGGGTGTACCAGGACAACGGCTATCAGGAGGTGCGGTGCCCCCAGATCCTGGACCGCACCCTGTGGGAGAAAAGCGGCCACTGGGAGAACTACAAGGACAACATGTTCACCACGGAGTCGGAGAAGCGCGACTTCGCGATCAAGCCGATGAACTGCCCGGGGCACCTCCAGATTTTCAACCGCGGCATCCGCAGCTACCGGGACCTGCCGCTGCGTTTCGGCGAGTTCGGCTCCTGCCATCGCAACGAGCCCTCGGGCGCACTGCACGGGATCATGCGCGTGCGGGGCTTCACGCAGGACGACGGCCACATCTTCTGCACCGAGAACCAGATTCAGCCCGAATGCGCGGCGTTCACGACGCTGCTGAAGAAGGTCTACGCTGACTTCGGCTTCACGGACATCGTCTACAAGGTGGCCACGCGGCCGGAGAAGCGCGTGGGCTCCGACGAGCTGTGGGACAAGGCCGAGGCAGCCATCATCGAATCGCTGCGCCAATCCGGTTGCGACTACACCCTGTCCCCGGGCGAGGGGGCGTTTTACGGCCCCAAGATCGAGTACTCGCTCAAGGACGCCATCGGCCGCCTCTGGCAGTGCGGAACGATGCAGGTGGACTTCAACATGCCCGTGCGCCTTGGCGCCGAGTTCGTTGACGAGGACAATTCACGCAAGCATCCCGTCATGCTGCACCGGGCCATCGTGGGGTCCCTGGAGCGATTCATCGGCATCCTGATCGAGAACCATGCCGGGGCCCTGCCGCTTTGGCTGGCTCCCGTGCAGGTGGTGGCCATGAACGTCACGGACCGGCAGGAGGCCTATGTCAGGGAGGTCGTGGAGGCCCTTCGGAACGCGGGAATCCGGGCCGAATCCGATTTGCGGAACGAGAAAATTAACTATAAAATTCGGGAACATAGCGTTCAAAAGCTTCCTTACCAGCTGGTGTTGGGTGACAAGGAAGTGGCAGCCCGCACCGTCTCGGCAAGGACCCGCGCAGGGGAAAACCTGGCGCCCGAATCCCTCGAGTCGTTCATCTCGCGCCTTCAGGCCGAAATCGCGGAGCGTCGTTGACCGCACGAACCAAAGGGGGTGGGGACTGAAGCTCGATTCAACATGCACAATCCTCACTAAGTAGTTGATTTTTAGGGAGGATTCCGCGCATCGCACACGATAACAAGTCGGTCCGCATCAACGGCGAGATCAATGCCCCCCAGGTTCGCCTGGTTGGGGTGGAAGGCGACCAGTTGGGCATTGTCCCGGTCCTGGAGGCCATGAGGCTCGCTGAGGAAGCCGAAGTCGACCTCGTCGAAATTGCCCCGATGGCCGTTCCCCCGGTTTGCCGTTTGATGGACTACGGCAAGTTCAAGTACCGGGAGAGCAAGAAAGCCCACGAGGCAAAGCTCAAGCAAAAGCAGATCCAGGTGAAGGAAATCAAGTTCCGGCCTGGAACCGACGAAGGCGATTACCAGATCAAGCTCCGCAACTTGATACGGTTCCTGACCGAAGGCGACAAGACCAAGATCACGCTGCGATTCCGTGGTCGCGAGATGGCCCACCAGGAGCTGGGGGTGGCGCTCTTGAAGCGTGTGGAAGCGGACCTCTCCGCGCTCGGGGTGGTCGAGCAGTGGCCCAAGCTGGAAGGGCGCCAGATGATCATGATCGTGGCCCCGAAGAAGAAGCACTGAGTTTTGCAGGGACGCCTGCGGTAGCGGGCGGGAATAAGGCGACTTCAGGTACCAAGCGCGGAACGGTTCCGCCACCTGCTGCGCCAACGTAGGGAAAAGGAGGGCAACCATGCCCAAGATGAAGACCAAGAGTGGCGCCGCCAAGCGCTTCAAGGTCCGCGCAGGCGGCTCCGTGAAGCGTGGCCAGGCGGGCAAGCGCCACATCCTCACCAAGAAAACCACGAAGACGAAGCGGCAGCTGCGCGGCTCGGCGGGGGTCCACAAGACCGACGTCGCCCACGTGAAGGCCATGCTTCCGTACGCATAAGGAGCGCCAGCCATGCCACGCGTAAAACGAGGCGTAACGGCGCGCGCGCGCCACAAAAAGGTTCTCGCGAAGGCCAAGGGGTTCCGCGGCCGCCGGGGTAACGTCTACCGCATCGCCAAGGAAGCGGTGATGAAGGCGGGGCAGTACGCCTACCGCGACCGCCGCAACAAGAAGCGCGTGTTTCGTGCCCTGTGGATCGCCCGCATCAACGCGGCGGTGCGCGAACTGGGCATGAGCTACAGCGCGTTCATGGCCGGCATGAAGAAGGCGAAGATCGAGATCGACCGCAAGGTCCTCGCCGACCTCGCCGTGATGGACAAGGCCGGCTTCGCGGCGATCGCGAACCAGGTCAAGGCCACCATCGCCCACTGACGGGAACGCCCTCCCGCGAG
>JAFMJY010000015.1 GCA_017853245.1 Burkholderiales bacterium | reverse complement strand
CTTCGAACAGCCGCTGCGGGACACGGCGCCCGATGAACACCATGACGCTCTCGCGACGCTCGTCCTTGCCCCAGGGCTTGCCGGGCGTGCCGCCCATCAGCATGTGAACGCCCTGGAAGATCATGCGGCGCGGCTCGCCCGCGATATTGAGCACGCCCTTGTAGCGCAGCAGGTCTTCCCCGTAGTTCTGCACCATGAGCGAGAGGAACGTCTCGATCTTCTCCATCTGCAGGGGCCTCGGGTCCTTCCAGACAAAGCTCTTCACGTCGTCGTCGTGGTGGTGGTGCTTGTCCTCGAGAAAGGCGGGGTCGACGTCGAGGGCCGCGTTCAGGTTGAAGCCCCGGATGTCGAGGACTTCCCGGATGTCGGCCTCGCCGAAGTGGACGCGCCGCTGCTGCGCGCGCGGGTTCATCTGGCGTAGGCGCGCTGTCAGGGCCTCGGTCTCGGCGTCGGCGACCAGGTCCGTCTTGGAGAGGAGAAGCCGATCGGCGAAGCCCACTTGCGCCCGCGCCTCGTCGTGCTGGTCGAGCGTCTGCTGGCCGTGCTTGGCGTCGACTACCGTGATCACCGCGTCGAGCAGGTAGCGTTGGTGAATGGCGTCGTCCATGAAAAAGGTCTGCGCTACCGGGCCCGGGTTCGCGAGGCCCGTCGTCTCGACTATGACGCGGTCGAACCGGAGGGCTCCGCTCGCGCGCTTGTCGGCCAGCTCGCCGAGGATGCGTACGAGGTCGCCCCGCACCGTGCAGCAGAGGCAGCCGTTGTTCATCTCCACGATCTGCTCCTGGTCGTCGCGCACCAGGATCTCGTTGTCGATGCCGGTTTCGCCAAACTCATTTTCGATCACGGCGATGCGCTCCCCGTGCTGTTCCGTGAGGATGCGCTTGAGCAAAGTGGTCTTCCCGGCCCCGAGGAACCCGGTCAGGATGGTCACGGGAATGAGGTTGCTGTCGTCGTCGGGCGTGGCGGCCATGGGGGTTCCGTTTCGGGCGGGTCAGGCGCCAGCGGCGCGCGCTGGGCTCTGACCTGGGGCGTTGAAGAAAGATTCCAGTATGCCGGTCGCTGCCTGCTCATCGAGGTCTCGGGTGATCAGCACCAGCCGGGTTCGCCGGTCGGCATCGGGCCACTCCGGCAGGCGGGCGAGAGGATAGAGCGAGTGCTGGACGGCGTGCACGGCCAGCGGCCCCGCGAGGCCCCGCGCGTTGACGAGCCCCTTCAGCCGCAGCAGCCTTTCGCCCGCTGTGTCGAGCAGTGTCTCCAGGGCATCCTCGGCGACGGTGGGCTCCACGGCGTGGCCCGTCGCCCAGGCGAAGGCTCGGATCCGCGGGTCGTGCGTTTGCGAGGCGGTGGCGCCGACGGGACGGTAGGCCCCTGCGTTGAGCCAGCGTGTAGCCTCCGCCGGCGATCTCCGCCCGAGGCCCGTGGCGAAGAACGCAGCCGGCGAGAGCCCGTCGGCGGCCGTGACGCGCGCGGCCGCCGCGCCGGGTGCAAGGCGGGCCAGCCGGGCGGCGAGGCTCGCGATGCCGGCTCGGTCGGACCGATCGCATTTGGTGATCACCAGCAGGTCGGCCATGGCCGCTTGCTTGACCGACTCCGGGTGCTGGTCGAGCTGACGCATGCCGTGTTCCGCGTCAACGGTGGTCACGACGCCCGCCAGCGCATAGCGGGCGGAGACGAGTGGCAGCTCGATGAGCGTGCGCAGCAGCGGCGCCGGGTCCGCAAGCCCGGTTGTCTCGATCACCACCCGGGAGAAAGGGGGGATCTCGTGCGCAGCTCGGCGCGCATGCAGGTCGCGAAGCGTGCGCACCAGGTCGCCTGCCACCTGGCAGCACAGGCAGCCACCCGGCAGGATCGCCACCTCCCCCGACGCCGGTCGCACGAGCGCGTGGTCGATGGGCACGCTGCCCCACTCGTTGATGATCACGGCGCAGGGCTCCATGGCCGGGTCGCGCAGGAGCCGGTTCAGCAGCGTGGACTTGCCGCTGCCGAGGAAGCCCGTGAGGACCGTGACGGGCGTGACGCCGGGCAGCGTCACCGCGTGGGGGCCCCAGCGAGCCTGTCTTTCGCTAGTGGCACCTGGCGCACCGTCCCCGAACCGTCAACTCGAGCGCGTCGGGGCGGAAACCTTCGGGCACGCGTACCCGTCGGGGAAGCGTGACCGAATCGAGGCACACGGTCCGCCCGCAGCCCGTGCAGGTGAAGTGTGCATGGGGAGCGCCCCCGGGCGCCGGGTTGGCCCGGAAGCGCCAGGTGCGATCGTCGCCCGCGATGCGGTGCGCGAGATCCCGGTCCACCAGCCATTCCAGCACCCGATAGACGGTTACGCGGTCGACGGGCGCTCGGGGCCGCAGAGCCGCCTCGACTTCATGGTGGGTGAGAGCGGCATCGGCCGTCAGCAGGGCGGCCAGCACGGCGCTGCGGGGTACCGTCAATCGCTCCGCGCGCGCTCGGATCAATGCCTCGGCCGTGGCGAGTTCCGGATCGGCGCGCGAACGGTGAGGCTTCATGGCGCGATTCTAGCGCCCCCGTGCAACGCAGTTGCATGGCCCTAGCGAGCCCGGCGCTTCGCCCTCGGGTGAGCGGCGTCGTAGACCCGCGCGAGATGCTGGAAGTCCAGGTGCGTGTACACCTGGGTGGACGCGATGCTGGCATGTCCCAGCATTTCCTGTACCGCCCGGAGGTCGCCCGACGATTGCAGGACGTGGGAGGCGAATGAGTGACGGAGCATGTGGGGATGCACGTCCAGGGCGAGTCCGGCTGCGAGACCCTGCCGCTTGATGCGCCGCTGCACATCCCGGGCCGACAGCCGGCGGCCCCGCGAGCCGACGAAGAGCGCGGGTTCTTCGGCGCGGGCGAGTTGGGCACGCGCGGGCAACCAGGCTGCCAGCGCCGCGAGGGCCGCCTTGCCAACGGGGACGAGCCGCGTCTTGGCGCCTTTGCCGGTCACGCGCGCTTCGCCCGCGGTGGTATCGATCGAGTGCAGGTCCAAGCCGACTAGCTCAGAAACTCGCAGGCCCGACCCGTAAGCAAGCTCGAAGAGTGCGCGGTTCGCAAGCCCCTCGTCGCCTGTCGCCTCGACGCTCACGAGGGATGCCGCCTCCTCCGGCGAAAGAACCGACGGCAGGCGCCGCGGTGCCTTGGGCGACCGAAGCCCTGTGCACGGATCCCAGTCGATTTCCCGTCGCCGGAGGAGCCAGCTGTACAGGGCGCGCCAGGAGGACAGCATCCGGGCGAGCGACCGGGGGGACAGGCCGCCGGCATGGAGCTGGGCCGCCGCACGCTTCAGGTCGGGGCCACGCAACTCGCGGAGCGACCTTGCCTCAGCCAGCCGCGCGAGCGCGGCGCAATCCCGCCCGTAGGCAGCCACGGTCGCGACGGCTAGCCGCCGCTCGTGTCGGAGGTGGTCGAGGAATCCATTCAGGTCGGGATCAGTCGCCACGCTGGTCCGAGGCCACCAGGGCGCAGCCGATCACTGCGCCGATGCGGGCCAGATGCTGGGTTCCCTGGCTTGCGTCGAAGCGAGCCGGGTCCTCGGAGCCGAGGAGCAGGGCGCCCACGACACGGCCAGCGGCGGTGAGCGGCACGGTCGCGAAGGACTGCGCCCCAGCCCCGCTCGGCCCCAACCAGTCTCGCGACGCGGGGGCGGGATCGCTGCCGCAGCAGGGCCCTGGCAGGCGGGAGATCGCGTCGCGGACCGATTCGGGTACCGGCTCGAAAATTCCCGCCTCCGCCGGTGTCGATTCCAGCCACACGCGCGCGCCGACGCTGGGGACATCGAACTGGTCGCGAAGCAGGGCTGCCGCCGATTCCACGGTGCCGCTTGCGTCGGACCGAGCCGCAAGCAGCGCACACGCCAAGGCATGGACCTTGTCGCCCAGCGCGTCGTTCTGGCGGCCGAACCCGACGAGTTGCGCCACCTGTTCCTCCAGCGCGCGGACCTGTTCCCGCAGCGCCAACAGCTGACGCTCGGCAATCGAGATGGTGCGTCCCCCGTGGGGATGGGGCAGGTGAAGGCGAGTGAGGAGGTCCGTGTGCTGCTCGAAGAAGCCGGGGTTCTGTTCGAGGAAATCGGCGACCGACTGGGGGCTCAACAAGGGGCGTTCTCCGGAGGGTGGAGGGCATCGAGGTCGACTTCCGCATCGAATACCCGAGCAGTGTCCCCAGTCATCATAACCGCCGCCTGTGACGGGGTTGCGGCGCTGCAGTCGCCGCTCCAGCGCACGCGCAGCGTGCCGCCCCGGGCCTGCACGGTGACATCGTTGTCGAGAAGCCCCAGCCGCATGCCCGCCACGGCGGCGGCGCACGCGCCCGTGCCGCAGGAGAGCGTCTCTCCCGCGCCGCGCTCCCAGACGCGAAGGCGAAGGTGGCTCCGGCTGACCACCTGTGCGAAGCCCGCATTGACTCGGGCGGGGAATGCGGGGTGCGCCTCGATGGCCGGCCCCAGAGCCGCTACGGGCGCGGCATCCACGTCGGTCACGAATTGCACGGCGTGCGGATTGCCCATCGAGACAACGAAGACGGCGACGGTCTTCCCCGCAACCAGCAGCTCGTGCATCGGCCCGGGCCCGCCCGCGAGAAAAGGGATGGACTTCGGCTCGAACCGGGGCGGACCCATGTCGACGGTCACCTCCCCGGATTTCTCGACTCGGGGCCGAATGAGGCCGGCTCGCGTTTCCACTCGCAACTCGTCCTTGGCCGTGAGCCCGGCGTCACGCACGAAGCGCGCGAAGCAGCGGGCGCCGTTGCCGCACTGCTCGACCTCGCCGCCATCGGCGTTCCAGATGCGGTAGCGGAAGTCGTTGGCCGGGTCGTCGGCGCGCTCGACCACCAGAACCTGGTCACAGCCGACGCCGAAGTGGCGGTTGGCGAGGGCCCGCACCTGGGCGGGGCTCAGCTCCACCGATTGCGAGACGGCGTCGATGACCACGAAGTCGTTGCCCTGGCCGTGCATCTTGGTAAAGCGTATGCGCATGGGTTCCCCGGGGGGTGGCAGCCTCAGCGGCGGTAGGGCGAGGGCTCGCCCGGCGGCCGGGTCTTGAAGCGCTTGTGCGCCCAGAAGTACTGCTCGGGGGTCTCCCGGATGCGGTCCTCGATGAAAGCGTTCATGCGTCGAACATCGGCCTCGACGTCGTCCGTCGGGTAATTCTCCCAGGGCGGGTAGACCGTGATCTCGTAGTGGCTTCCGGCCCGCCGACAGACCGCTGGCAGGACGGGCACGCCGGCGATTTTCGCGATGCGGGGCAGCGCCGTCACCGTGGCGGCCGGCACGCCAAAGAAGGGCGAGAAGATCGCGTCGCGAGGCCCGAAGTCCATGTCCGGCAGAATGTACAGGCAGCTGCCGGATCGCAGCGCGCGCACGATGCCGCGGATGCCATCCTGCCGGGAAAGCAAGCGCGGGCTGCCGAAGCGCTGGCGCCCCCGAAACATGAAGTGGTTCAGCACCGGGTTTCGTTGCCGGCTGTACATGGTCGTGCCGCCCGGGTAGTCGTGGCTCAGGCGCGCCCCGCCGACCTCCAGCCCGAGGAAGTGTGGCGCGAAGACGATGAACGGCTTGCCCCGCAAGCGGTCCATGTGCTCTCCCCCAACAACGCGGGACAGGCCGAGGACGCGCTTTTTGCTCGCGAACCAGACAAGCGTCATGTCCATCGCCGATTGCCCCAGGGCCTCGAAGTGGCGCCGCGCAAGATCGCGGCGCTCGGCCTCGGCCCGCTCCGGGAAGCACAGGCGCAAGTTGACATCCGTGACTCGCCCGCGCCCGAATCGGTAGAGCAGGCGTCCGGCCGCCCGGCCGATGGCGAGCAGCCACGGGCGCGGCAAGAAGTGCAGCAGCCACAGCACGGCTGCCGCGAGACAGGATCCGGCGATGGACAGGGCCTTCATCGGGGCGCAGGCGGGGCGCCCGCGGGGCGCTTGTAACGGTTGTAGGCCCACAGGTACTGCTCGGGTGCGATCCGGACCAGGGCCTCGACGCCTTCGTTGACCGCTTGGGCGGCGAGCGCGCGGTCCTCCGGTAACGGCTCCTCGCGCACGCGGAAAACCATGCGGAAGCCGGCGGCGTCAGGCAAGCGTTGCGCGAAACAGAAGACGACCACGGCGCCGGTTGCCCGCTGCAGCCGGCCGGGCAGGGTCATCGTGTAGGCCTGCCGGCCGAAGAAGTCCACCCACTCGCCCTCGCCGACGCCAGGAACCTGGTCAGGCAGCACGATGGAGCAGCCGCCGTGGCGAAGGTGAGTGAGCAGCATGCGCACGCCCGCTCGGTTGGCCGGGGCGACATTGGTTCCGTCCGGCGCTGCGCCACGGTTGCGGCCCTCGCGGATGAGCTCGTCGAGCTGCGCATTCTTGTGCGGCCGATACATCGCGAGCACGGGCAGCCGAGACCACAGCCAGCGGCCCGCCACGTCATAGCCCCCCAAGTGTGGGGTGATGAAGAGGATGGGCCGGTTCGCGCTGCGCAATCGCTCGACCGCATCCCAGCCGTCGACGTCTTTCACCAGCGCGGTGACGGAATCGATCGGCCGCAGCAGTGCCCAGGCGAGTTCGGATGCGCCCATGCCCATGTGGCGGGCGTTTTGAGGAAGCAGCGCGCGGCTGTCGAACCCGGCTTTGGCGAGATTCTCGGCTGCCGTTGCGCGCAGCCGGGCCGACAGGAGAAAGGCGATTCGTCCCGCTGCGGCGCCAAGCCGTTGGTTGGCGCCGAGGCTGAGCCACGCGAGCAGGCGGAGCAAGGGTTTCACGGAAGGAGAGGGAGTCCGGCGGCGAAAGGTTGCTACACTTGCGGGCTTTGACCGGCCGTGGGCGGGAGACAGCGCAAATGAAAACCGATTACCTCTTTACGTCGGAGTCCGTTTCCGAGGGCCATCCCGACAAGGTGGCCGACCAGATCTCGGATGCGGTGCTCGACGCGATTCTAGCCCAGGACCCGCGCTCCCGCGTCGCTGCCGAAACGCTCTGCAACACCGGCCTCGTGGTGATGGCGGGCGAGATCACGACCCACGCGACCGTGGACTACATCCAGGTGGCTCGCGACGTCATCAAGCGCATCGGCTACGACAATACCGAGTACGGCATCGACTACAAGGGTTGTGCCGTCATGGTGTGCTACGACAAGCAGAGCCCGGACATCAAGGCGGCAGTCGACCACGCCTCAGACGAATACCTCAACCAGGGCGCGGGCGACCAGGGGTTGATGTTCGGGTACGCCTGCGACGAGACACCGGTGCTGATGCCGGCGCCGATCTACTACTCGCATCGCCTCGTGGAGCGCCAGTCGCAGCTTCGCAAGGACGGCCGCCTGCCGTGGTTGCGCCCCGATGCGAAGAGCCAGATCACCATGCGCTACGAGGGCGGCCGCCCGGTCGCCATCGACACCGTCGTCCTGTCGACCCAGCATGCCCCGGACGTGTCCCAGGAGCAGATCAAGGAGGCGGTGATCGAAATGGTCATCCAGCCGGTCCTGCCCAAGGACATGCTCAAGGGCACCAAATATCTCGTGAACCCGAGCGGCCGATTCGTCGTCGGCGGGCCGCAGGGCGATTGCGGCCTTACCGGCCGCAAGATCATCGTGGACACCTACGGCGGCGCTTGCCCTCACGGTGGCGGCGCATTTTCGGGCAAGGACCCGTCGAAGGTGGACCGGTCGGCAGCCTACGCCGCCCGCTACGTGGCGAAGAACGTCGTGGCCGCGGGGCTCGCTCGGCAGTGCCAGATTCAGCTTTCGTATGCCATTGGCGTCGCCCGTCCGATCAACGTCACTGTCTATACTGAAGGCACCGGGGCGATCCCCGATGAAAAGATTGCCAAGCTGGTGGAGGAGCACTTCGACCTCCGTCCCAAGGGCATCGTCACCATGCTGGACCTGCTTCGCCCGATCTACGAGAAGACCGCGGCCTACGGGCATTTCGGCCGTGAGGAGCCGGAGTTCCTGTGGGAAGCGACGGACAAGGCTGCCATGTTGCGAGAGGTCGCCGGCCTGAAGGGGCCGCCGCCCGCTGCGCCCCGGGCTTGAGCAGATGGGGTGGCTGCGGCCGCCCCGATGGGTTTCCCAAGGGGGCCAGCCCCATGCGCCTTTTCATCGCGATTGCCGGTTTCTTGCTGGTCGGCCCTGCTGAGGCAAGCGTGCTCGACCACGTGCGTCGGGACGGCGCGCTGCGCGTCTGCCAGTGGCCGGACAATGTCGGGATCAGCCACCGCAACGCCCGCACCGGGGTGCTCGAGGGGCTGGATGTCGACATGTCGGGGGCACTGGCGGCCGAATTGGGCGTGCGCGTCGAGCTTGTGGAGTCGACGCTGGACAGGGCAATGGACGACCTCGATGCCGGGCGCTGCCACATCGTGATGATGGGTCTCGTCGTGACGCCGCAGCGCGCCGCGCGAGCCGACTTCACCCGCCCCCACCTTCGCAGCGACGTCTTCGCGGTGACCACCGTGGCCAACAGTTCCGTGCGCCGCTGGGAAGACATCGACCGGCCAGGCCATGTCGTGACGGTGCTCAGGGGGTCTGTCATCGAGGCAGCCATGCGCGACACCTTCAGGCAGGCGGAGCTTCGGGTCGTGCTGCGTGCCCGCGACCGCGAGCGCGACGTGCAGGCCGGGCGTGCCGACGTGTTCCTCACGGACTACTCCGACAGCCGCGCGATCATCGCCAACACGGACTGGGCGCGCGTCATCGATCCGCCGCAGCCGGTGCGCCCGATGGATTTTGCCTACGCGGTTCGCAAGGGGGAGGCGCAGTGGCTTGCACGCGTCGATGCTTTCCTCGCTCGCGCCAAGCGTGACGGCTCGCTGGAGTCCTTCGCCCGACGGCACGGGCTCCTGCCCATCCTGGTGAGGGACTGACGGTGGCTGTCGGACTGGACCTTCGTATCGAGCCAGCCAAGTTCCGGCTGATTTTCGCAGCCCTCTTTTTTGGCGCGCTGATGCTCGTTGTCATGAGCTATTTCGCGGCTCGCCAACTGCTGGTGAGCGGGGCGGAGTCAGGGCTTGCCTCGCGGGTCGAGGTCGACACGCTCGTGCTCGAGGATCACGTCTCCCGCACCCTCGACACCGTCGCGGCGCGACTGCGATCGATTGCTGCCGTGGCAGACCCCTCGAACCACGCGGCGAGCGCCACGACGCCGGCGCTCGAGGCCCTGATCCTCAACGACAGCGCCATCCGCAGCATCTCGTTGCTGGACGACCTGGGGCGGGTCCTGGCGAGCTCCTCGGCGGCCAACATCGGCGCCCTGATACCGGGCGACGCGATTCCGCAGCCGCCAGGCCAACCCGCCCGCGCAGGCGAGATCGCCTTCGGCGCCGTCATCCCTTATCGCGACCTGCGTGAGCTCGGGGCCGGCAAGTCCGCCGGCGCCTCGGTCTGGCTCGCGTCGCTGCGGGTTGAGAGCCGGGGCAAACCCTACCATTGGGTCGTGGCGGTCAACCCGGGCCTGTTCGAGAACTTCTGGGCCCGGCTGGACAACGACCCGGCGACCGAAATTGGGTTGTACGACTATCGCGGCAGGCGTCTCATTTCCCACCATGCTGTGGTGCCACCCGGAGGGGCGTTCAGTGCCGAGCTGCTTCGCCAGGCGAGCGCTCGCTCGATCGGGTTTTACAACTCGGCCGACCACCCCTCCCTCATGGTTGCCTATCGGGCGAGCGCCAGCCATCCCGTGATCGTCACCGTGGTGGGCGACCGTGACCGGGTTGGCCCCGCCATCGCCGAGTCGATGCGAACGATCCTGTACGTCTGTGCCGGCGTGGCCTCGATAATCGTCCTCGTGGTGATCCTGCTCTATCGGGGTTACCTGCGCTACGAGGAGTCCGTCATCGAGGCGTCCAACCAGGCGCGCGCCATCGGCGCTCACCTGATGGTGAGCGAGGCCTCGCCAGACGGCACCATCATCCGCGTAAATGACGCCTTCGTGGCGGCCAGCGGCTATTCAGAAGCCGAGCTCGTGGGCAGGAACCATCGCCTGTTGAGCTCGGGCGCGCACCCCCCTGAGTTCTACGAGGAGCTCTGGCAGACGCTGCGAGCCGGCCGTATCTGGAAGGGCACGCTTTGCGACCGCAGCAAGTCGGGAGGCCTGTACTGGGTCAACGCCACCATCGTCCCATTCAAGGATGCCTGGGGGCGCATCAGCCGCTACGTCGGCTACTACACCGACATCTCGGAGGCGATTCGCCTGTCCGAGCAATTCGAGAGCGAGCGCCAGATTCGCGAGGACCTCGCCACGGCGAACCGTGACCTCACGACGTCGGTGAACTCGGATCCCCTCACGCGCGCGGCCAACCGCCGGGGCTTCGAGGCCTTTGTCGAGCGGGTGGTCGTGAGCGCGGCGGGCCGGCCGCAAAAGTTCACGGTCCTGTCCCTCGACATCGACTTCTTCAAGCGCATCAACGACACCTACGGGCATGCCGCCGGCGATGAGGTCCTTCGGGAAATGAGCCAGCGCTGGGCTGCGGAGATCCGGGCTTCCGACATGCTTGCGCGCCTGGGCGGCGAGGAGTTCTGCGTCGTATTACCCCACACCGGCGCGGGCCAGGGGGCGCATGTGGCCGAAAAGCTTCGCGAGGCCGCCTCGGCGGCCCCGGTGATGGTCAGCCGGGACGGGGTGATGGAGAGCCTCACCGTCACCGTGAGCATCGGCGTTGCGACCACGGATGAGCTGGCCCGGCTGGGCATCGACCGAGTCCTCCAGGAGGCGGACAAGGCCCTGTATGCGGCCAAGCGCGAAGGGCGCAACCGGGTCGTGGCGGCCAGCGACGTGCGCTGAGCGGGGACTGCGGGCCCGCGCGCTGCCGTGATACCATTCGCGCCCCCGAGGAGCGTTGCAACGGGTGCGCCGCGCAGCCAAGCCTGTGCCGGCCTCCCCGCCAGGCTCGGGTGATTCCCTCCCAACTGCGCTCGTTGATCCGTGGCATGCCCACGGCAGCGAGAGCGAATCTTCCTGCCGCGGCGTGTCACCCATTCAAGGAGTGACGCTCATGAACGCCGTACCCAAGCTGAAGACCGGCCCCGACTACGTCGTGGCCGACCTTGCGCTCGCCGACTGGGGCCGCAAGGAAATCGCGATTGCCGAAACCGAAATGCCCGGCCTGATGGCGATCCGGGACGAGTACGCCGCCACCCAGCCGCTGCGCGGGGCCCGCATCACGGGATCGCTGCACATGACGATCCAGACGGCCGTGCTCATCGAGACCCTCAAGGCGCTGGGCGCCGAGGTGAGGTGGGCCTCCTGCAACATCTACTCGACCCAGGATCACGCGGCCGCCGCCATCGCCGCTGGCGACACGGCGGTGTTTGCGAAGAAGGGCGAGTCCCTGGAGGAGTACTGGGATTACACCCATCGCATCTTCGAGTGGCCGGACGGTGGCTACTCGAACATGATCCTCGACGACGGCGGCGACGCCACGCTCCTGCTGCACCTGGGCACGCGCGCTGAAACCGACCCGTCGGTCCTCAAGAACCCGGGCAGCGAGGAAGAGACTTTCCTGTTCGCGTCGATCAAGGCCACCCTGGCGCGAGACGCCAAGTGGTATTCCACGCGGCTCGCCCGCGTGAAGGGCGTGACGGAGGAAACCACCACCGGCGTCAAGCGCCTCTACCAGATGGCCAAGGACGGGCTGCTGCACTTCCCGGCGATCAACGTGAACGACTCGGTGACCAAGAGCAAGTTCGACAACCTCTACGGCTGCCGCGAGTCCCTCGTCGATGGCATCAAGCGTGCCACCGACGTCATGATCGCCGGCAAGGTCGCGGTGGTGGCGGGCTACGGCGACGTGGGCAAGGGCTCGGCGCAAGCGTTGCGCGCGCTCTCGGCCCAGGTCTGGGTCACCGAGATCGACCCCATCTGTGCCTTGCAGGCGGCGATGGAAGGCTATCGTGTCGTGACCATGGACTACGCCGCTGACAAGGCCGACATCTTCGTCACTGCCACGGGCAACTTCCACGTCATCACCAGCGAGCACATGAAGCGCATGAAGGACCAGGCGATCGTGTGCAACATCGGGCACTTCGACAACGAGATCGACGTGGCGGCCCTCAAGGACTGCAAGTGGGAGAACATCAAGCCCCAGGTGGACCACGTGATCTTCCCGGACGGCAAGCGCATCATCCTGCTCGCCGAGGGCCGGCTGGTGAACCTGGGTTGCGCCACTGGCCATCCGAGCTACGTGATGAGCTCCTCGTTCGCCAACCAGGTGATCGCCCAGATCGAGCTCTTCAACAATCCGGAGCGTTACCCGATCGGCGTGCACGTGCTGCCCAAGCACCTCGATGAAAAGGTGGCGAGACTGCAGCTGAAGAAGCTGGGCGCCCAGCTCACGGAGCTCTCCGACGCGCAGGCTCGCTACATCGGCGTGCGCAAGGAAGGCCCGTACAAGCCGGAGATGTACCGCTACTAGCGCCGGCCCCTTGCCGCCCGGCCACCGCGATGGCGGGAGCCGGGCGGCAACCCCTCCTTTGACGCACACGGGAGCTGACGATGGATTCGCAGCGCCGACACCCCCGCCTTTTCAGTTTTGAATTCTTCCCTCCGAAAACGGACGAGGGCCGCGCCAAGCTGCGTGAGACCCGCCGCCAGCTGGCGCAGCTGAAGCCGGCTTTCATGTCGTGCACCTTCGGCGCGGGCGGCAGCACCCAGGAAGGGACGCTGGCGACCATCCTGGACATCCAGTCCGAAGGGCAAGTCGCCGCAGCGCACCTGTCCTGCGTGGGATCGCGACGGTCTGCCATCGCCGATTTGCTCAGGCAATATCAGGCCGCTGGCGTGCGCAGGCTCGTGTGCCTGCGTGGCGACCTGCCGTCCGGCATGGCCGTGGCGGGGGAGTTCCGTTACGCGGCAGACCTGGTGCGCTTCGTTCGTGAGGAGACCGGCGATTGGTTCCACATCGAGGTTGCGGCCTATCCCGAGTTTCATCCCCAGGCGAGGCGGCCAGGCGACGACCTGGCGCATTTCAAGGAAAAAGTCGACGCGGGCGCCAACTCCGCCATCACCCAGTATTTCTTCAACGCTGATGCGTACGAGCGCTTCATCGAGTCGATCGAGGCGCTCGGCGTTCGCGTGCCCGTCGTCCCGGGCATCATGCCGGTCACCAATTTCTCCCAGCTCGCCCGCTTCTCCGATGCGTGCGGCGCCGAAATCCCGCGCTGGATGCGCTTGCGCCTGGAGAGCTTCGGCGACGACACCGCCTCCATCAAGGCGTTTGGCCTCGACGTGGTGACCCAGTTGAGCGATCGCCTGCTTTCCATGGGCGCGCCGGGCTTGCACTTCTACACGCTCAACCAGGCGGGCCCCGTCTGCACGATTTGGCAGCGCCTGGGCATCTGATGCCCCACTCCCGCGCCCGGCGTCGTCGCGCCCTTGCGGCGCCGTTAGAATCGGCCGGGTCGCGACTACCCGAGCGTCGGCCATGCATGATCTCCCTTCCTTGCAACGTGAGGCATTGGCGCCGGACCTCTCCGGCCTGACCCCCGAGGCTGCGGCTGCCCGTGTGCAAGGCGCACAGCCCCTGCATGCCGCCAGGGCGCTGCTGCGGCTGAACCCGGCGGCAGCGCAGGATGTCGTCGACCTCTTGCCCGAGCCAGCCCGGCGCGCGCTCGAGGACGCCGCACCGGCCGCGGGCAGGCAGTGGGCGGTGAATGCGCGTTTCGCGCCCGGCACGGTCGGCCGGCTGATGGAGCCTGTGCGCGCCTGCTTTGCGCCACACTTCACGATCGGCGAAGCCATCGCAGCGTTGCGCGCCATCCTCGAGGAGGCATCGGTCACGTACTGCTACGTCGCCGATGAGGCGGGCAAGCTCCGCGGCGTCGTCACCATGCGGGACCTGCTGTTCGGAGACCGGGCAGCGCGACTGGATGCGGTCATGATCACCGACGTTTTTTCGCTCTCTCCCGACCTGCCCTTCACGGAGGCGATGAGGCGCACGGCCAATCGGCACTACCCGGTGTACCCGGCCTGCGACGCCAACGGCGTCCTGGTCGGGCTCGTGCGGGGGGCGGCCCTCTTCGAGGTGGAGGCCTTCGAGATCACCGCCCAGCCGGGCGCGATGGTGGGTGTCGAGCGCGAGGAGCGAATCGCCACGAGCCTCGTACGTGCGTTCCGTTTTCGGCACCCATGGCTTCAGCTCAACCTGCTCACCGCGTTCGCGGCAGGCGGCGTGGTCGCGCTCTTCCAGGGGACGGTCGACCAGCTGGTCATCCTCGCAACCTTCCTGCCAATACTCGCCGGACAGTCCGGCAACACCGGGTGCCAGGCCCTTGCCGTGACTGTGCGTGGCATCACGCTGGGTGACGTCCGTGCCGGCGCCGGCAAGCGCCTCGTGTCGAAGGAGTTCGCCCTCGGGCTCGCCAATGGCAGCCTCACCGGCCTGCTGTGCGGCGTCGCGATGTATTGGCTCGCCTCGACGCAGGGGTCGTCGCACGCCTTGCCGCTTGCGCTGGCCGTCTTTCTCGCGATGGCTGGCAGCTGTGCCGTGAGCGGCGTGTCCGGCGCGCTCGTGCCCCTGGCGCTCAAGCGGCTCGGCGCGGATCCCGCGACCGCATCGAGCATCATCGTGACCACCGCGACGGATGTCGCGAGCATGGGCCTGCTGTTGGGGTTGGCCACGCTGCTGGTGCTGTAAGGGCCGTGCGGCTTATCTCTTCCGCCCGAGCTTCGGCCTTCCGTATCATTCGGCAATGACACCCCAGCGCGTCATTCTCGGCCTCGTCGTATTGCTGGCGGCCGCTCGCGTCGCCGCCCAGGAGGCGACTACCAACCGGCCCACCGAGCTTCGCGAGCGCCCGGCTGCGCAATCCAGCCCGCTCGCAACCCTGCCGGCGCGAACGCCCGTCAAGCTGCTCGGCCGCGAGGGGGGCTGGTCGCAAGTGGACGCGCGCGAGCAGCGCGGATGGCTTCCGACCTTCCACCTGCGATTTGCGGCCGTGTTGGAAACTAGCTCGCCCAGCTCCGCGTTGAGCGTCACCTCGATGCTGGGAATGGGCAGCCGCCAGTCGCCCGAGACATCCAAGGTGGCCACCCTGGGCGTTCGCGGGCTGACCCGAGACCAGTTCCAGTCGGCATCGCCAGACACGGCGGCGCTCAGGCAACTTCAGTCGTATCGCGTGCCCCTGGCGGAGGCAGAGGCGTTCGCCCAGGAGGGCGGGCTGATGGCGGTTCCGGTGCCCGTGCCCGGCAGGGGCAAGTCGTGAGCCACCGCGCGGCGTTGGCCGTCTTGGCCACCATGGCGCTCGTCGCGCGCCCAGCGCTGGCGCAGTGGGACGTGGGGCGGATCCTGGAGCTGGGCAAGAAGGCGGCCGAGATCGGCAGGCAGGCGGGAGAGGCAAACCGAGAGTATTCGGCCGAGGAGGAGATCTCGCTGGGCGAGGGCATCGCGGCCGGATTTCTGGGCGCGGTTCGCTTGCACCCCGACGAGCGGCTGCAACGCTACGTGAACCGCGTGGGGCGTTGGCTCGCGTCCCAAACCGAGCGCTCGGAACTTCCCTGGACTTTCGGCGTGATCGACAACGATGCGATCAACGCGTTCGCCATGCCCGGTGGCACCGTGCTCGTTTCTCATGGCCTCGTGCGACGGCTCGGGAACGAATCCGAGCTCGCCGGTGTGCTCGCGCACGAGATTGCCCACGTGCTCCAGCGCCATCAGCTTGCGGCAATCCAGAGCGCTGCGGGCTGGGGCGCGGCGGCCAACGTGACCCGCATCGTCGCCGAGGAGCAGATTTCCCGGCGCGGCGGCGTCGCGGTTGACGTCAAGGCTTCGCTGGCGAGCGCGGGAGTCGACCTGGTTCGGGACGGGCTGTTCCTTCGCCCGCTGGACCGGCGCATGGAGCACGAGGCAGACCTGCTGGGCGTCATCATCTCGGCCCGCGCGGGTTACGACCCCAACGGGCTGGTCGCGGTCTTGTCCATGCTGGCCCAGCTCAAGCCGGAGGACGCGGGCGCTTCGCTCACCCTGAGCACTCACCCGTCAGCGTCGGAACGCCTCGCCGAGCTTGAGAAGACGGTTTCGGCCGCCCTCGAACGCTACGGTGCCCAGCCGAGGCTCGACGCGAGGTTCCGAGGCGCGGCGAGCGACACCCGTTAGACCGCGGGCTTTGGCGCGAGCGGCACCACGGTCGCCGCAGCGGGGGTGTCCAGTGGCACCGGGTCGATGCCCGGGTCCGTTTCGGCGGGTGGCTCGCCGCCCGGCTCCAGGCCGAGAAAGTCGAAGAGCCCCCGGTCGAGCAGGTGCGAAGGCGTCACGCGCCCCAGCGCGCTGAAGATCGAGATCAGTCTGCCGGGGTGCCGCCGCTCCCATTCCCTCAGCATCGCCTTGACCTGTTTGCGCTGCAGGTTCTCCTGCGACCCGCACAGGTCGCAGGGAATGATCGGGAAGGCCCGGTCGACGGCATAGGCTTCGAGGTCGGATTCCTCCACGTAAGCCAGTGGCCGGATGAGGACGTGCTGGCCGTCGTCCGACAGGAGCTTCGGCGGCATGGCCTTGACCTTGCCGTTGTGAAACAGGTTCAGGAAGAAGGTCTCGAGGATGTCGTCCCGGTGGTGGCCCAGCGCAATCTTGGTGGCGCCAAGCTCGCCCGCCACGCGGTAAATCACGCCCCGCCGAAGCCGCGAGCAGAGGCTGCACATCGTCTTGCCTTCCGGGATCACGCGCTTCACCACGGAGTGCGTGTCCTGCACCTCGATGTGAAACGGCACTCCCACCGAGCGAAGGTATTCCGGCAGCACCTGCTCCGGGAACCCGGGGTGACGCTGGTCCAGGTTCATGGCGACCACGTCGAAAGGCACCGGCGCGGAGGCCTTCAGGTGCAGCAGCACGTCGAGAAGGGCGTAGCTGTCCTTGCCGCCGGAGAGGCAGACCATGACCTTGTCGCCGGCCTCGATCATCTTGAAATCGGCGATCGCCTCGCCGACCAAACGGCGTATGCGCTTGCGGCGCTTGATCGCCTCGTAGTCGGCCTTGCGCGGGTCGCGGGCGGGGGTCTGGGTGTTCATGGCGTCCTACAGGGCAAGTTCACGCCCGCCGTCGACGGCAAGGATCTGCCCGGTGACGAAAGGCGCGCGGAACAGAAAGAAGGCAACGGCGGAGGCGATGTCCTCGGGGCTGCCGACACGCGCGAGCGGTGTCTGGCGCGTGATGCGCTCGCGCTCGGCGGGCGGGAAGGAGTCGCCCTCGGGCCAGAGGATGGCGCCCGGCGACACGCCGTTGACCCGAACCTCGGGCGCCAGCTCCAGGGCGAGCGCACGGGTGAGGCCGGCGAGGCCGCTCTTGGCGACGGTATAGGCGAGGTATCCCGCCAGGGGGCGCTCGGCGTGAATGTCGACGATATTCACGATTGCGCCGCGGGACGCGCGCAATCGTGGTGCTGCCGCCTGCGCGAGGAAGGCAGGGGCTTTGAGGTTGGAACCAAGAAGCTCCTCCCATTGGCGATCGTCCAGTTGGCCGATTGGTGTGGGATAGAAGGCCGATGCGTTGTTCACGAGCGCATCGAGGTGACCGCCGAAGCATTCCGCCGCCGAGTCCACCAAGCCGGGGAGGCGCGCATAGTCCAGGAGCTCTCCTTGCACCCACGCTGCAGAGCCGGCTCGCGCCGCGTTCAGCTCCGACACCAGCGCCGCGGCGCTGTCCCGGGAGCGATTGCAGTGGATCACCACGCGCGCGCCCTCAGCGTGGGCCGCCCGCGCGATCGCGGCGCCAACGCGCCGTGCGCCGCCGGTGACCAGAACCACGGGAGCCCCGGTGCTATAGTCCATTTGCCACTCGCCGCCTGCCCCGAGGGGTTTTTTTCGAGAGGCGGAAGTGTAGCGAAATCCGTTGCTGCTTCCGCCGCTGCGTCGTCCTGTCGTGACCGAAGCTGCCCACCTTCCCGCGCCGCCCGCCGATGCGCTGGCCCACAGCCAGCAGCTCCGAGCACGCCTGAGCGAACGCATCCGTGCGTCGGGCGGCTGGATTCCCTTCTCGAGCTACATGCAATCGGCACTCTACGAGCCGGGGCTGGGCTATTACGTCGCGGGGGCTCGCAAGTTCGGCGAGGCTGGCGATTTTGTCACCGCCCCGGAGATCTCGCCGCACTTTGCGCGCTGCGTCGCGGTGCAGGCGGCCGAGGTCCTGCGCGCAGGCGGAGACATTCTCGAGCTGGGGCCGGGCACTGGCGCCCTCGCCGCCGAACTGTTCGCGAGCCTCGAGGAGTCGGGCTGCAGGCCCGGGCGCTACCGCATGCTCGAGGTGAGCCCCGACCTGCGTGAGCGCCAGCGAAGCCTCCTGGCGCGCCGCCACCCGGAATTCCTGCACCGCTTCGAATGGGTCGACCAAGTGCCGAACGCGCACCGCGGATTCATCGTTGCCAACGAGGTGCTCGACACGGTTCCCTGCGAACGCGTCGGGCGGGTGGGGGGCGAGCTCATCGAGTGGGGCGTCACCGAAACGCGAGCCGGGTTCGGCTGGGCGGCGCGCGTCGTGACCGATCCCGAGCGCGCGGCGAAGATCGCGGGCCTCCTCCCCGGCGATGGCGACTACGTGACGGAATGCAATCCTGGTGCCGAGGGATTGGTGCGGTCCATCGCGGAGAGCCTCGCCGAGGGGCTCGCCCTGTGGGTGGACTACGGGTACGCCGCCGCCGAGTACTACCACCCGCAGCGCCGCCTCGGCACGCTGCGCTGCCATTACCGTCACCGCCCTCATGACGACCCCTTCCATTTGCCGGGCCTGGAGGACATCACCGCACACGTCGACTTCAGCGCCATGGCGCAGGCGGCGGCGAGCGTGGGGGCCGAGGTGCTGGGTTTCGCGACCCAGGCCCAATTCCTGCTCTCGTGCGGCCTGGCCGAGCGCATAGGGCGCCGGTCGGATTCCTTCGATCAAGCACGGGAGACTGCGGCGATTCAACGCCTCGTCGGGCCGGGCGCCATGGGCGAGTCCTTCAAGGTGCTTGCCATCGGCCGGGGCGTGCGGGGTCCCCTGGCCGGCTTTCGGCTCGGGCGGCCACTCGCGCTCTGAAGGTGCCGCGCCTGGGTGCGCGTTGGGCTAAAATCCGGCCCTTTCGTCCAGCGTTCAGCAAGGGGAGTGGACATGCCGGTCCTCATCGGGATTCCAAAAGAGAGCTTGCCGGGGGAACGGCGCGTCGCCGTGAACCCCGAGGTCGCGAAGAAATGGGCGAAGTTGGGCGCCACCGTCGCGGTGGAGTCCGGGCTCGGCGACGTGGCCGGCTTTCGCGACGCGGAGCTGGGCACGGTTTCGATCGAGGGCTCCGGCGCTGCGCTGATCGGCAAGGCGGATCTGGTGCTCAAGGTCCAGGCGCCGACCGACGCCGAAATCGATGCGATGAAGCCTGGCGCGACGCTGGTGGCCTTCATGCAGCCCGGGAAGAACCCCGAGCGCGTGCGCAAGCTCCTCGACAAGAAAATCACCTCGTTGTCGGTGGAGCTGATTCCCCGCATCACCCGCGCCCAGAGCATGGACGCCCTGTCATCGCAGGCGGCGATCGCGGGCTACCAGGTGACGCTCATGGCGGCGCAGTTGTGCCCGAAGTTCTTCCCCATGCTGACGTATGCCGCGGGCACGCTCCGTCCCGCCAAGGTGCTCGTCATCGGCGCTGGCGTTGCAGGACTCCAGGCGATCGCCACCGCTCGCCGCCTCGGCGCGCTGGTTTCCGCCTACGACGTGCGCTCGGCCGTGAAGGAGCAGATCGAGTCCCTGGGCGCCAAGTTCGTCATGGCGGTGCAAGGGGCAGAGGGCTCCGGCGGCTACGCGCGCGAGCTCACCGAGGAAGAGAAGCGCCTGCAGGCCGAGGCGCTCGCCAAGGTGGTCTCGGAGTCCGATGTGGTGATCTCGACGGCCGCCATTCCGGGCCGGCCAGCGCCGAAAATCGTCACCGCCGCCATGGCGCAGTCGATGCGCCCCGGCTCGGTGATCGTCGACCTGGCGGCGGAGACGGGCGGTAACTGCGAGCTCACGGAGCCCGGCAAGACCGTGGCCAAGGGCGGGGTGACGATACACGGGCCGCTCAACGTTGCCTCGACCATGCCGGTGCACGCCTCCGAGATGTACGCCAAGAACCTGTTCAACCTTGTCTCGCCCTTCGTGAAGGACGGCGTTCTCACGCTCGACTTTGCCGACGAGGTGATCAAGGGCTGCGTCTACACCAAGGATGGCGAGGTGATGCATGCGCCGTCCAAGCAGGCACTCGGACTCTAGGAGCCAGGCGATGATCGACTTCAACCCGCTTTACGTTTTCCTCCTGGCCGCCTTCACGGGCTACGAGGTTATCGCGCGCGTGCCGGTGATCCTGCACACCCCGCTCATGTCCGGCTCCAACTTCGTGCACGGCATCGTGCTGGTGGGCGCCATGGTGGCGCTTGGCAAGGCCACGACCGGGCTTGAGCTCGCCATCGGATTTTTTGCCGTTGCTCTGGCCGCCATGAACGCGGTGGGGGGCTACGTGGTGACGGAGCGCATGCTCGGCATGTTCAAGAAATCGAAGCCGGCGGAGGGCGCGAAATGAGCCAGGCATTCCTCATGAACGCCGTTAACGCGACGTACTTTCTTGCCGCGTTCCTCTTCATCATGGGCCTCAAGCGCATGAGCTCGCCGGTGACGGCCCAAGGGGGCATTGTCACTGCCGGGTGGGGCATGCTCATCGCGACGGTCGCGACCTTCGCGCACCCCGAGATCCTCAAGGCGGCAAACCTGCCGCTGGTCTACGGCCTGATGGTCGCGGGGATCGCAGTGGGTGGCGGCATCGCGTGGGTGTCGGGCAAGCGCGTAGCCATGACCGACATGCCACAGATGATCGCCATCTACAACGGCATGGGCGGGGGCGCCGCCGCGGCCATTGCCGCGATCGAGTTGCTCAAGGTGGCCGCGATCCTGCCGGGCACGCCCGCGGGCACCTCGCCCCATGACCACGGCGCTTTCGTCAATGCGCTGGCGGTTGCGGGCGCGCTGATCGGCGCGGTGTCCTTCTCCGGTAGCGCCATCGCCTACGCGAAGCTCCAGGGCATCATGGACAAGGTCTACTCGCTGCCGGGCCATCACTTCATCAGCTTTGGCCTTCTCGCAGCGTCGGTGATTCTGGGCATCTACATCGTGATGGAGCCGGCGGGCAGCACGGGCCTGGTCATCGCGTTCTTCGTCTGCGCGCTCCTCTTCGGGGTGCTGATGACCCTGCCCATCGGCGGCGCCGACATGCCGGTGATCATCTCCCTGTACAACGCCTTCACGGGCCTCGCAGTGGGCTTCGAGGGCTTCGTGCTCAACAACTCCGCGATGATCGTTGCCGGAATCGTCGTGGGTTCTGCCGGCACGCTGCTCACGCAGCTGATGGCGAAGGCGATGAACCGCCCGATCGCCAAGCTGCTCACGCCGCCCACCGGCACCGGGGGGCCAGCGCAAAAGGTGGAGGGCACCCAAAAGCCCATCGAGGCGGGCGACGTCGCCGCCCTGATGGCCTACGCCCAGAAGGTGGTCATCATCCCGGGCTACGGCATGGCGGTGGCGCAGGCGCAGCACAAGGTCTGGGAGCTCACCAAGGTGCTCAAGGATCGCGGCGTCGAGGTGAAGTTCGCGATCCACCCGGTTGCGGGCCGCATGCCCGGCCACATGAACGTGCTGCTGGCCGAGGCTGGGGTGCCCTACGACATCATCTTCGACATCGAGGAAATCAACGAGGAGTTCGCGACGACCGACGTGGCCTTCGTGATCGGCGCCAATGACGTCGTGAACCCCGCCGCCCGGACGGACCAGAGCTCGCCGATCTACGGCATGCCCATCCTCAATGCCGACTACGCCAAGCACGTCATCGTCAACAAGCGGGGCAAGGGCGCGGGCTTCTCGGGCATCGAGAACCTGCTCTTCTACCAGGACAACACCCGCATGTACTACGGCGGCGGCCAGGAAGCCGTGGCCAAGCTGGTGCAGGAACTCAAGGCCCTGGGCGACTGACAGAGTCAGGGGCGCAGCCTCATCCCTATCAACAACGAAACGAGAGGAAACCGACCATGAAGAGACTGATCGCAATGGCCGCGGCGCTCGCCGTGGCGATGGGCATGGGCTCCGCAGCGGCCCAGGAGAAGAAGACAACCCGCCTCTCCATCGGCACGGGCGGCACGGCAGGCGTGTACTACCCGCTGGGCGGCGGCCTCGCACAGGTGCTGTCCAAGTACGTTCCGGGGGTGGATGCCACGGCCGAAGTGACAGCGGGCTCGATCGCCAACCTGCAGCTCATCGGGGGCGGCAAGTCGGACATCGGCTTCACCATGGCCGACGCCGCGTGGGACGCCTTCAACGGCCTGGACAAGTTCTCGGGCAAGAAAGTGCCAGTCCGGGCGCTCGTCGTGTTCTACCCGAACCGGATGCAGGTCGTGACGCTCGAGGGCAAGGGCATCGAGAAGATGGCCGACCTCAAGGGCAAGCGCGTGGCCACCGGAGCGCCGGCATCCGGCACCGAGGTGATGTCCATGCGCCTGCTGGAGTCCTTCGGGCTGGACCCCAACAAGGACGTAACCCGGGAGCGCCTGTCCCTGGCCGAGTCGGTCAATGCCCTCAAGGACGGCAAGGTCGATGCCCTGACGTGGGTGGGCGGAGTCCCGACCCCGGGGATCACGGACCTGGCGGCCACCCCCGGCAGGAAAGTGAAGCTCCTTGACCACGGCGCCGGCGCGGAGGCCTTGCGCAAGAAGTACGGGCCGATCTACGTCCAGAACAAGATCCTCGGCAACGCTTATCCCGGCCAGGCTACGGACACGACCAACGTGGACGTCTGGAACCTGCTGGTGGTGCCGGAGAGCGCGGACGAGAACCTCGTCTACCAGGTCACCAAGACCCTGTTTGAGAAGAAGGACGAGCTGGTCAAGGTGCACCGCGACGCAGCCTTTCTGGAGCTGGGCAATCAGCTCACGGGTGGCTCGCCGATCCCCTTTCACCCCGGGGCGCTCAAGTACTTCCGGGAGCGGGGGCTCAAGGCCAACTGAGCCTCGACCAGCGGGCTGAGGGGTGCCCCGGCAGGGGAGGCCCCCGAAAAAAGCCCCGAAAGGGGCTTTTTTCATATCCGGGACGGGCCATGGGGGGGGCGGAGGGGCATGGTGCGGCGCAAAAAAACTTTGCAAAGCCTCTTGACATAGCCCTTGCAAGGCCTAAAATTCGGTTTGTGCAGCGCAGCAATTCCGCTTCCCCCGCTCTCCCACCCCCTTATTTACTGAAGGAAACGCCATGATCAAAGTCGACCAGTTCAGCGCCGCCAACGAAGCCGCGGTGCACCAGTTGGCGCAGCTTGCCCAACTCTCCCTCGAGAACGTCGAGAAGTTCGCTGAAATCAGCCTGGGCGCCGCCCGCGAGTCCGTCGAGCAGGCCACCCGCCACGCCGCAGCCCTGGTGTCCGCCAAGGATCCCCAGCAGGTCATCGCGCTCAACTCCGCAGCCCTCGAGCCGGCCATGAAGCGCGCCTACGCCGTATCCCGCACGATGTACGAAGCCGCTGCCGCCACCCAAGCCGAGCTGAAGAAGGTCATGGAAGCCCAAGCCGCGGAGCTGAACACCAGCGCCGTCGCCTCGATGGAAGAGGCCTTCAAGTTCGCCCCGTCAGGCTCGGAGCAAGTGGTTGCCAACATGAAGTCGGCCTTTGCGGCGGCCCAGAACGCCTACGCGAACCTGGCGGCCATGAACAAGCAGCTCTTCGACACGGTCGAGAAGGCTGTCGAGCAGAACGTCGCCACGGTTCAGGCGGCGACCAAGACTGCCTCGCCCAAGGCGGCCCCGCGCAAGGGCGCCAAGCGCCGCTAAGCACTCGCGCCCTTCGCGGGCGCGCGCTGCCCACGATCAGTAAGCCCCCGGCCTCGGCCGGGGGTTTTGCATTTCAGGGCTTGCCGAGTGCGGCAATCGCCTTGACCCGAGCAGCGTGAAGCGCGCCCGCTATGTCGCGAGGCTCGGACCTTGCAATCGCGGCTGCGTCCACGGACTTGGCCGCTGTGAGCACGGCCGTCACTTGCCTGGCAGCATCGGAGGTCACGGTCGTGCCGGAGGCGCAGGCCAGGGCCCGAAGGAGCCCGTGCACCCGCTCGGGTCGTCGAAAGGCATCACATCGCTCCAGGAACCCCAACAAGCGCTCGGGCCCCAGTTCGGCCAACTGCCCTGCCGATGTGGCTTCGCGGGCCGCAAGCAGGGCCATGTCCCGGCAGTCGGCGGGCGCCCGCAGGCGTTCCGCCAACGCCTGGGCCTCGCCCTCCGCCAGCCCCAGGGTGAGCAGCGCGAACCGTTCGGGCAAGGCGAGATGAACGTTCGCGGCCGCATCGAGCCAGTGGCCTCGCTGCGCCAAACCAACAGCCCCAGGTGGCGACAGGAGTTCCGGCAGCACTTTCGCCAGTGCGCCACACGCATCCAACGATGCGAGCATTCGCGAGGGATTGCGCTCCAGCAATCCGCGGCTCACCTCCTGCCAGACACGCTCGGCCACCAGATGGTCCGCTTCGCCGGCATCGACCATCCCCCGCATGAGCGCGAGCGTGTCGTCGGCAATCCGAAATCCCAGGCGGGCGGCAAAGCGGCTCACGCGAAGGATTCGCACCGGGTCCTCGGCAAACGCTTCGCTCACGTGCCGGAGAAGGCCCTGGCGCAGGTCCGATTCCCCGCCGAAGGGATCAATCAGCGTGCCATCGTCGGCGCGAGCCATGGCGTTGACGGTGAGGTCGCGCCGGCGAAGGTCTTCCTCGAGTGTCACATCTGGCGAGGCGTGGAACGTGAAGCCCCGGTAGCCCGGAGCGGTCTTCCGCTCGGTGCGCGCGAGGGCATATTCCTCCTGCGTGTCGGGGTGCAGGAACACCGGGAAGTCGGCACCGACCGGCCGAAAGCCCAGGCGCGCCATTTCCTCGGGCGTGGCGCCGACCACGACCCAGTCGCGGTCGGTCACCGGCTTTCCCAGCAGCTCGTCGCGCACCGACCCGCCGACGGCGTAGACCTTCATCGCGGCCGCCTGGAAGGTCGAAGCGAGGGGTCGCGCCGCCCGGCGTAGCGGTCTCTTGGCACGCCCGGGGACAGGTAGGACGGCACCACCGACTGCATAGCGCTGGGGGCGAAGGCGAAGACGCCCGGCCAGCCGCACTCGCAGACGTTGTCGATCGACATGGAGCGAAGGTTGTCGCGCGTCATCAACGGGCCTGGCAGCCTTTCCATGACGAAGGCCTGCAGGGCCGCAACCGGCCCCGGCAGCGGGATCACCCTTCGACGCAGCCCGCGCGTGCGGGCCGCGAACAACACGATTTCGGCGAGCGTGTACACGTCGGGCCCGCAGAGCTCGTAGGCCTGGCCGTGCGTGCGCTCGCCCTCGAGGCAATCGACCAGGGCGCGCGCGACATCCTCGACCCAGACGGGCTGGAAACGCGCGTGCGCCCCTGCCAGCGGGATGACGGGCGCCCACTGCGCCATGGCTGCAAACAGGTTCACGAAGCGGTCGCCTGCCCCGAAGATCACCGAGGGGCGCAGGATCGTGAGGCCGGAGTGCCCGAAGGCCGCCCGCGCTGCCGCCTCCCCCCGTCCGCGCGAGCGCAGGTACGCGCTGGGCCCTTCGGTATCAGCCTTCAGCGCGCTCATGTGCACGAGCCGGGTGACGTTGGCTTCGCGGCAAAGCTGCGCGACTCGGCGGGGCAGGTCGACGTGAGCGCGCTCGAACGTGTCGCGACCTCGCTCGTGCAGGATGCCGACGAGGTTGATGACGGCATCGACGCCCGCCATGGCGCGTCGCAGCGTCGCATCGTCGTGTGGCGAGCCGTGCATGGCCTCGAGCGCCGGCAGGACCGTGAGCGGGCGCGCCTTGGCGGCGTCGCGCGAGAGGATGCGAATGCGGACCTGGCGCGCTGCCAGCTGAGCGCATACCGCACGCCCCACGAAGCCGGTGCCGCCAAGAACAAGAACCTGTCGTGTCGTCATCGCATCAACTCAAGGAATGTCGCTGGCAGCGCCGGGATCGGCAGGGCGCGCCGGAACCTTTCCAAGCATTGCGCGCAGGCTCGCCGCCTCGCCGTTCAGGCGGTGGTGGTAAAACCACGCGTTCGCGAACACCCTTTTCACGTAGTCACGAGTCTCGTTGAACGGAATGGTCTCGGCGTAGATCGCGCCTTCCAGCGGCGTCGCGTCGCGCCAGCGCTTGGCGCGCCCGGGGCCCGCGTTGTAGGCGGCGGTGGCGAGCACCGGGTCCCCGAGGTCGGCGAGCACGCGGTGGTAATAGTACGTGCCCATGGCGATGTTCACGGACGGCAGGTCGAGCAGGCTGATGCGGTAGTCCGGAAAGCTCATCTGCCTGGCCACCCAGCTTGCTGTGGCAGGCATCAATTGCATGAGGCCGATGGCGCCGGCGCGTGAGCGAATAGTGGCGTTGAAGCGACTCTCCTGGCGAATCATGGCGAATACCTTGGCTTCGGCGACGTTCCACTGCCGAGCCGATTCCGAGAGGGTCTCGATGTGTGTCGTGGGATAGCGGCGCGTGAAGTCATGCAGCGTGACCGTGCGGTCGGCGGTGCCGATAGAACGGTCGATGAGGCCTTCCCGGCTGGCGAGTTCCGCCGCCGCGAGGTACTCCGCATCGGTGCGCGCGCGAAGGCCGAACACCCACTCGCGGAAGGCCTCCTGGCTAAGCCCCAGCCGATACAGGGCCATGGCGCGACCCACGGCCGACACGGACCGCATGCGCGCAACATCCTCTTCAGGGACCGATCGGGGAGTCCAGTCCGGTGGCTGTACAAGGCCCAGGTCTTCCGCCGCGAGCAGCCCGTAGAAGTGGCGCTCCCGGGCGAGCGGCAGCAGCACCGCACGCGCCGCATCGTTGGCACCCTCCGCGCGCAGTGCTCGCCCGAGCCAGTACTGCCACGCCGGGTCGCGCGCTTCCAGCGGCGGCATCTGGTTCACGGCAGCGCGCACGAGGCGCCAGTCGCCCGCGCGCAAGGCGGCGCGCACCATCCATTGCAGTTGGGGCTCTGTGAATGGCCCCTCGCCCGCCAGCCGATACCACTCCACAGCCCGCGAGTGGTGAGACCGGGCTGACGCCTGGGCGATCTCCGCCCAGCCATACCGGCTGTCCCCCGGGCCAAGCGTCGTGGCGAGCTCCTGCAGTCGTGTTGCCGCTTCGTCCGGGCTCTTGCGCGCGAGCCGCGCCAACGCGTGGAGCGACAGCTCGTGAAATGCACGATTCGGCGGTGCCTTCGGCCGCGGGCGAGCGAGAAAGCGGGCGGGGTCGTCGTTGGCGAGCGCCAGGTCGCGCTCGTCGAAGCGTTCCCGATTGGGGAGGAACAGGTTGGCGCGCTTGGCGTCCCCGAGCGCGCCGGCGGCGAGCAATTGCCGGATTCGGGACCACACCTCGGGAGACCCAATCAGGCGCTCGCTGGCCAGCGCGGCGAATACAGGCTGGCAGGGCGCGGGCGCTTCCTTTCCGCCGAGGAAGCGGCCGCGGGCTTCCCGCAAGGCCTCAGGGTCCCCGCTGTCCAGGCGTGCCTGCAGGGCGTAGCAGGCGACCTCCGGGTCGTCAGCTACCAACGCGGGGTGTTCGCGGCGGAACTCCCCCCACTTGCCCGCCGCGCCCAGTCGCTTGAGCCAGTCCCGCCGGAGGAGGTCGGCAAGCGGGCCGTCCCGGTTCGCGTCCAGGAACGCACGCAAGTCCGCTTCGGGGGCGACGTCCAGCGTGGCGAGCAGATGCCAGAACGCAGGATAGGCGCCGAGAGGATGGGCGGCCGACCGGTCGCGAAGCTTTGCCAGGGCGGCGACATTGCCCCGCTCCCATGCGGCGCGCGCAGCAACGATGTCCGCATCGGCCGCACGAGCCAACGTCGCGAGAAGGATCAGTGCCGGCGCGAGGCACCGTAGCACGAGCGAGGTCAACGACAATCCGGTTTGCGCTTCGGTTTCAAACCGAGACCATTATAGGAGCTGCCCCGCTGCCCGACCGGCGGGCGCAGTGGCGCATCGGGTACCATGGCAAAGGCGGGGTCACGCTCCGGCGCTTCAAGGGGGAGAGGAAGGCATGTTCGACGAAGTCATGACGGCGGTGTTCTGGGGGAGTCTCCTCGCGATCATCGGCGTGAACATCGTGCTGTCGGGAGACAACGCCGTGGTGATTGCTTTGGCGGCCCGTTCCCTGCCGCCCCAGCAGCAGAAAGCGGCGATCTTCTGGGGCAGCGGCGCCGCCATCGCCATGCGCATCGTACTCACGATTGTCGCCGTCGAGCTGCTGCGGCTGCCCTACCTCAAACTTGTGGGCGCGGCCCTGCTCCTCTGGATTGCCACACAGCTGCTGCTTCCGGAAGACGAGGGCGATGGCGGGTCGTCAGCGTCGACCGGGCTTGCGGCGGCCATCCGCACGATCCTCATCGCCGACCTGGTGATGAGCTTGGACAACGTGATTGCCGTAGCGGCGGCGGCCAAGGGCAGCATGCTGCTTCTCGTGCTCGGGCTGGCGATCAGCATTCCGCTGGTCATCTTCGGCAGCACCATGCTCCTCAAGGTGATGGACCGTTTCCCGATCATCATCACGCTGGGCGCTGCCTTGCTCGGCTGGGTAGCGGGCGACATGGCGGTTTCCGACCCCTCGATCAAGGACTGGGTCGACACCAACGCGGCGTGGCTCCACACCGTGGCCCCCGCCCTGGGTGCGATCGCAGTCGTGGCAGTGGGCAAGTGGCTTGCGGCCCGCGCCGAGGAGCGCCAGGACGCCGCGCCTACCGTGGACCTTGCCGGGACGGGCAGCCAGAAGGCGGGGCCCGGCCAATGATTGTCCTGCCCGCCGGCCGCGCCGTATTTCCCTGGAGGAGCGCATGTTTCGCATCCTGATCGCTGTGGACGGGTCGGAGTCATCCGATCGCGCCGTTTCGCACTTGGTGGGCCTGTTGGGTTGGTACAAGGAGAAGCCCGAAGTGCACCTTCTCAACGTGCAGCATGCGCTGCCCGAAGCCGTGGGCCGGTTCGTTGCCCAGGACCAGTTGCGCGATTACCACCGCGAACAGGGAGACGCGGCCGTCGTCTCCGCCCGTCGAGCCCTCGATGTGGCCAAGGTTCCGTACGCAATCCATATTGGCGTTGGGGAGCCGGCCCACGTCATTGCCCACTACGCCAAAGAAAAGGGCATCGACCAGATCGTGATGGGCACTCGCGGTCTGGGCACTGTTGCGGGCCTGGTCATGGGGTCGGTGACCACGCATGTGCTGAGCCTCACAGGCATCCCGGTCCTGCTGGTCAAGTAGCAGCAGCCGGGCGCCCTCCCGGGAATATAATCCTCAACCGACCGCTCTTGCGAGCGCATTTTCACAAGGAGCCGTGACATGACGAAGCAAATCCTGAGCACTGGCCTTTTGGCCGCCGCCGTTGCCACTACCTTCTCCTTTGCCGCCCCAGCGCTAGCCTGGGAGCCCACCAAGAACGTTGAATTCATCGTTCCAGCCGGAACGGGTGGCGGCGCCGACCAGATGGCGCGCGTCATCCAATCGATCATCGCCAAGAACAACCTGATGAAGCAGTCGATGGTGGTGATCAACAAGGGCGGTGGCGCCGGCGCCGAGGGCTTCCTCGACGTGAAGGGCTCGAAGGGCGACCCGCACAAGATCGTGATCACGCTGTCGAACCTGTTCACGACCCCAATGGCCACCGGCGTTCCTTTCAGCTGGAAGGACCTCACGCCCGTGCGAATGATGGCGCTCGATCAGTTCGTGCTCTGGGTCAACAAGGAAAACCCCGCGAAGACGCCCAAGGAATTCCTCGAGCAGATGAAGAAAGCGGGCCCCGGCAAGACCAAGATGGGCGGCACCGGCTCCAAGCAGGAAGACCAGATCATCACCGTTGCGATCGAGAAGCAGGCGGGCGTCAAGTTCACCTACATTCCCTACAAGGGCGGCGGCGAGGTCGCCACGCAGCTGGTGGGCAAGCATGTCGATTCCACCGTGAACAACCCCATCGAGGCGGTGGCGCAATGGCGCGCGGGCAACCTCCGCCCCCTCTGCGTCTTCGACGACACGCGCATGCCTTACAAGGCCAAGGTCACCGCCGACATGAGCTGGGCGGATATCCCGACCTGCAAGGAATCGGGCCTCACCACCGATTACCTGATGCTGCGGGGCATCTTCATGCCGGGCGGCGTCACCGCCGACCAGGTGAAGTACTACGTCGACCTCATGGAGAAGGTGCGCCAGACGCCGGAGTGGAAGAAGTTCATGGAGGACGGCGCCTTCAACCAGACGGCGCTCACCGGCAAGGAGTACGCGGACTGGGTCGCGAGCGCCGAGAAGCTTCACTATGGGCTCATGAAGGAGGCAGGTTTCCTCGCGCCCGGCAAGTAACCGGCTGCGGCCCCTGCGGGGGCCGCGTCTATCACGACAAGAGGGGAGCCGATGGAGGAAGGAGACAAGGCCGTCACGTCGTTGCGCGCGGCGGAGGTCGTCATGGCAGGGCTGTTCCTGGTGTTCGGCGCCGTCGTGATGTGGGATAGCCAACGCCTCGGCGCTGCCTGGGGCTCGGACGGCCCGCAGGCGGGCTACTTTCCGTTCTACATTGGGCTCTTCATCGTCATCGCTTCGGGGGCCAATCTCCTTCAGGCGTTTCGCATGGGCGAGAAGGGCGCGCACGCCTTCGTCAAGCGGGGCGAGTTGCGAATGGTGCTGGCGGTGCTGTTTCCGACGGTGGTCTACGTGGCGCTGATCGCCAACCCCTGGTTTGGCCTCGGTATCTACGTTGCCTCGGCCCTCTACATTGCCTGGTTCATGTGGCGCCTCGGCGGCTACGGTCCCGTGAAGATCGTGCCGGTATGCCTAGGCGTGGTCATCTTTTTCTTCCTGATGTTCGAGATCTGGTTCAAGGTGCCCCTGCCCAAGGGGCCCCTCGAGGCAGCGCTCGGGTTCAGCTGACCCGGGGCCGCCATGCAAGAAATCCAATCCCTGATCGGCGGCTTCGCCATCGCGATGTCGTGGTTCAACCTCGCGCTCATGTTCGCGGGCGTGACGTTGGGCGTCCTGATCGGCGTATTGCCCGGGCTCGGTGGAGCCAACGGGGTGGCGATCCTACTGCCGCTTACCTTCACCATGGCGCAGCAACCGGGTGGCGCCACGTCGGCCATCATCCTGCTCTCCTGCATTTACTGGGGGGCACTGTTCGGCGGCGCCATCACCTCGATCCTCTTCAACATTCCGGGCGAGCCCTGGTCCGTGGCCACGACTTTTGATGGCTACCCCCTCTCGCAACAGGGGCGCGCCGGCGCGGCACTGACGGCCGCATTCACTTCCTCGTTCATCGGTGCCTTGGTGGCGGTGCTGCTCATCACGTTCATCTCGCCGATCATCGCCCGCTTTGCGCTCAAATTCGGCCCGCCGGAATTCTTTGCGGTGTACCTGCTCACGTTTTGCGCGTTCGTGGGCATGGCAAAGGGCGCGGCGTTCAAGACCATCGCCGCGATGATGGCGGGGTTTGCCCTTGCCGCAGTCGGCATCGACACGGTCACCGGGCAGTTGCGCCTGACGTTCGGGTTCATGGAGCTCCTCAAGGGGTTTGACTTCCTCATCGCCGTGATCGGCCTCTTCGGCATCGGCGAGATCCTGCTCACCATCGAGGAAGGCCTCGAGTTCCGGGGTGCCAAGGCGCGCCTCAACATGAAGGTGGTGCTGGAAACCTGGAAGGAGTTGCCGCGCTATTGGCGCACCTCGGTGCGCTCGTCGGCCGTGGGCTGCCTCATGGGCATCGTGCCCGGCGGCGCGACGCCCGCATCGTTCATGGCTTACGGCCTTGCCAAGCGGGTCTCGAAAGACGGCGAACAATTCGGCAACGGCAAGGTCGAGGGCGTGGTGGCGCCGGAGACGGCGGCGCACGCGGCCGGGACCTCCGCGCTGCTGCCGATGCTGACGCTGGGCGTTCCGGGTTCTCCCACCGCGGCGGTGTTGCTCGGCGGGTTGCTGATCTGGGGGCTTCAGCCCGGCCCGCTGCTGTTCACCGAGCAGAAGGATTTCGTCTGGGGCCTCATCGCCTCCATGTACCTCGGCAACATCGTGGGCCTGATCGTCGTGCTGACCTGCGTGCCCCTCTTCGCCTCGATCCTGCGCGTGCCATTCTCGATCATCGCGCCCGTGATCCTGGTGATCTGCGCGATCGGCGCCTACACCGTGCACAGCTCAATGTTCGACGTCTGGCTGATGCTGGTCTTCGGCGTGCTGGGCTACGTCTTCAAGAAGCTCAACTACCCGATGGCGCCGCTGGTTCTCGCGCTCGTTCTCGGGGACCGGGCGGAGGATTCGTTCCGGCAGTCGGTGCTGGGCTCCCAGGGCGACTTGTTGGTCTTCTTCTCCAACCCCCTCGTCGGCACCATCACGGGCGCGGCGCTGCTGCTGCTGTTCTGGCCGCTGCTCTCGGGCGGGTGGTCGGCGTTGCGCAAGCGCGCCGCGACGTAGCGCCGGGCTTGACGCGGCTGGGGCCTGAGGGCTCCCGGAGGCGGAACGCGGCTAGAATGCGACGTTTGTCCCCCGCCTGAAGTGAAGGCGAGCGGGCGCGGCCACGGAGGAGGTTTGCATGGGAATCGTCAACGAACCCGGCGTCACCGGTGAGGAAGCTGCGGCGGGCAGCGCCGCCCGGGATGAGACGGATGGCTTTCATCTGGTCCTCGACGCCCTGAAGCTCAACGGCATCACCACGATTTACGGGCTCCCGGGCATTCCCATCACCGACCTCACGCGTCTCGCCCAGGCCCAGGGCATGCGGATGATTTCCTTCCGCCACGAGCAGAACGCGGGTAATGCAGCAGCCATTGCCGGATTCCTCACCCAGAAGCCCGGCATCTGCCTGACGGTATCGGCGCCGGGGTTCCTGAATGGGCTCACGGCACTCGCCAACGCCACCACCAATTGCTTTCCGATGATCCTCATCAGCGGGTCGAGCGAGCGGGAGATTGTCGACCTCCAGCAGGGCGATTACGAGGAGATGGACCAGCTCGCCATTGCCAGGCCGCTCTGCAAGGCGGCATTCCGGGTGCTCCACGTCGAGGATATCGGCGTCGGTGTGGCCCGCGCCATTCGTGCTGCCGTCTCCGGCCGCCCGGGAGGCGTTTACCTCGACCTGCCCGCCAAGCTCTTCGCCCAGGCGATGCCGGCGGAGGCGGGGCGGCGTTCGTTGATCGAAGTGGTCGATCCCGCGCCCCGTCAGATCCCGGCGCCCGAGGCAGTCAGTCGCGCGCTGGCCCTGTTGCGCAATGCCAAGCGGCCGCTGATCCTGCTCGGCAAGGGGGCCGCGTACGCGCAGGCCGATGACGACATTCGCGCGCTCGTCGAGCGAACGGGCATACCCTATCTCCCGATGTCGATGGCGAAGGGCCTGCTTCCAGACGACCATGCTCAATCGGCCGCGGCGGCGCGCTCCTACGTCCTTCCTTCAGCCGACGTGGTGCTGCTGATCGGCGCACGCCTGAACTGGCTCCTCTCGCACGGCAAGGGCAAGACCTGGGGCGGTGCCGGCCACAAGGATTGGGGCGGCCAGAAGTTCATCCAGGTCGATATTTCTCCCCAGGAAGCGGATAGCAACGTGCGCATCGATGCGCC
>JAFMJY010000101.1 GCA_017853245.1 Burkholderiales bacterium | reverse complement strand
GCAGGCGCCCACAACCTGCTTCTCGTCGGCCCGCCTGGAACCGGCAAGACCCTGCTGGCCCAGCGCCTGCCTGGCCTGTTGCCCCCGCTCGACGAGGGCCAGGCGCTGGAGTCCGCGGCCATGCAAAGTCTCGCCCCCGCGGGCTTCGACCCTCGACGCTTTGGCAGCGCTGTCTTTCGCGCCCCGCATCACACTGCCTCGGCTGCAGCGATCATCGGCGGCGGGTCGCCGCCGCGCCCGGGCGAGGTGTCGCTCGCGCACCATGGCGTGCTGTTCCTGGACGAGCTGCCGGAGTTTCATCGTCACGTGCTGGAGGTGCTGCGCGAG
Source organism: Burkholderiales bacterium (assembly GCA_017853245.1). Taxonomy (GTDB): domain Bacteria; phylum Pseudomonadota; class Gammaproteobacteria; order Burkholderiales; family Usitatibacteraceae; genus FEB-7. The sequence continues at coordinate 9,206 of JAFMJY010000101.1, read as the reverse complement.
CCCCTCGAGAGCGGCTGCGTCACGCTCTCCCGCGCGGCGCGGCAGGCGGAGTTTCCGGCGAGCTTCCAGCTGGTCGGCGCGATGAACCCCTGCCCCTGCGGCTTTCTGGGCCATCCCGCCCACGCCTGCGTCTGCACGCCGCCGCGCATCGAGCGCTACCGCGCTCGCCTGTCGGGGCCGTTTCTCGATCGCATCGATTTGCACGTCGAGGTGCCGGTGCTGCCGGAGGCGGCGCTGAGCGCGCCGGAAGGCGGCGAGGCTTCGGCCGCCGTTCGCGCGCGAGTGGGTGCGGCGCACGCACGCCAGTTGGATCGCCAGGGCTGCGCGAACGCGCGGCTCACGCCCGCGCAAACGGCGCGTTTCTGCACGCCCGACGCCAGCGGCCAGGCATTGCTGAAGAGCGCGAGCACGCGCCTGGGGTTGTCGGCTCGCGCCTACCACCGCGTGCTGCGCGTTGCCCGCTCGGTGGCAGACCTCGCCGGGGAAGCGTCCGTTGCCTCCGCGCACGTGGGCGAGGCGCTCGCCTTCCGGTCGGCGTTCACCGGTGGTTCACAATATGGGCCTCGATGACCGCCATCCGACTCGCCCTCTCGCTGGGCATTGCCACCGCAGCGCTCGTCGTGCCCGCGAGCGCCGCCGCCGGCGACATCGACCGCGGCCGTTACCTGGTCAACAGCGTCATGGCCTGCGGCAACTGCCACACCGCCAAGGATTCGGAGGCTCGCCCCATCCGGTCGCGGCACTTGGCGGGTGGTGGTGTGGTGTGGGATGTGCCGCCCTTTGCTGGCATGGCGCCCAACATCACACCGGATCGCGACACGGGCATCGGCCGCTGGAGCGATGAGGAAATCCGGCGCGCCCTTACCCAGGGTGAGCGGCCCGCGCACCGCGGCCTCGCCGGCGTTCCCCTCGGCGCCCCGATGCCGGTGAACCTGTACAAGGCGCTGACGCGAGCCGACCAGGATGCGATCGTCGCTTATCTGCGCTCGGTGCCTGCCGTACGCAACCCGGTGGCCGCGGCCACCCGGCGCGCGCCGGTAAAGCGCGCGTTGTACCCCGATGCGGAGCGCGCCTACGGCGCAGCGGATCTGCAAGACCCGGTGCGCCGCGGCGCCTACCTCGCCGCGCTCGCGCACTGCATGGAATGCCACACGCCCAGCTCGCCGCAAGGCTCGCTCTACGGCACGGCCATGGGCCTGGGTGGCAAGGCATTCGCCCCGCCGGCCATCACTGGCTTCCCCGAGTGGTGGAAAGGCACCGTGTCGCGCAACATCACGCCGCATCCCGAGTTTGGCATCGGTCGCTGGAGTGACGCGGAGGTCAAGCGCGCCATTCGCGAAGGGGTTAGCCGCGATGGGCGCCGGCTCTCGCCGCCGATGCCCTTCGAGAGCTACGCGGAAATGACGGAAGCCGACCTCGACGCGCTGGTCGCCTGGCTACGCTCGCTGCCGCCGCGCCCGTGAGGCTGCGTTGCTGCCAGGCGCTGCCGTGACCGCGGCCGCCATCCACACCACGCGCTTTCGGGTGGCGCTCGCCGCGATGCTGGGCGCGCTCGCCTCGCTCGGCCCCTTCGCGGTCGATACCTACCTGCCCGCATTCTCCGGCATGCAGGCGGCGTTGAACGCCACGCCACTCGAGATGCAGCAAACGCTCTCGGCGTACCTGCTGGCTTTCGGCGTCATGTTCCTCTTCCACGGCGCGCTTTCCGACAGCTTCGGCCGCAAGCCGCTGATGGTGGCGGGCGTGGCGCTGTTTGGCCTTGCCTCGGTGGGCGCGGCGCTGTCCTCCAGTGTCGAGGCGCTCATCGGTTGGCGGATGCTGCAGGGCGTGTCGGCCGGCGCGGGCATCGTCGTCGGGCGGGCCATGATCCGCGACCTCTATAGCGAGGAAGACGCGCAGCGCCTGATGTCGACGGTCACGCTCTTTTTTGGCCTGGCGCCGGTGATCGCGCCGATCATCGGCGGCCTGTTGTTCGAGGCGCTCGGCTGGCGCGCGATCTTCTGGTTCCTTGCCGCCGTGGGCCTCTTGCTCACGCTTGCCGGGCTCCGGTTCCTGCGCGAGAGCCTGCCCGCGAGCCGCCGCCAGCCTTTCCACCCCGTGGCGCTGATGGCGGGGTACCGCGAGGTTGGCGCGAACCTGCCGTTCCTGTGGCTCTCGCTGATGGTGGGCTTCAACTTCAACGGCTTCTTTCTCTACATTCTCTCTGCGCCCGTGTTCATGGGCCAGCACCTGGGGCTGTCGCCGGCGGAATTCGTGTGGCTCTTCATCCCGTCGATCGCCGGCGTGGTCACGGGCTCGCAGATCTCGGGGCGCACCGCTGGCAAGCTCTCACGCGAGGCAACGGTTGCGTGGGCCTACGGCTTCATGGCGCTCGCGGCCACCGCCAACGTTGTGTACTGCTTCACCCAGCCGCCAGCCCTGCCGTGGTCGGTACTGCCCATTTTTTTCTATGCGGCGGGGTCGGCGATGGCGTTCCCCACCGTTTCGCTGATCACGCTGGATCTCTTTCCCACGCGACGCGGCATGGCCGCGTCCTTGCAAGGCTTGGTTTCGGGCATGGTGAACACGGTGACCGCCGGCGTCATCGCGCCAGCGGTCTTTGACGACCCGCGCGCCCTGGCGCTCGCCATGGCGGCGATGATGGCCGCCGGTTTCGTCTGCTGGCGGCTTTACCGCAGGCGTTGACGGCAGTGCGTCTCCTGGGTGAGCGCGAGTAGGGTGAGCGAAATCGCCCCCCAGAGAAAGACCAGTGAGAACGCCTGCTGGAACGCGCCGAGCTCGTAGAAGCGCGCGCCGCCGGCGGTGAGCGCACCGGACCAGTTGCGGTCGAGCATCCAGCCAACCAGCGGCTGCATCACCATGCCGCCAGTCATCACGCCCATGTTGGCAATGCCCGACACCGTGCCGGCATAGCGCGGCGGCACCGATTCCTTGGCGAACGCAAAGCCCAGCACGAACACGCTCGAGGTGATGCCCACCGCCACGATCAGCGCGATGAGCACGGGCTGGCTCCAGCCCGGCACCCAGACGATGAGCGCCCAGAGAATCATCGAGGCCACCACGCCGGCGATGTAGGGCACCTTCCGACTGCCGAGCTTTTGCGACAGCGGCCCGCAGGCGATGCTCGCCGCGCTCCAGAACACCAGGAGAAGCGACATCACCAGCGCTGCCTGGGGCGTGCTGAAGCCGTAGTGCAGGGTGAGAAACGGCACGCCCCAGAGGCCGCCGAACATGAGGGCGATGCACGAGATGCCCCCGGGAATGACGTAGAGCAGCCACGCGTTTCGATACGCGAGCACGGCGCGCAAGTCCGCCCACACCGATTGGCCAGTGGAGCCGCCCGGGTCGTGCGGGAAGTAGGAGGTGTAGCCGCGCTCGGCCGGGTCGTCCCGCACCACGAGCCAGATGGCGATGGCGACCAGCGCGGTGACGAGAGCGCTCACGCCCATCACGACGCGCCAGCCGACGGCATCGGCCGCCAGGCGCAAGGGCGCGCCGGCGAGCGTGGCTCCCACCACGCCGATGAAGAGCGCCATGCCGCTCGCCATTGCGAAGCGACGCGCTGGCATCCAGTGGCTCGCGAGCTTCAACATGGCGACGAAGGCCACGCCCGCGGCAGCGCCGATCACCATGCGGCCGGCGTTCGCCACCCACGGCGTCGGCGCCAGCGCGAAGAGCAGCGTGCCCGCTGCGGTGAGGGAAGCGCCCACGGTGAGCAACCGCCGCGGGCCCCAGCGGTCGGCGATGAGGCCAGTGGGAATCTGCACGGCGACGTAGCTGTAGAAATAAAACGCGGAGAGGTTGCCCAGTGCGGCACCCGAGAGCGCGAACTCGCGCGTGAGCTCCTGCACGAGCACGGCGGGCGCCACGCGCTGGTAGAAGGCGATGAGGTAGAGCGCCGCGCCCAGGCCCCACACGAGCCACGCCAGGGTCGCCGGGGGGGGGCTGCCCGCGAGGCTCACGCGAGCGTCAGTACTGGCGCCAGGGCAGGCCGGCCACGCGCCAGCCATTCTTCGCGTTGCGGTGGTGGCGCTCGTCCATGTCGCCCTCGAAGCCGTGCAGCACGTTGTAGACGTGCTGGAAGCCGGCGGCCTCGAGCGCCGCGCCCGCCTCGAGCGAGCGGTTGCCGCTACGGCAGATGAGCACGACCGGCCGGCTGCGAAAGTTGGCGCCGGCGAGCTTCTTCACCTGGCCCACGAAGTGCGGGTTCTGCTCCCAGTCGGGGCCGTCGAACCATGGCACGTTGATCGCGTCGAGCGGATGGCCCACGAACAGGAACTCCGTGCTGCTGCGCACGTCGACGAACACCGAATCCGGCTGGGCGTGGAGGAGTTGGTGCGCGGCTTGGGGCTCGAGATGTTTCATGGGAAAATTATAGTCGCGCAGCCGAAATCAGCCCCGGGCGGGCGCGTAGAATCGCCTCGAATCGCCACGAGGAGAATGCCGTGAACGCCCCCGGAACCACTGGCCTGCTGGATGCCGCCATCGCCGCGGCCGCCGACCGCATCGAGAAGAAAGTCATCGCCTGGCGACGCGACCTGCACGAGCACCCCGAGCTCGGCAATCGGGAGTTCCGTACCGCTGGCGTCGTCGCTGCGCACCTGAAAGCCATCGGCCTCGACGAAGTACGCGAGAAGGTCGCCTACACCGGCGTGGTCGGTATCTTGCGCGGAGGCCGCCCGGGCCCGGTGGTGGCCTTGCGCGCCGACATGGATGGGCTTCCCGTGAAGGAAGAGGTGGACCTTCCCTTCGCGAGCCGTGTCACCACCGAGTGGAACGGCCAGCAGTGCGGCGTCATGCACGCCTGCGGCCACGATGCGCACACCGCGATTCTCATGGCCGTTGCCGAAGTGCTTGCGGGCATGCGCGCGGAGATTGCCGGCACCGTCGTGTTCCTGTTCCAGCCCGCCGAGGAGATGCCCCCCGAGGGCGAAGAAGGCGGCGCGGAACTCATGGTGAAGCAGGGCTGCCTCGACGACCCGAAGGTGGAGGCGGTGTTCGGCCTGCATGTCACCTCCACCGACCCCACCGGCGTCATTGGCTGGCGCTCAGGCCCCGTGATGGCGGCGGCTGATGTATTCAAGGTGTTCATCCGCGGCAGCCAGACGCACGGCGCCATGCCGTGGCGTGGCGTGGATCCCATCGTCGTCGGCGCGCAGGTGGTGACGGGCCTGCAGACCATCGTTTCGCGGCGCTTGAACATCACGCAGGAGCCGTCAGTGGTGACGGTGGGCGTGTTCCAGGGCGGCGTGCGCAACAACATCATCCCCGACGAAGTGAAGCTCGAGGGCACCATTCGCACCTTCGACGAGGATCAGCGCAACGACGTGCACGAGCACGTGAAGCGCATCTCCGAGATGATCGCGGCTTCCGGTGGCGCCAAGGCGCACGTGCACATTCGTCGCGGCTACCCGGTCACCGACAACGACCCGGCGCTGGTCGAGTGGTCGCTGCCGGTGTTGAAGCGCGTGGCGGGTGAGCCCAACGTGCAGCTCATGCCCAAGCGTTGCGGAGCGGAGGATTTTTCCTTCTATCAACAGAAGGTCCCCGGCTTCTTTCTCTTCCTCGGCTGCACGCCGCCGGATCGAGACCATCGCACCGCTGCGCCCAACCACAGCCCGCGCTTCTTCTGCGACGAGGATTGCCTCACGCTCGGCGTGCGCTCGCTCGCCACGCTCGCAGCCGACTGGCTCGCCCACTCACACCGGCGCGGCTGACGAGCGCCGGGAATCACGCGCATGGCGGCGCTCGATGGCATTCGCGTCCTGGACCTGAGCCGCGTCCTTGCGGGCCCGTGGTGCACGCAGCTGCTCGCCGATCTCGGCGCCGACGTGGTCAAGGTGGAGCGCCCGGGCACCGGAGACGACACGCGCGCCTGGGGGCCGCCGTTTCTCAAGGACGGTGACGGGCAGGACACGCGCGAATCCGCGTACTACTGCTCGACGAATCGGGGCAAGCGCTCCCTCACCCTCGACATCGCCAAGCCCGAGGGCCAGCGCATCGCCCGCGCGCTCGCCGCACAGAGCGATGTGTTCGTCGAGAACTACAAGGTTGGCGACATGAAGCGCTACGGCCTCGGCTACGACACGCTTGCCGCCGAGAACCCGCGCCTCGTCTACTGCTCGATCACCGGCTTCGGCCAGACCGGCCCGTATCGCAACCGCGCCGGCTACGACTTCATGATCCAGGCCATGGGCGGCCTCATGAGCATCACCGGTGAGCGAGACGACCTGCCCGGCGGCGGCCCACAGAAAGTCGGCGTGGCAGTGGCCGACCTGATGACCGGGCTCTATTCGAGCGTGGCGATCCTCGCGGCACTCCAGGAGCGAGCGAGGAGCGGTCGGGGCCAATACATCGACATGGCGCTCCTCGACACGCAGGTGGGCTGGCTCGCCAACCAGGCGCTCAACTACTTCGTGTCAGGCACGGTGCCGCGGCGGTGGGGGAATGCCCACCCGAATCTCGCCCCCTACCAAGCCTTCGCCACCGCGGATGGCCACGTGATCCTCGCGGTGGGTAACGACGGGCAGTTCCGGAAGTTCTGCGCCGTGGCGGGCATTGGCCTCGCCGATGACGCGCGTTTCGCCACCAACCCCGCCCGGCTCGCCAACCGCGCGGCGCTGGTCGAGGGTGTTGCGGCGGCAATGCGCACGCGCACAACGCAGGGATGGATCGCCGCGCTGGAAGCCGAGGGCGTGCCGTGCGGCCCCATCAACACCCTGGACCAGGTGTTCGACGACCCGCAGGTGCGCTCGCGCGGGCTGCGGGTGGAGATCGCCCGTGAGGACGGCCCGCCCGTGCCGCAGGTGGCGAACCCGATTCGTTTCTCGCGCACACCGATCGACTACACGTTGCCGCCGCCGAAGCTCGGCGAACACGGCGAGGCGGTGCTGCGCGAGCGGTTGGGAATGACGGCCGACGAGATTCAAGCGCTGCGCGACGCCGGCGTGATCTGAGCGGGGGCTAGCGGCCCTTCGCGATGAAGCGCGCAAGGCGCGCGAGCCCCTCGTCGATCATCGCCGCCGAGGCGGCATAGCTGAAGCGCAGGTGCTGGCCGTCGCCGGGCACGCGCGGCCCGAAGTGGATGTCGGAGAGCACCGCCACGCCCGCCCCGTGTAGCAGCCGCGAGCGGAACGCCTCGGAATCCTTGGCGCCCACCTTTTCGCACGCTTCCGTGACATTCGGCCAAGCGTAGAACGCGCCACCGGGTGTTGCGCACGTGATGCCGGGAATGGCGTTGAGCCCCGCCACAATGCGATCGCGGCGAGCGTGAAAGCTCGCGCGCATGGCCTCTGCCGCATCCGGGGGCCCGTCGAGTGCCGCCACCGATGCCCACTGGCTGATCTGCGAGGCGCAGGAATCGGTGTTGGTGACCCAGCGCGTTAGCACCGGCGCGAGCGCGCGGTTCACCGCGTAGCCCAACCGCCAACCGGTCATGGCCCAAGTCTTCGACATCCCGTCGCAGATGATCGTGCGCTCGGCCATACCGGGCAGTGAAGCGATCGAGACGAACTCGCCCTCATGCACGAGGCGGCTGTAGATCTCGTCGGCGAACACCCAGACCTGCGGGTGACGGCGCAGCACGGCGGCGATCGCTTCCATGTCCGCGCGGCCGATGATCCCGCCCGTGGGGTTGTGCGGCGAGTTGAGGATCAGGAGCTTCGTCTTTGGCGTGATCTTCGCTTCCAGCTCCGCCGGGTCGAGGCTGTAGCCACGTGCTTCCCGCAGCGCCACGGGCACGCCCACCGCACCCATGGCGCGGATCTGCGAGTCGTAGATCGGAAAGCCCGGGTTGGGGTAGACCACTTCGTCGCCGGCGCCGTGGTCGGTGGCGGTGAGTATCGCGTAGGCGATGAAGGGCTTGGCGCCAGCGCCCACGACCACGTCGTCCGGTTGCACGTCGATGCCGCGCAGGCGAGAGACGTCGCGCGCAATTGCCGCGCGCAACTCGGGAATACCGGCGGAGGGCGTGTACCCGTGCTTGCCGCCGCGGATCGCCGCGATGGCGGCTTCCTGGATATGCACCGGCGTCGGAAAGTCCGGCTGGCCGATGCAGAAGGACACGACGTCGCGCCCGGCGGCCTGCAGACGGGCGACTTCATTCAAGACGACGAAGGCGTTTTCGGTGCCGAGCTGGTCGGCGCGGTGACTCAAGACGGGCATGGCGATCAAACGAGTGGCGATCCCCGCATCATGGCACGGCGCGCTCGGGCGACAGCAGCGCCGAGAAGGTGCTGCCCTGCCCCGGCACCGAGGTGATGCGAAGCCGGCCGCCGTGTCGCTGCAGCACGTGCTTCACGATCGCAAGCCCGAGGCCCGTGCCGCCGGTGGCGGTGGAGCGCCCCTTGTCGACACGGTAGAAGCGCTCGGTGAGGCGAGGGATGTGCTCCTCCGGAATGCCGATGCCCGTGTCTGACACGGCGAACACGGGCGCGCCTTGTTCGAGAAGCCACCGCAGCGTGATCGTGCCGCCCTCGGGGGTGTAGCGCACGGCGTTGGAGACCAGGTTCCCGAAGGCGCTTCGCAATTCCTCGGCGCTCGCGCGAACCCGGCCCCCGCTTGCTTCCGCGACGATGATCTGGTGACGGCCGCCGGAGAGCGCGCGCGCTTCGCCCGCCAGGCTCTCCACCAGCGCCGGCACATCCACCACCTCAGTGCGGGAGGGCTCGGGTTCGCTCTCCAGCCGTGAGAGCGTGAGCAGGTCCTCGACCAGGCGGGTCATGCGGCGCGATTGCTCCGCCATCAACGTCACCATGTGTCGAAGCGCCTCCGGCTCGGGCGGCTGCGAGCCCTCGAGTGTTTCGAGGAAGCCGCTCACCACCGTGAGCGGCGTGCGCAGCTCGTGCGAAACGTTGGCGATGAAATCCCGGCGCACGGCCTCCGTGCGCACGGCGTCGCTCACGTCGTGGGCGAGGATCATCACGTCCGAGTCGCCGAAGGCCACCGGCGTGAGCGCGAGCATCCGGCGGCTGGCGCCGAAGCCTTCGTCGAGCATCAGCGGCGCGGCCTCCCGCCCTTGCCGAAAATCCTCCAGCAACGCACGGAAGCCGCGGTGGCGGATGAGCTGCTCGGCGAGGGTGCCCACGTCGCGCGCCGCATCCAGCCCGAACATCGCGCGGGCGGATTCGTTGAACCACGCGATGTGGCCGCTGCCGTCGATCAAGAGCACGCCGTCGGGGCGCGACTCGACCATGCGCTGGAAGCGC
>JAFMJY010000100.1 GCA_017853245.1 Burkholderiales bacterium | reverse complement strand
CACCCGCCGTAAATGTCACCGTCGCCGTCTGCGTGATCGTCAGCGAGTCCGTCGCGTCCGTCGCCGTGAACACAACCGCACCCGCCGTCGTGCTCCTCACCGTGAACGTCACCACCCCAGACCCATCGCTCGCCCCGCTCGCCGCCGAGATCGTCGGCGCCCCAGGACCCGACGTCTTCGCCAACGTCACCGTCTTGCCGCTCACCCCGTTGCCGTTCGCATCCTTCAGCGTCACCGTCACCGTCGACGTCGCCGTCCCATCCGCCGTCACCGACGCAGGACTCGCACTCACCGTCGACACACTCGCGGAGACACCACCCGCCGTAAATGTCACCGTCGCCGTCTGCGTGATCGTCAGCGAGTCCGTCGCGTCCGTCGCCGTGAACACAACCGCACCCGCCGTCGTGCTCCTCACCGTGAACGTCACCACCCCAGACCCATCGCTCGCCCCGCTCGCCGCCGAGATCGTCGGCGCCCCAGGACCCGACGTCTTCGCCAACGTCACCGTCTTGCCGCTCACCCCGTTGCCGTTCGCATCCTTCAGCGTCACCGTCACCGTCGACGTCGCCGTCCCATCCGCCGTCACCGACGCAGGACTCGCACTCACCGTCGACACACTCGCGGAGACACCACCCGCCGTCACTTGCACAGCGTTCGAGTCTGCAGCGGTCAATACCGGCGAACTCGTCGCCCTCAGCACGTAGTCCGTTCCCACGACACCCGCCAGCGTCACGTTCGTGAACGTCGCCACACCGCCCGAGGCCGTCACCGTCACCGTCCCACCCAGCGTGCCGCCCGCGCCAGACTGGATCGCCAGCGTCACCTGCGTCGCGTTATCGCCCGTCACCGTGTTGCCCTGCGCGTCCTGCACCTTCACCACCGGCTGCGTCGACAGCACCGCTCCGCTCGCCCCACCCACCGGCTGCGTTGTGAAGGCCAGTTGAGTCGCCGTTTGGGTCGGCGTGACTGGGGAAGCCAGTGTGCCGTACGCGCCAGCACCATTCACGTTCACCGCTGCCACGCGGAAGTAGTAGGGCGTCCCGCCAGTCAGTCCCGTGACCGTGAGCGAGGTGAGCGTAGACGGGGGGTGCGTAACAACAGTCCACGGGCCGGTCGCGCTCGTACCATACTCAATCACGTAGTCGGAAATAACGGCGCCACCATTACTGGAGGGAGCGGTCCATGTCAGCGCGACCGACCCAGAGCCCGGAGTGCCGGCCAAGTCGGTCGGAGCTCCAGGAACGGTCGACGGGGTGTAGCTCTGCGCCGACTGCACGAAGGGACCTGTGCCGCTGGAGTTAACCGCAGCGACCCGAAAATCGTAAGCGGTGCCGTTCACGAGCCCGGTCACGGTGAACGCTGTTGTGGCCGATCCGACCAGCTGCGACGCAGACCAGGAATTCTGCCCGCTGATACTGTACTGAACGGCGTAGTCAGAGATTGCCGCCCCACCGTTGTCGAGGGGCGCCGTCCAGGAAACGGCTACCGAAGCATTGCCGGCGACGCCGGTAACGGCCGACGGTGGCCCAGGCACCTTGGCCTGTATCGTGAGGGTATCGGTACCGCTGCTGCTGTTGCCCGCCACATCCCACGACGTCGCGGTAACCGTATAACTCGCTGCCAGCAAGGCACGGGCCTGCGGAATGGCTAGGGACCAGGTCGACGCCGTGCGATCTGCGGTGAGATTGCCATCCCCTTCTGTGTAGGTCACCGAGTTGACCGAGACCTGGATGTAATCGGTCTCTCCCAGGGTCGCTGTGCCAGCAATCACCGGCGTGTTGTCAGTGGTGGTCTGTGCGGTGACGGTAGGTGAGGTCGGGGCGGTGATATCCACCAAGAAACTTCCCGCCGCGGTTACGGCAGACGGGTTGCACGTAAGCGAGAGCCCGACATACCCTTCGGCAAGGCCGTCGGCACTGGGCAACGACCCACCGCTCGGGGTGGCGGTGGCGAGATCGAGCGACCAAGCGCCCGTTGAGTTGTTGGGAGTAACGCTGTATACCGGCGCATTGGCGCCCGTTTGCGTTCCCGTGGAAACCTTCACGCTTGCAGACGTGCTGGACGACGGGCACAGCCCAACAACGACGGGCTTCCGATTCTTGGTAATACCGTCGCTTGCCGATACGCCTGTGTCCGATGCCGCCGTGTTGGCCAAGCCAATGCTGGGGGGCGCGAGGGTGGTGTAGCTAGCAGTCGCGGACGTGCCCTGGTTGCCTGCTAAATCCCTGTACCCCGCACCCTGCACAGTGATGCTGGGGGGGGTTGTCGGGCTTGTCGCCTGCAGCCCTACCGTCCACACCGTGCCAGACGACTTCACCAAGCCTGTCACCACCGCGCCAGAAACGCTTAATGACGCCAGGGTGAGGCTGCTCCCGATGTCCTCACTGAAAGTCAGGGTCACCTGCTGAGTTTCGCCATAGGCGATATCGGTACGAGGCAGCGAGATCACGACCGTCGGCGCGGTAAGGTCGGCGGTCAACGCCAACGACGCGGCGCCCCCGCTATTGCCCGACAGATCCTGATACGAACCCGCTGCCACGCTCACGCTGAGACTGGTCAACACCCCCGACTGCTGGAACTGCGCGCTGTACCGGGTGAGAACAACCGGATCCTGCGCCACTTGCGAGACCAAAGCGCCGCCGACTACCGAGACATCCGCCGTCGCAAAGCCCTGAACCCGTTCGCTGAAGTCGAAGTAAAGCGTGACCGTTTCGCCCTGGCTCAACAGGGTATCGCTGGCGGTGATCACGAGCGTGGGTGCAGTAATGTCCGACGACGTGGTGTTGACCGTCAGGGTCTGCGAATCCGTATTGTTCGCCCCGTCCGTGACGCGCACGATGACCTGATATGAGGGGCATGTCGTCGAGCAAACCGGGGCAGTTTTGAAGGTGAGCGCTCCGGTGGCACTATTGATCGAGAAGTCCGTGGCCTGCGTGCCCCCCGAGATTGAGTAGGTGAGGGTATCGGCCTGGTCTGCATCGGTGGCGGTCACCGTGGTTACGTAGATGGATCCCTGACCCACCACGATCGTCGCCGTGGCTCCGCCACCGTTGCTGGTAATCACAGGGGCGTTGTCGTTGACGTTGGTGACGGACACCGTCAACTGCTGCGTATCAGCAGCCCCTTGGGAATCGACTACCGACACCCACACTGCGTATTGGTTGTTCTTGTCGACATCCAGGGGATTCTCGAAATCCGGCGCGGCCTTGAAGGACAGCACGCCGCCTGAAGTTATCGAAAAAAGGGCCGCGTCTGCTCCGCCGTAGATGCTAAAGGTCTTCGTGTCGCCACTGTCCGGATCGGTAGCGGTGACCGTCGTAACCGCAGTGGTGTTTTCCGGCACTGAAATCGTGGCCGTGGCCCCGCCACCGTTGGAGGTGATGGTGGGTGGATCGTTGCCAGTCTGCGAGGTAACTACGTCGTTCAACGCGTTCGACGGGGAACTGGAATCGGTATTGACCGAGATCGGCGTCGAGTAGCTGTACCCAGGCATGACGAGAAGAAAGGCGTAGCCCGTCGTTGTTGTGCCCCCAAGGACTGTGGTTTCGACGAAATACAACGCCTTCGTGTTGTTACCCGACTTGTCCTGCCTCGACACCGTGCCGTTCACGACCCGCTTGGTACCTCCTTCGTAGAACGTGAGCGTTCCCGCGACATCGTTGCCGGAAAACTGGACGTCTGCCGGGTTTGCCGACACGAACTCGAACGAGGTCGCCGCAACCGGATCCTTGATATAGATGGGGCTTGAGGCACGGGTGTAACTGGTCGACACCGCCGTGTAAGTGCTATTCAACCCGCGGTAAGCCGACGCGAACGTGATCTTCGCGTTCTGCGCCGCCATGAGCTGGTCGTCAATCCGAACGGCTCCTGCCGCAACCACCCTCCCCAGGTCATCCCGATCTCGGGGGGACAGATGACCATCGCGAACGAGTCGGGCAAACAACTCGCCCCGCTCGCCCGGCCGGGTCAGCGGGATGCCAAGCCGAGCCTCGATGGCATGGCCAACCTCGTGCAGCAACACATGCTCCAGCGTTGAAGAACCCAGCCCAAAGCGAATCCAGTCCCCGTTGACATAGATGCGCTCAGCTCCAGAGGAGGGGCCACCGCGGGTGTACGCCGCGAATGCACCTGCCAGCGAAGCGGAATCCGTCACCTCGACGTCGATCCGCAAGCCGGATGCCAGAATCTCCTCGCGCAACTGACGCGTCGAAACCACACAACCAGGATCCCCCACACAGGGCCCGAAGGCCGATTCAATGAGGTCCCTGAAGTCGGTGGCCCTGGCCAGGCGGCGGAGCGCACGTTCCACTCCGACGAGCGCGCTCTCCAAATGAGCCTGGTCCTTGGGCGCAAGGCTCGAGGCACTACGGAGCTGCAGCTGGGCCGGATCGTTCGCGGACTCCGGTGCCGATGGCGCCAGCCCGTATGGCGGCGATGGGGGTAACCGCAGTGCCAGCAGCACGGCAAACAGCAGCGCGGCCCCTAGCAGCAGGCCTCGCGACATCAGCGCCAAGTGACGACCCAGAGGCCATCGATCTATTACCGGCGAAAACAACCCCGCCCCCTTTCGACCGAAACCCGCAGACGAAACCCGCAGAATTGTCCGCCAATCTGTCGCACTTGGGGTGTACCGCGGCGTGAAAAAGTCCGTTCATGGCTTTGATTTGTTTGACTTTTTAGCGGTTGCGCCGCGCCTCGCGCGGCTTTTCGTGTAGATTTTGCGTCGCAGTTGGCGGCTTGGCGGCAGCCTCGCCGCCCCTGCGAATGAGTTTCAAGCAATTGATTTATAAGGTTTATTTTTTATCCTGGGTCCGTCGCCGGTTGCCTCACGCGCCCCCGACCCAGCCCCATCCTCCATCAGCCCATTCCGTTGAGCGCACGAATTCTCGCCACCTACCACCTTGCGAACGCGGGAACGGACATCGCCGCGCGAGCCGCAGCGCTCGCTGCTGAACAGAGCGTTGAGATGCCCGTTGCCGCAATCCAGGATCTGTCCGTCAAGGAGAACGTGCTGGCGCGCGTGGAAGCCATCGAACCCGCGCCCGACGGCCATCGGGTCACGCTGGCGCTCGCAGCCTCCACGACAGGGCCCGAGCCCTCGCAGCTCGCGAACATGCTCTTCGGCAATTGCTCGCTGCAACCGGACGTCACGCTCGAGGCGGTGGCGTTTCCGGAGGGCTACGCCAATGCGTTTGCGAAGCCCGCCTTCGGGATCGAGGGCCTGCGCGCCACCGTGGGCGCCCGAGGCCGCGCGCTCACCTGCACCGCGCTCAAGCCACAGGGCTCGGCCATCGATCGCCTGGCGAGGCTCGCGGGCGATTTTGCCCGGGCTGGCATCGACGTGATCAAGGACGATCACGGGCTTGCGAATCAGGCCTTCTCGCCGTTCGAGACGCGCGTGCCACAGATCCAGGCCGCCATCGAAGCCGCGAATCGCGAAACCGGGGGCCGGACGGTCTACGCGCCCACCTTCTCGGGCGGCTGGCGGGCGCTCGAGCACCAAATTCAGGTGGCACGCGATTGTGGCGTTGGCGCGGCCCTCGTCGCCCCAATGCTGGTGGGCCTTCCTGCGCTCCAGGAGTTGCGCCAGGCATTGCGCGTGCCCATCCTCGCTCATCCGGCCCTGGGCGGCGCTTCGCGCATTGCGCCGGCGGTGCTATTCGGCCAGCTCTTTCGCCTGTGCGGCGCCGATGCAATCATCTTCCCGAACCACGGGGGACGCTTCAGCTACAGCCGCGAGACGTGCCTCGCCATCGCGGCCACAGCCCGAGGCCCGTGGCCGGGCGTGGCCCCTGCCATGCCGGTGCCCGCCGGCGGAATGAGCGTGGAGCGCGTGCCCGAAATGCTCAACGATTTTGGCAACGATGTGATGCTCCTCATCGGTGGCAACCTGCTGGCGGCGGGAGCCGATTTGCCCGCCCGCGCGAGAGAGTTCGTCGCCGCCGTCCACGGCGGCGGGAGGCCTTGAGATGAGCGAACCCGTCGTCCGCAAGCATCAGGGCTTTCGCTGGCAAGGCGTGGACTTGCTCGCCTACAAGCAGGAGGGGTCCGCCCCGTTCAAGGATGTCACGCGCCAGGTGCTGTTCGACGACCCCCACTTGCCCACGCAGCTTCGCTACTTCGAGGTAGCGCCAGGTGGCTGGACTACGCTCGAGCGGCACGAGCACGTGCACAACGTCATGGTCATACGCGGGCGAGGCCGATGCCGCATTGGCGACGAAGAACACGATCTCGAGTTGCAGGACCTCGTCTCCGTGCCGCCAATGACCTGGCACCAGTTCCACGCGGCGGCTGAAGAGCCGCTGGGATTTCTCTGCCTCGTGAGCCGCGAGCGTGACCGGCCGCAGTTGCCAGCGGCGGGTCAGCCTGGGGCGTCGGCGCCGCCGGACGCCGCGCCCGCCTCCACAAGCACGCCCTCGGCAAGCAAGCGCCGGTAACCGGGTTCGTCGACACCCGCGAGCGCCAGCACCTCCCGATTGTGCTCGCCGAGCGCTGGCGCGGGTGTGCGAATGCTGCCGGGTGTGGCCGAGAAGCGAGGCACGACGTGGTGCATCGGGAACATGCCCATGTGTGCGTCGGGGTAGTCCGCCACCACCTCCCGCGCGATCACGTGCGGGTCCTCCAGAATCTGGCGAATATCGTAGATCGGGCCGATGGTGACTTCGGCCTGCTCGAAGAACGCCACGTTCTCGGCTTGCGTGCGTTGGGCGACGAAAGCGCCAATGATCTCGTCGAGCTCTGCAGCGTGGCGCACGCGACCGGCGTTGGTCTTGTAGCGCGGGTTGTCGATGAGGTCGTCTCGCCCGATGGCCCGGAAGACTCGCTCGGCCATCTTTTGCGTGGACGCTGACAAGCCGACGTAGAGGCCGTCACTGCAGCGGTAGGCATTTCGAGGGGCGGAGTTGCTCGACCGGCTACCCGTTCGCTGCCGCACTTTGCCGGTGAGCCGGTAGTGCGCAGCCTGCGGACCCAGGACAGCGAAGAGCGGGTCGAGCAACGGCAGGTCGATCACCTGCCCTTTGCCGCCATTCACCTCCGCTTCCCGCAGCGCCACCATGACAGCGCTGGATCCGTACAACCCGGCGATGGTGTCCGCCAGGTACATCGGCGGCAGAACCGGCTCGCGATCGGGGAAGCCGTTGAGCGACGCAAATCCCGAGATGCCCTCGACGAGCGTGCCGAACCCGGGCCGCTTGGCGTACGGGCCATCCTGCCCCCAGCCAGAAATTCGTACGATCACGAGCCTCGGGTTGAGGGCCAGCAACTTTTCGGGGGGCAGCCCCATCTTTTCGAGGGTGCCGGGACGAAAGCTCTCGATGAAGACCTGCACGTGCGGCACGAGGGCGCGCAGCAGGTCCGGGGCCTTTGCGTGACGAAAATCGATGCACAGGCTCTTCTTGTTTCGCGCGAACAACTTCCAGTTGACCTGCACGCCCTCGGTCTCCCACCCGCGCAGCGTGTCGCCCGCCGGGGGCTCTACCTTGATCACCTCGGCGCCAAAGTCGCCCAGCAGTTGGGTGAGCGTGTTTCCCGCCACAAGGCGAGAGAGGTCGAGAATGCGAACGCCGGCGAGGGGGCCGCGGGCGCCCGGCTGGTAATCGCGCTTCGGAAGCCGGGTCACGCCGTTATGCCTGACTACGGGGAAGCAAGCCCAACCTCGCTGCCGTATCGAGCACCACCTTCGCTCGCGAAACGAACGGCGCGTCGATCATCTTGCCGTCCACGACCCAGGCGCCCACGCCTCGCGCAGCAGCGTCCTCGGCGGAGGCGACCACCTTGAGCGAGTGCGCGATCTCCGCCTCCGTTGGCCGGAAGATCCCGTTGATCACCGCGACCTGGCTGGGATGGATGGCGGATTTACCCACGAAGCCCAGACGCCTCGCCGTCGCCGCCTCCTGCTCGAGAAACGCCACGTTCTTTACATCCGCCATCGCGGAATCAAAGGCGTACACCCCCGCCTCCGCTGCCGCGAGCTTCACGCCCAGCTGGAAGTGCAGGATCACCTGCGGGTTGTAGCGCTCGATGCCGTAGGGCTCCAGCAGGTCGCCCAGGCCCAGCTGCAGGCCTTCCACCATCGGGTCGGCGCTGGCGATTTCGTAGGCACGCCGAAACGAGCGGGGCGTCTCGATGTTGGCCATGATCCGCACGCGCGGACGGAGCCCCTTTCCCTTCTCCACCGACGCAATGGCGCGGGCTGCCTCGCGAACTTCATCGCCACTTTCTGGCATCGGCAAATTGATGACGTCGAGCCCCGGGCCGACGATCGCTTCGATGTCTGCCTGGAATTGAGCCGTGCCCACGCCGTTGACCCGCACCACCATCGACTTGCCGTGGCCCTCGGGCAGCGAGCGAAGAAAGGCGGCGACCGTCGCCCGCGCCTCATCCTTGCGGGAGGCGTCGACCGCATCTTCGAGATCGATGGCAATCGCGTCCGCATCGCCCTTCATCGCCTTCGGGAAGAGCTCGGGGCGCGACCCAGGCACGAAGAGCTTGCACCTCACTTGCCGGCCTTCCACGCTTCGTAGCGCGCCTTGTTCTCGGCATTCGGGGGATAGAGCCCCGGGAGCGGGGCGCCCTTCTCCACCTCCGACATGATCCAGCCCTCGAGCCGCTCCTGGTCCGGCGCCGCAGCGACGATCTCGTCGACTAAGGCCTGCGGGATCAGCACGGCGCCGTCCTCATCCACCACGACGACGTCATCCGGGAACACCGCCACGCCGCCACAGCCGATCGGCTCGCCCCAGTTGACGAACGTGAGGCCTGCTACGGAAGGGGGCGCCGCGACGCCCTGGCACCAGACGGGCAGCCCCGTGCCGCGAACACCCGCCACATCACGCAGCACACCATCGGTCACCAGCGCGGCGACACCGCGCTTCTTCATGCGCGCACAAAGGATGTCACCAAAGATGCCGGCGTCCGTGACGCCCATGGCATCGGCCACGCAGATACAGCCTTCTGGCATCGCCTCGATCGCCGCGCGAGTGGAAATCGGCTTCGACCAGGATTCCGGCGTGGCGAGATCCTCCCGTGCGGGCACGAAACGCAACGTGAAGGCGGGCCCCACCAGACGCGGCTGGCCGGGGCTCATCGGGCGCGTGCCTCGCATCCAGACGTTGCGCAGCCCCTTCTTGAGCAGCAGGGTGGTGAGCGTTGCCGTCGTCACTTGTGACAGGGTATCGATCACTTTGCGGTCGAGTGCCATCAGCCAATCTCCTTCAGGCGCCGTTCCTGGCGCGCAATGAGCCGTTCGATGTCGGCAACGTCGGTAGCCGAGAGCTTCGGCCCGGGCTTGCGGATGGCGGCGGAGGCGATGACGCCACGCTTCACCAGCAGGTATTTGCGGACCGCGAGCCCCAGCGCCGATTGCTGCTCGTAGCGCGCGAGGGGCAGGTAAGCGTCGAAGAGATCGTGGGCGCGCTCGACGTTGCCAGCGGCGTGCGCCGCTACCACGTCCACCATCATCTCGGGATAGCTGAAGCCGGTCATGGCGCCATCGGCCCCGCGCGACAACTCCTCCGGCAGGAAGAGCCCGCCGCCGTTGCCCGCCAGGATCGA
>JAFMJY010000014.1 GCA_017853245.1 Burkholderiales bacterium | reverse complement strand
CCAAGCCGGATTACTCGAAGGCGGTGGACATGCTCACCCGCGGCGCCATCAAGGAGATGATGATCCCGTCGCTGCTGCCGGTGCTCTCCCCGGTGGCGGTGGCGCTGATCGTGGGCTACCTCATGGGCAAGGACGCCGGCCTGCAGGCGCTCGGCGGCATGCTCATGGGCACCATCGTCACGGGGCTCTTCGTTGCCATTTCGATGTGCACGGGCGGCGGCGCATGGGACAACGCCAAGAAGTACATTGAGGATGGGCACCATGGTGGCAAGGGCTCGGACGCTCACAAGGCCGCGGTGACGGGCGACACGGTGGGCGACCCCTACAAGGACACCGCCGGCCCGGCCGTGAACCCGCTCATCAAGATCATCAACATCGTGGCGCTGCTGATCGTGCCGCTCATCGCGTGATCCTCGGAGCCGCCTGACCGACTGCGGGGCCGCCTTCGGGCGGCCCCGTTTCTTTCAACCTGCTTCGCCTTCGAGGCCACCATGCCCCTCACTTTCTTCCACGGCCACGGCTCGCCCTACTCCTGGCGCGTCTGGCTGTCCCTCGAGCTCCTGGGCATTCCCTACGAGCTGAAGGTCCTGTCCTTTTCCGACAAGGATCAGTTGAAGCCCGAGTTTCTCGCCGTGAACCCTCGGCACCAGGTGCCGGCGATCGTGCACGACGGCTTCGCGTTGTGGGAGTCGCTCGCCATCCTCGAATATCTCGACGAGATCGCGCCGGCGAAGAAGCTCTTCCCGGGCGATGCGAAGAATCGCGCGCGCGTCCGCCGGCTCATCCACGAGTGCAAGTCGCACCTCGACGACAAGGGGCTGGGGCCCCTCTTCCAGGAGGCCTACATGAAGCCGGCGGGTGAGGCTCCCGACGAGGCGAGGATCAGCAAGGCGCGCGAAGTCGTGATCGCAGAGCTCGGCTATTTCGCCAAGCAGTTGCAGGGCCACTTCCTCGCGGGCGATGCGCCGACCGCGGCCGATTTCGCGCTCTACGCCGAAGTCGCTTACGTGAAGCGCATGGGGGCGACAAAGCCCGTCACGGGCTTGGCGGGGACGATGCCGAAGGCGATCGCTGACTGGGCGGCACGCGTCGAGGCGCTCCCGTACTTCGACAAGACTTTTCCCCCGCACTGGCGGGGCTGACCGCGCGCGGGGCGGCCCTGAAGTTCGATCTCCACGCCACCGATGGGGCCGCGCGCCGGGGCCGGCTGACCTTTGCGCGCGGCTGCGTCGACACGCCGGCCTTCATGCCGGTGGGCACGTACGGCACCGTGAAGGCGATGTCACCCGCAGAGCTCGTCGATGTGGGCGCGCAAATTGTTCTCGGCAACACGTTCCATCTATGGCTTCGGCCGGGCCTCGAGGTGATCGCAGCCCACGGCAGCCTGCACGGATTCATGCGCTGGGCTGGCCCGATCCTCACCGACTCGGGAGGCTTTCAGGTGTGGAGCCTCGGGGCGCTTCGCAAGCTGAGCGAGGAGGGCGTGGCGTTTCAGTCGCCCATCAACGGCGACAAGCTGTTCCTTACGCCCGAAGAGTCGATGCGCATCCAGCGCGCGCTGGGCGCCGATATCGTGATGATCTTCGACGAGTGCACCACCTATCCGGCAACGCTTGATGAAGCCGCGGACTCCATGCGCCTG
Source organism: Burkholderiales bacterium (assembly GCA_017853245.1). Classification (GTDB taxonomy): domain Bacteria; phylum Pseudomonadota; class Gammaproteobacteria; order Burkholderiales; family Usitatibacteraceae; genus FEB-7. The sequence continues at coordinate 32,206 of JAFMJY010000014.1, read as the reverse complement.
TCGCTGCGCTGGGCGGCGCGCTCGCGTGCCGCGCACGAAGGCAACCCCAACGCGCTCTTCGGCATCGTGCAGGGCGGCATGTACGAAGTCCTCCGCGATGAGTCCCTTGGCGGATTGACGGACATTGGCTTCGATGGCTACGCGATTGGCGGCCTTTCCGTGGGCGAGCCGAAGGAGGACATGGCCCGCGTCCTCTGGCACACGGCGCCCAAGTTGCCGCCGGACAAGCCGCGCTACCTGATGGGCGTGGGCACGCCCGAGGACCTGGTGGAGGCGGTCTCGGCGGGGATCGACATGTTCGACTGCGTGCTGCCCACCCGGAATGCGCGCAACGGCTGGCTCTTCACCCGGTTTGGCGATATCCGGATCAAGAACGCCCGGTACCGCAGCGACACGCGGCCGTTGGATGAAACGTGCAGCTGCCCGGCCTGCGGGGGCGGCTTCAGCCGGGCCTACCTTCACCACCTGCATCGCGCCAACGAAATTCTCGGCGCCCGGCTCAATACCTTGCACAACCTTTTTTACTACCAGGCGCTGATGCGCGAGATGCGCGAGGCGATTTCAACCGGCACCTTCACCGCCCTCCGGGCGCGTTTTCACGCCGATCGCGCCAGGGGTGACATGCTATGATTTCGGGCTTTTTGAGGCGCCTTAAGTCCTTGCCGCGCCTCACTATTTTCCCATTGGAGGCTTGAACAATGATCGGAACCGCATACGCGCAGGCAACTGGCCAGGCGGGCCAGGGCGACTCCCTGCTGGGGCTTCTCCCCATCGTGCTGATGTTCGTGATCCTGTACTTCCTGATGATCCGCCCGCAGATGAAGAAGGCCAAGGAGCACAAGTCCATGGTCGAGGCGCTGCAGAAGGGCGATGAGGTCGTGGCCGTCGGCATGCTTGGGCGCATCACCAAGGTGGGCGACAGCTACGTTGGCCTCGAGATTGCGGAAAACGTGGTGATCCAGGTCCAGAAGCACGCGGTCACGCAGCTGCTGCCCAAGGGAACGATCAAGGACGCCGCCTGACAGCAACGAGCCCCGCGCGGGCTCACGAAATGGATTGCGCATGAACAAGTACGCTGCCTGGAAGTACGTCGTGATCGTGGTTGCCATGTTGGCCGCGCTCATTTACGCGCTGCCCAACCTGTTCGGAGAGGTCCCGGTGGTGCAGGTCTCCGGCGCCCGCTCGTCGACAAAAGTCGAGGCGACCCTCAAGGACTCGCTGGAGCTTGCCCTGCGCGAGGCCGGCACGCCGCCTGCCAAGGTGGAGCTCGTCGAGGGCCAGGCCACCTTCCATTTCGCGGACACCGACACGCAGATCAAGGCGCGTGGCACGCTGCAGCAGAAAGCGCCGCCGGGTTACGTCGTGGCGCTCAACCTGCAGTCGGCGACGCCCAAGTGGCTGCAGGCCCTCGGCGCCAAGCCGATGTACCTCGGCCTGGACCTGCGCGGCGGAGTGCACTTCCTCCTGCAGGTGGACATGAAGTCTGCGGCCACCAAGAGCGTCGAGCGGTCGCTCGGCGACATCCGCAGCCTGCTGCGCGACAAGAAGATCTACTACTCGGGTATCGCCCGGGAGGGTGACCGCGTGACCGTGCGCTTCCGCGAGCGCGAGCAGCGCGTGGCGGCGCTCAAGCTGCTCGAGAAGGAGCTGCCGGACCTGCAACTGCGAGAGCAGGAGAGCGGCGGCGAGGCGACGATCGTTGCCAGCATCAAGCCGGAGGTGGTGAAGAAGGAGCAGGATCTCGCCCTGCAGCAGAACATCCAGACGCTGCGCAACCGCGTGAACGAGCTCGGCGTGGCCGAGCCCATCATCCAGCAGCAGGGCGCTGACCGAATCGTGGTCCAGCTGGCTGGAGTCCAGGACCCGGGCCGCGCCAAGGAGATTCTTGGCCGCACCGCCACCCTGGAGGTGCGCCTGGTCTCCGAGGAGCATGCCTCGGGCCCGGGCCAGCTCGCTTTTGGCGCCTACAAGGATCAGCCCGCGCCATTCGGCACGGACCGCTTCCTCGACGTCGAAGGCAACCCGGTCATCGTCAAGAAGTCCGTGGTGATCACCGGCGACCGCATCAAGGACTCGCAGCCCGGCTTCGACCAGCGCGATGGCCGGCCGATCGTCTCCATGGTGCTCGATGACGCTGGCGGCCGCATCATGCGGCAGACGACGCGCGAGAACGTGAAGAAGCGCATGGCGATGATGCTGGTGGAGCGCAACGCCACCGTGGTGCTCACCTGGCCCACCATCCAGGAAGAGTTTGGCAACCGGTTCCAGATCACCGGGGTGGGCGACACCCAGGAAGCCAAGAACCTTGCTCTGCTGCTTCGCGCCGGGGCCCTCGCCGCGCCAATGGACATCATCGAGGAGCGCACGGTTGGGCCTTCTCTCGGCGCCGAGAACATTGCCAAGGGTTACAACTCCGTCCTCTATGGATTCATTGCCATCGCGGCGTTCATGGTCGCGTACTACATGCTGTTCGGCCTCATCTCGGTGATCGCGCTGGCGGCCAACCTGTTGCTGCTGGTGGCCATCCTGTCGCTGCTCCAGGCCACGCTCACGCTGCCCGGGTTTGCGGCGGTGGCCCTGACGCTTGGCATGGCTATTGATGCGAACGTGCTCATCAACGAGCGCATTCGTGAGGAGTTGCGCGCCGGGATGAGCCCGCAGATGGCGATCCAGGCTGGCTACGACCGGGCCTTCGGCACCATCCTGGACTCCAACATCACCACCCTCATCGCCGGGCTCGCGCTGCTTGCCTTCGGGTCGGGCCCGGTTCGCGGCTTCGCCGTGGTGCACTGCCTCGGCATCCTCACGTCGATCTTCAGCGCGGTGATGGTCTCGCGCGGCATCGTCCACCTCATCTACGGCGGGCGGAAGAAGGTCGCCAAGGTGTCCATCGGCAACACGGACTGGCACAAGCAAAAGGCCGCGGCCTAACCCGCCCCGGCCCCACAGGACAAGCCACCATGGAATTTTTCAAGATCCGCCGCACGATCCCCTTCATGCGCCATGCGCTGGTGTTCAACGTGATCTCGTTGCTCACGTTCCTTGCCAGCGTCTTTTTCCTTGCCACGAAGGGCCTTCACCTGTCGATCGAGTTCACTGGCGGGACGGTGATGGAGGTTACGCACGAGAAGCCTGCCGAGCCAGACCGAATTCGCCAGGCGCTCGGCGCCGCCGGCTTTACCGACATCAATGTGCTCAAGTTCGGCTCTTCCCAGGACGTGCTCATTCGATTGCCGCTTCGCGGCACGGCGGACCCCAGGGAGCAGAGCGCCCAGATGGACAAGCAGGGGCAGGCCGTGCTCGCGGAACTGCGCAAGATCGACCCCTCGGCCAAGCTGGTGCGCTCGGAGTTCGTGGGCGGGATGGTGGGCAAGGAGCTCGCCACCGACGGCGCGCTCGCGCTGCTCGTGGTGTGCCTCGGGATCATGGTCTACCTCGCCTTCCGGTTCGAGTGGCGCTTTTCGGTTGCCACCATCATCGCCAACCTTCACGACGTGGTGATCATCCTCGGGGCATTCGCGGCATTCCAGTGGGAGTTTTCGCTGCCGGTGCTGGCTGCGGTTCTCGCGGTGCTGGGCTACTCGGTGAACGAGTCCGTCGTGGTCTTCGACCGAGTGCGGGAGAACTTCCGGAAGATGCGAAAGGCGAGCGTCGACCAGATCATGGACGCGGCGATCACCGGCACCATTTCCCGCACCATCATCACCCACGGCTCGACGCAGATGATGGTGCTGTCCATCCTCTTCTTCGGGGGCGCCAGCCTCTACTACTTCGCGCTGGCCCTCACCATCGGCATCTGTTTCGGCATCTACTCCTCGGTGCTGGTGGCTGCGCCGCTCGCGAAGTACCTCGGCGTGTCGCGCGAGGATTTCGTAAAGCCGGAGAAGAAGACAGCCGAGCCCGCGCTGCCCTGACCCCGCCGGACGGGGTGCCGCCATGGAGCTCCTCGCGACGTTCCTGGACATCATGCTCAGGCTCGATGTTCACCTGGGCGCGCTGATCTCCGCTTACGGAGCCTGGGTCTACCTGATTCTCTTCCTGGTGATCTTTGCGGAGACAGGGCTCATCGTCACGCCCTTCCTGCCCGGAGACAGCCTGCTCTTCGTGGCTGGCGCGCTGGCTGCCCTTGGCGGGCTGAACGTGCACTTGCTGGTGGCCTGCCTGATCGCAGCGGCAATCCTTGGCGATGGCGTCAACTACGGCGTAGGGCGCTGGCTTGGGCGATGGATCCTCGAGCCGGGGCGCTTCCGGTGGGTGCGGCGTGAGCATTTCGACCGTGCGCATGCGTTCTACGAAAAGCACGGCGGCGCAGCGATCATCGTTGCCCGCTTCCTGCCCATCTTCCGGACATACGTCCCCTTCGTGGCGGGACTCGCGGAAATGAGCTACCCGAAGTTCACTTTTTTCAACGTGGCCGGTGGCATCCTGTGGGTCACCTCGCTCACGTACGCGGGATACTTCTTCGGCAACCTGCCCTGGGTGCGCAAGAACCTCACGCTGATCATCATCGGGATCATCGTCGTAAGCCTCATTCCGGTCGTAGTCGCCGCCTGGAAGGCGCGCCGCAGGGCCTGAAAGCCACGCTCAACGGCGCGCCCGCAGGAATGCCACGGCGAACGCCACGTAGGCCACCGCCAACGCCGCCTCGGCAGTAGCCAGGCGCGCCGACAGCCCGGGTTCGGAGAAGGCGCGGGTCGCGCCCTCGACAAAGTACGCCCAGACGAGCAGGGTGCTCCACTTGAAGGTATAGCGGCGCCTGCGCAGCAGCCCCGGTAGGGCAAGCAGGAGGGGCAAGACCTTGAGCGCGAGCCACGACCCGCCTGGGCGCAGCGGCGCAAGCGCCATCTCCCAGGCAAGGCCCAGCAGGGCCAGGCAAGCCCAGATGCTGCAAGCAGCAAGCCAGGACGCGTGTGCGCTCACGACAGCAGGCGCGAGGCGGCGGAAGCCAGGCGCTTGCCCAGCGCGAATGCAAGGCGCTTTTCCTCATCGCTGAGCGGCTGGTCGCCAGCGGGGCCTGCCCAGTGGCTTGCGCCGTAGGGGGTCCCGCCGCTGCGCGTCGTGCTGAGGTCAGGCTCCGAGTAGGGGATGCCCATGACGAGCATTCCGTGATGCAGGAGCGGCAGCATCATCGACAGGAGCGTGGCTTCCTGCCCGCCATGCATCGATGAGGTCGAGGTGAACACTGCCGCGGGCTTTCCGGCCAGCGAACCCCGGGACCACTCGCCCCCGAGGCTGTCGATGAAGTGCTTGAGCGGCGCGGCCATGGCACCGAAGCGCGTGGGTGAGCCGAGCGCCAGGCCAGCGCATTCAGACAGGTCCCGCGCCTCCACGTAGGGCGCGCCATCCGTTGGCACGGCAGGGTCGGCCGCCTCCGTCGCCACCACGACACGAGGCACGGTGCGAACCCGTGCGGACATGCCGGCGACTGAATCGATGCCGCGAGCGATGTGGTCGGCAAGGGCCCGTACGGAGCCCGTGCGGCTGTAGTAGAGAACGAGAACGTCAGGCAAGGGCGGACTCCTTGGGCTGGGGCAGGCGTCGTGCTATTTTGCGCGCCTGAGTGGTTGTCGATGATGAGCGAAGCCCGAGGGCCAGCGTGATCCGGTTATTCAAGCTTTGTGTGGCGGCGTGCGTCGTGCTTGCAGTGATGGAAGCCCGGGCGTTCGACCTCTCGGACACCGAGGGCAAGCGGCATCGGCTTTCAGATTACAAGGGCAAGTGGGTCGTGGTGAATTTCTGGGCCACGTGGTGCACCCCCTGCATCAAGGAAATACCGGAGATTGCCGAATATTACCGGGCGCATTTCCCGTCCCGGGCGATCGTGATCGGCATTGCGACAGACGTCGACGATGCAGCGAAGACGATCCAGTTCGCCAAGAAAGTGGGCCATGCATATCCCCTTGTGCTTGCAGACGATGACGGAAAAGTGGAGAAGCCGTTCGGGAAGGTCAGGGGCCTACCCACGACCATCGTGTTTGACCCGTCGGGCAAGCGCGTCTACGACCGAACTGGAACCGTGACCAAGCGCTCCCTGGAGGATGTGACCGTCGGCAAGGGCCGGGCCGCGGGAGCGTCTGCTGCTGTGTCGCCTCCGGCCGGCGTTGGCGCCTCCTAGGGCTTTAGCCTGCTCCTGACATGCGCCACGGCCTGGGCGACCTGAACCTTGGTCGCTTCGGGGTCGCGGCGATGTTGGTATTCGACCACGCCCTCCTTCAGCCCGCGCTCGCCGACGACGAGCCGGTGCGGGATGCCGATCAGCTCCTGGTCGGCGAGCATGACGCCCGGGCGCTCGTTGCGATCGTCGAAGAGAACATCCACGCCCGCCCCCTTGAGCTCCTCGTAGAGCGCGATGGCGGTCTCGCGCACGGCCTCGCTCTTGTGTAGCCCCATGGGGATGACGGCTACCGTGAACGGGGCCATCGCATCAGGCCAGATGATTCCGCGCTCGTCATGGTTTTGCTCGATGGCGGCGCCCACGACACGGGTCACCCCGATGCCATAGCAACCCATCTCGAAGGGCTTGGCGGTGCCATCCTCCGCGGTGTAAGTGGCGCCCATGGACTCCGAGTACTTGCGGCCCAGGGCGAACACGTGGCCCACCTCGATGCCGCGCACGATGGAGAGCAGCCCGCGCCCGTCCGGAGACGGGTCGCCCGGCACGACGTTGCGGATGTCGGCGACCAGGTCGGGCTCGGGACAATCGCGACCCCAGTTGACGCCTCGCAGGTGGAAGTCCTTCTCATTGGCGCCGCAAACGAAATCCGCCATGGCCGCCACGGTGCGATCCGCGACGACCGTGATGCGAGAGCGGTCGAGGCCTACTGGGCCCAGATAACCCGCCGGGCCGTTGCAGGCGTGCAGGATCTCCTCATCCGTCGACCAACGCCAGCCTCGCAGCCCGTGCACCTTGCCTACCTTCACCTCGTTGAGGTTATGGTCGCCGCGGATGATCAGCATGTGCACGCGGCCGTTGGCGGTGAGGAGCAGCGCCTTGAGCGTCGTGGCGAGCGGGATGCTCCATAGCTTGGCTACGCCCTCGCACGTGCCCACGCCCGGCGTCGGGTCCTTGCTCATCGCGCGCGCCGGGGCGGGCCTTCGCGTCGATGGGGCGAGCGCCTCGGCCTGCTCCACGTTGGCAGCGTAATCAGACGCGTCGGAATAGGCGATCAAGTCCTCGCCGGACTCCGCGAGCACCTGAAACTCGTGCGATGCGCTGCCGCCGATCTCGCCGGTGTCCGCCACCACGGGGCGGAACTTCAGGCCCAGCCGCGTGAAGATGCGAACATAAGCATCGAACATCTTGCGATACGACTCGAGCATGCCATTCTCGTCGGCATCGAAGGAGTAAGCGTCCTTCATGGAGAATTCCCGAGCGCGCAACACGCCGAAGCGTGGGCGTATTTCATCCCGGAACTTGGTCTGGATCTGGTAGAGGTTCACGGGAAGCTGCCGGTAGCTTCGCAGCTCCTTGCGTGCGATATCCGTGATCACTTCCTCTGCCGTCGGGGCATAGCAATACTCGCGCTCCGCCCGGTCCTTGACTCTCAGCATCATCGGGCCGTAGAGGTCCCAGCGGCCCGTCTCCTGCCACAGTTCGGCGGGTTGCACCGGCGGCATGCTGACCTCCAGTGCGCCAGCGCGATCCATTTCCTCCCGGATCACCCGCTCGACTTTGTGGAGCACCCGCATGCCCGCCGGCAGCCAGGTGTAGAGCCCGCTGCCCAGCTTGCGGATGAGCCCGGCGCGCAGCATCAGCTTGTGGCTCGGCAACTCCGCCTCCTGGGGGGCCTCCTTCAGCGTGGCAAGGAAAAATTGGCTGGCGCGCATGCGGTCTCCGGACGGCAGTTCTGGGTGGTTTTTGGAATGAAATCAGGATGTTGCGAGCGCGCATTCTACACGCCACCCTGCGCCAGAGGCCGGTTTTGGCAGGGCAGCGGAATCTGTGAAAAAATGGGCGCAACTCAACGGATTCAGATGGTGATGGCCATGCTCGATCGGGACGGTTATCGCCCGAACGTTGCCATCGTGCTCGTCAATCAGCGCAACCAGGTGTTTTGGGGCAAGCGCATTCGGGAGCACTCTTGGCAGTTCCCGCAGGGCGGCATCAAGCACGGGGAGTCGCCGGAACAGGCGATGTACCGGGAGCTTCACGAGGAGACAGGCCTCAGGCCCGAGCACGTGGAAATCCTGGGGCGCACCCGCGAGTGGCTCCACTATCACGTGCCCACGCATTGGGTTAAGCGCGAGTGGCGTGGGACCTACAAGGGCCAGAAGCAGATCTGGTTCCTCCTGCGGCTCGTGGGCCGTGACTCGGATGTTTCTCTGCGCGCGAGCGGCCATCCGGAGTTCGATGCGTGGCGCTGGCACGAGTACTGGATTCCGCTGGAGTCGGTCATCGAGTTCAAGCGCGACGTCTATCAGGCTGCGCTCGAGCAGCTCTCCGTTTACCTGGAGGTGGACACGCGCCGCCACGTGGGAATCTCCCCCTACATGCGCCGCCGCCGGCCCGCGCGCGACGGTGCGCCGGTGTCGCAGCCCGTTGCTGGCCCAGCCGACTGACTAGAGGATCACCAGGTTGTCGCGGTGGATGAGCTCCGGCTCGGCCACGTAGCCGAGCGCGAGCTCGATTTCCGACGACGGCTTGCGAATGATCTTGGCCGCTTCCGCGGCTGCATAGTTCACCAGCCCGCGCGCGATCTCGCGGCCATCAGGCCCCTGCACGGAGACGATTTCTCCGCGCTCGAACTCGCCAACGATGGCCGTGGCGCCGATTGGCAGCAGGCTCTTGCCGTCCCGCGTGAGGGCTTGCACTGCGCCGGCATCGAGGGTGATGTGCCCCGAGGGCTTGAGATGGTCCGCAAGCCATTGCTTGCGAGCGGCGACAGGCACGGCCTCGGCAACAAGCAACGATCCGATCGCTTCTCCATCAAAGACACGTGCCAGCACGCTGGGCTCGCGGCCCCACGCGATCACGGTGTGCGCGCCGCTGCGCGCTGCGCGCTTGGCTGCAGTGACCTTGGTGAGCATTCCGCCGCTGCCGATGTGGCTTCCGGCGCCGCCCGCCATGGCCTCCAGACTCTCGTCGCCGGCTTGAGCACGGGAGACGAGCTTCGCAGCGGGGTCGCGACGGGGATCAGCCGAAAAGAGCCCCTGCTGGTCCGTGAGTATCACGAGCGCGTCGGCCTCGATCAGGTTCGTGGCCAGAGCGGCTAGCGTGTCGTTGTCGCCAAAGCGGATCTCATCGACCGTGACGGTGTCGTTTTCGTTGATGATCGGCACGACCCCGAGATCCACCAGCGTTCGTAATGTCGACCGCGCGTTGAGATATCGGCGGCGGTCGCCCAGGTCCTCATGCGTGAGAAGCACCTGTGCGGTGGCGAGGCCCTGCGCGGCGAAGCAGGATTCCCAGATCTGGGCGAGCCCCATCTGGCCCACGGCGGCAGCAGCCTGTTGCTCGTTCACGGCGTGCGGGCGCTTGGCCCAGCCGAGGCGCTTCATGCCTTCCGCAATGGCGCCCGAGGAGACGATCAGCACTTCCACGCTGCGAGCGCGAAGCTTCGCTACCTGCGCAGCCCAGTCGGCGATGGCGTCCCGGTCCAGCCCGGCGCCCGCGTTGGTCACCAGGCTCGAGCCGATCTTCACCACCACCCGCCGGCAGTGGGCAAGCTCAGTTCGCCGTGCGCTGGCCATCGAGGAAATCCATGATTGCGAAGCTGAGCTCGCGGGTGCCCAGCGACGTCACCGCCGAGACGACGAACCAGGGGCGCGCCCATCTCAACCGACGAACCACCTCCCGTGCCCGGCGGCCCGCTTCGTCTGGCGATAGCAGGTCCGCCTTGTTGAAGACGAGCCACCGTGGCTTCTTGTAGAGGCCGGGGTCGTATTTCTTGAGCTCGTTGGCGATGGCGCGAACCTCCTTCACCGTGTCGATGCCCTCGTCAAAGGGTGCCAGGTCGACGAGGTGCAGGATGAGCCGTGTGCGCTGCAGGTGGCGCAGGAACTGGTGCCCGAGGCCAGCACCCTCGGCCGCGCCTTCGATCAGCCCCGGGATATCCGCGACCACGAACGAGCGGTTCATGTCGACGCGAACTACGCCCAGGCTTGGATTGAGCGTGGTGAAGGGGTAGTCGGCCACCTTGGGGCGCGCGGCTGACACGGCCCGCACGAACGTTGACTTGCCCGCGTTCGGCATGCCCGCGAGGCCCACATCGGCCAGGACACGCAGCTCCATCTCGAGGTTGCGACGCTCGCCGGGCTGACCGGGGGTGAACTGCTTCGGAGCCCGGTTCACGCTCGACTTGAAGTTGAGGTTGCCCAGGCCGCCCTTGCCCCCCTTGGCGAGGACGACCTGCTGACCATCCTCGGCGAGGTCTGCGATCTGCTCACCCGTGTCGGCGTCGCGGATCACCGTGCCCACAGGGAATCGAAGGATCACGTCGTCGGCGCCACGGCCGTTGCAGTCAGAGCCCCGACCCGGCTCGCCGTGCTTGGCGCGGAAGATTCGCGTGTAGCGGTAATCGATCAGCGTGTTGAGGTTCACGTCTGCCACGCCGACAATCGAGCCGCCACGCCCGCCGTCACCACCGTCTGGGCCGCCCATGGGCACGAACTTGGCGCGCCGGAAATGGGCGGAGCCGTTCCCTCCGTCGCCCGCGATGATCTCGATGCGGGCTTCGTCAAAGAATTTCATGTCAGCGGCCCTCCCAGAAGGCGAGGCGCGCGCCCAGCGCCAGGAACGCAAGCCCGGCGAAGATTCCCAGCCGTGGCCCGATGGCAGGGTGATCGCGGAGCCGCTCGCCGAGCCACCCGGAGGCGAGCGCAACGACGCTGAAGATAACCAGTGTTTGCGCCATGAAGAGGCCACCCAGGAGCGCCATCTGCGCCGTGACGGCACTTTCGGTCACGAATTGCGGCAGGAACGAGACAAAGAAAAGCGTGACCTTGGGGTTCAGCGCGTTACCCACCACGCTTTGTCGGTAGATCGCCCACAGGCCGCGAAGGCCCGCCTGACCCGCGAGCGCAAAGCCTTCACGATGGCGCAGGGCCTGGATGCCGATCCAGACAAGGTAAGCCGCGCCCGCATAGCGGATGAGGTCGAACGCAAGGGGGGTCGAGCGAAGCAACGCCGCAACGCCTAGCGTGGCGAGCGCGGTGTGGAAGAGACAGCCAGTGGCAAACCCCGCCGCCGCCGCGAGCCCCGCCCGCCGCCCCTGAGAGATGCCCCGCGTGAGGACGGTGACGATGTCCGGCCCGGGCGCGATGGTGAGCAGGGCGCTGGCTAAGAGGAAGAGGGCGATGTCCGGCATGGCTCAGAAAGAAAAAAGCCCCGTGCGATGACGGGGCTCTTTCCGGGTGAGAAAGAACCGTCAGGCCTGCGCCGGCTCGATGCTTACGACGTTCTTCTTCTCCGGCCCCTTGGTGGCGAACTTCACCTTGCCAGGCACCATCGCGAAGAGGGTGTGGTCCTTGCCCGTGCCCACATGGGCGCCGGCGTGATAACGCGTGCCGCGCTGTCGAATGATGATCGAGCCGGCGGTCACCAGTTCGCCACCGTAGGCCTTGACGCCCAGGCGCTTGCTTTCGGAATCGCGGCCGTTGCGGGAGGACCCGCCTGCTTTCTTGTGTGCCATGGTTGCCGTCCGTTACTGGTTGATGGCATCCACACGGATTTCCGTGTAGTTCTGCCGGTGGCCTTGGGTTTTCTGGTAGTGCTTACGGCGACGCATCTTGAAGATGCGGACCTTTGGGCCACGGCCGTGAGCGACTACCGTGGCGGAGACCTTGACCCCGGACACGGTGGGCGTTCCGACCTTCACCTTGTCGCCGTCCGCAACCATCAGGACATCCGCGATTTCGATCGTGGCGCCGACGTCGGCCTGCACCTGCTCGATTTTCACGTTCTGGCCGGGCGAAACCCGATACTGCTTGCCGCCAGCCTTGATAACCGCATACATTGTCGTGTTCCTTTTTTTAGTGAACTAACCGCGGCCTTTTCTCACCGCGAACCCGCGATAATAGCCGGAAACCCAAGCCGCGTCAAAGACTTGCCGGGGCCCCACGGGGCCTTCTCCCTGCCGTGAACCTGCCCCAAACCCCCGTCAGCCTCGACTCCATCCGCTCGCCCGTGGCCGAGGGCCTTCGGGAGGTCGACGCAGTCATCCGCCGGCGGCTCGATTCCGAGGTGGTCCTGATCCGCACGGTGGGGGAATACATCATTGGCGGTGGCGGCAAGCGGCTGCGACCTGCCCTCGTGCTGCTGGCCGCCGGCGCCTTGGCCTCGCGCCACCCGGGCCGGCATGAGCTCGCGGCCGTGATCGAGTTCATCCACACCGCCACCCTCCTGCACGATGACGTGGTAGACGATTCCAGCTTGCGGCGCGGCCGCAAGACGGCCAATGAAACCTTCGGCAATCCCGCCTCGGTGTTGGTGGGCGATTTCCTCTACAGCCGCGCGTTTCAGATGATGGTGGACGTGGGCGAGCCGCGCGTGATGGCGGTGATGGCCGAGGCTACCAACGTCATCGCGGAGGGTGAGGTCCTTCAGCTCCTCAATATCCATGAACCCGACACCGACGAGGCCAGCTACCTGAAGGTGATCCGCTTCAAGACGGCCAAGCTCTTCGAGGCCGCCACGCAGGTGGGCGGGATCCTCGGGGGCGCCTCCGATGCGGCCGAGTCTGGCTTGCGGGAGTATGGCCGTCACCTCGGCACGGCGTTCCAGCTCATCGACGACGTGCTCGACTACTCGGGCGACCTGGATGAGACGGGCAAGAACGTGGGCGATGACCTTGCCGAGGGCAAACCGACCCTGCCGCTTATCCGGGTGATGCAGGTGGGCAATGCGTCCGAGCGGGCCCTCGTTCGCCAGGCGATTCAGCAGGGCGGCAAGGCGGACTTGCCGGGCGTGCTCGCCGCGATCGAGCGCACGGAGGCCCTCGACTACACCCGGGATTGCGCGCGCCGGGAGGCAGCCACCGCCGTGGCGGCGCTCAGGGAACTGCCGGACACGCCCTGCCGCGACAGCCTGCTGCAACTCGCCCATTTCTCCGTCGAACGGAAGTTCTAGCACTACAATGGGCGGGTTCTTCACCGCCCGCGAGTCTCCTTGACCAAGCGCGTCCGGCCAGCAGACCTCATCTACGACGTCGACCAACGCCCCCCGCTGGGGGAGTTGGTCGTGCTGGGCCTTCAGCATATCGCCGCGGCAGGCGTCTATCTCCTCCTGCCCCTTGTCATTGCGCAGGCCGCGGGCATGTCCGACTTGGCGCTGGAGAGCGCCATCAGCCTGTCGATGGTTGCGATGGCGGTCGGCGTTCTGCTTCAGGCTTGGCAGCGGAAGTGGCTGGGCTCGGGCCTGCTGGTCCCGAGCGTTCCAACTTCCATTTACCTCTCTCCCTCAATGCAGGCTGTGCAGCTGGGAGGCATGCCTCTGGTCTATGGGATGACGCTGGTGGCCGGCTTATTCGAGGCGGCTCTGTCGCGCTTCCTGAATCGATTGCGCCCCTACTTCCCGCCCGAGGTCGCGGGTGTGGCGGTTGTGATCGTGGGCCTTGAGATGGGAACCCTTGGCTTCCGCAAGATCATGAACCTGGAGGCCACGAGCTTTGCCAGCGGAGGCGTCGGATATGCGACCGCGATCGGGTTCGGGACGTTCGCGCTGTCGTTAGTGCTCAGCATCTATGGCAAGGGTTGGGTGAGGCTCTTTTCATCGCTCATCGGCATCATCGCGGGCTACGGGACGGCGGTGCTCATGGGGCTGATGTCGGAGAAGAGCGCGTCCCGGATCCGGGACACAAATCTTTTCGACTTCCCGAGCTTTTCGCACGTGTCGTTCTCATTCGATCCGGCGCTGGCCATTCCGTTCGCACTTGCCGGCCTATCGGCGATGCTGAAGACCGTCGCCGCCGTGACGACGGCCCAGAAGATCAACGACAGCGCGTGGACTCGTGCGGACATGAAGCAGATTCAGGGTGGGGTTGCGGCAGACGGCCTTGCCACCGCTACCGCAGGGCTGCTGGGGGGAACCGGCCAGAACTCAGCCACCTCCAACGTTGGCTTGTCGGCCGCAACGGGCGCCACCAGCCGCTGGATTGCCTGGCCGATGGCGGGGTGGCTCCTGATCCTCGCGTGCAGCCCGAAGTTCGCGGCCGTGTTCGTTGCCATGCCCGACGTGGTGGTCGGCGGCTCTTTCCTGTTTGTCTCCTGCTTTGTCCTGGTGAACGGTCTGCAGATCATCGCTTCGCGCATGCTCGACACGCGGCGTACGGCAGTCGTCGGCCTTTCGATCATCCTCGCCGAGAGCCGTTTCATCTTCCCGGATTTCTTCAAGGCCTTGCCCGAGTCCTTGCAGCCTTTCGTCGGCTCGTCGCTTGCGCTGGGCATCACGGCGGCGTTCCTGCTGAACCTGGTGTTTCGTATCGGCGTTCGCAAGCGTGATGAGCTCGCGTACCGGCCGGGTGTGGATAGCAGTGAAACGCTGCACCAGTTCCTCGAGCGGTGCGGCCAGCGATGGGGCGCGCGAGGGATGATCATGGAGCGCGCGACCCAGGCGACGGTGGAGCTGGTCGAGGCCGTCCAGCCCCTGCACAAGGGCGCCGAGCCTATTCTGGTGAAAATTGCCTTCGACGAATATAACCTCAACATCGAGGTGTCCTACGCAGGGCCGCCGCTCTCGCTGAAGGCCCAGCCGCCCACCCCGGAGGAAATGCTGGAGAACCCGGACCTGGCGCTTGGCCTCGGCGGCATGTTCGTCGCTCGCCTGGCGGACCGCTCGGAAGCCATTGGCACGTGGGAGTCGTCGACGGTCAGGCTGCACTTCGAGCACTGAGGCATCCGGCCGGGCGAGCGCGTCGGCTGCCCTGCTATAATTCTTGTCTTGTCGGGGTGTAGCTTAGCCTGGTAGAGCGCTACGTTCGGGACGTAGAGGCCGGAGGTTCGAATCCTCTCACCCCGACCAGTTTCCCTTCTGATGTTGGGCCAGGTTGTCGCCATCTGCCAGTGCGCGCCTGTTACGATTTCGCAACGAAATCGGAGGTTGTATGCCCAAACTCACCCGCCGGCAGTTCATCCAGTCCTCTGCCATGGGCGGGGCTCTGCTGGCATTGCCGCCCTCCATTCGCAAGGCGCTTGCCATCCCGGCCCACCGCCGCTCAGGCACGATCCGAGACGTCGAGCACGTGGTGATCCTCATGCAGGAGAACCGCTCGTTCGACCAGTACTTCGGCACCTTTCCCGGCGTGCGCGGCTTCGGCGACCGGTTCACGATTCCCCTTCCGGGCGGGCGCAGCGTGTGGCAGCAGGCGTACACCGACCGAGTGATCCTGCCCTATCACCTCAATGCGAAGCGTGGCAACGCGCAGCGCGTCAGCGGCACGCCGCACGAGTGGCCGGACGCGCACCAGGCGTGGGATGACGGCCGGATGTCGACTTGGCCCGTGGCCAAGACTCCCACGTCGATGGGTTACTTCGAGGAGCAGGAGCTGCCATTCCAGCGAGCGCTCGCCAAGGCGTTCACCCTGTGCGACGCGTACCACTGCAGCATGCACGCGGGCACTAACCCGAATCGGCTCTTCCTTTGGACGGGCACCAATGGACCCACCGGGGCGAATGTCGCCGCGGTGCTGAACGAATGGGATGGGCCCGGCAGCGCTGACGAGGGCTACCGATGGAAGACGTACCCGGAGCGGCTCGAGGAGGCTGGCATCCGATGGAAGGTCTACCAGTACTTGCCCGACAATTTCGGGGATAACTCGCTCGCCGGGTTTCTGCCGTACCGGGAGGCGAGTATTCGAGCGGGCAATCCCGCCAATCCCCCCAAGGGTTTCAACGCGTTTGTCCCCTATTCGGACTCGATCAACGCTGCGTTGCCGCTCTACAAGGGCAACGGCAATACGCTGCCAGCCCGCCACAACGATGACCTCGAGGGCATGCTTGCAGGCCTGCGCAAGGACGTTCGCGAAGGACGCCTGCCGCAGGTGAGCTGGATCGTCGCGCCGCAGCGCTACAGCGAGCACCCGGATGGCTCGAGCCCCATCCAGGGCGGCTGGTATACGCGGGAGGTGCTCGACATCCTCACCGAGAACCCCGAGGTCTGGAGCAAGACCGTGCTGCTGGTGAATTACGACGAGAACGATGGCTACTTCGATCACATGCCTTCGCCCTCGGCGCCGTCGCCGCGCGCAGACGGCACCTTCGCGGGCCGATCGACGGTCCCGTTCGATGCCGAGCTTTTTCGCCACCCCGCGCCGCCCGGCAGCAAGTTACAGCCGACGCCCGACGGGGCCGTGTACGGCCCCGGCCCGCGCGTGCCGATGTTCGTGATCTCACCGTGGAGCCGTGGCGGCTGGGTGAATTCGCAGGTGTTCGACCACACCTCCGTGCTGCAATTTCTCGAGCGGCGCTTCGGCGTGCAGGAGCCGAATATCAGCGCGTGGCGCCGTGCCGTGTGTGGCGACCTCACCTCCGCATTCGACTTTGCCAACCCCAGCCCATCTGCGCCGCCACGCATCGCTGCCATGACCCGCACTGCGGTAGAGACGCTGCGGGAGCGCCAGGAAGCCATGTCGCAGGTTCCCGTGCCAGCCGTCGAGAAGCAGGGCCTCGGATTGCAGAGGCGATTTGCGCGTCCTTCGCGAGCGCTGCCCTATCGCCTGGAGGTGAGCGCAGGCGTGCACGCATCGGGCAGCTTGGTGAGCATCAAAATGGCTAATCGTGGCGCGCAGGGGGCGGTGTTCCACGTCTACGATCGGCTGCGTCTTGAAGAGATTCCGCGGCGCTACACCGTCGAGGCGGGAAAGTCACTTTCGGACGATTGGAAAGCGGGCGATGCCTACGACCTGTGGCTGCTTGGCCCCAACGGCTTTCACCGCGCGCTCATTGGCCGATTGGATGAGGCTCAGCCGGAAGTGACGGTGGTCGAGGAGGGGAGGTCGCTTTGGGTCACGCTCGCCCACCAGGGATTGGCACCGGCCCGCGTCAGGATCGCGCGTTGTCCCTACACTGGGGCGGGGCCTTGGGAAGTGTTGGTGCAGCCTGGCGAGTCGGTGTCGCGCCGGTTCGACACGAGCTCGAGCGGCGGCTGGTACGACCTGACCCTCGACGGCGATAAGGGATGGATGCGTCGGCTGGCCGGCCGGATCGAGACTGGCGAGCACAGCATCAGCGATCCGCTGATGGGGGCCTAGCGGCGGAAGGCTCGAAGGCCCTATCCCGGCCAGTTTCGCCCCCTGTCGGTCCTCAAGCGTGCTTCACGCTCTCCGAGAAGAGATGGATCACGGCAACCCCGCCCACGATCATCGCCATTCCCGCCATGGCGGGCCCGTCCAGTCGCTGCCCGTGCAGCAGCCAGCCTAGCAGTGCAATCAGCACGATTCCTGCGCCTGACCAGGTGGCATAGGCAACCCCTGTCGACATGGTTTTCAACGCCAGGGCGAGAAAATAGAAAGACATGGCATAGCTCGCCACGACGACAATGCTCGGCAGTGGCCGCGTAAACCCGTCAGTACTCTTGAGGGCCGTGGTGCCGATGACTTCAGCCAGGATGGCGAGGCCAAGTGGGAGGTGGGCTGGTGTCATGGAGCGCCTTTCGAAGAGCCGGGAAATCAATTGAAGGGAACGGTGGCGCCGGTGGCGACTTGGGCCAGGCGGTCTCGTTCGGCGAGAACCTTCGCCACGTAGCCGTTGTCGCTCCCCTCAACCATGTTGCCGCCGCCAAGGTAGTAAAGCAGACCGGCCTCGACTGATCCGCGCATGTCGATGCATGCCTTCAGGATCTCTGCGCCAACGTGAAGGTTGATCCGGGAGTTGAAGGCATTTCTTCTGCCACCGAATCGACTGTAGCGCGACTCATGAATGCTCGTGATGGTTTGCATCAGGCCCTGTGCCCCAGCCTCGCTCTGGGCAAGGGGATTGAAGTTGGACTCGATTGCCGCCACGGCAAGAATGAGAGCGGGATCCAATCGCAGGTATTCGCCGATGTGATGGGCTTCCTCGACAAGCTCTGCGAGCGGCTCCTTCCCGACGCGGTACTTTTGCGCAAGCCAGTTTGCCATCCGGGCCTGTGTCGACGGAAGCGTCGCCATGCGGTCCTTGCTTGCGCCCGCAGTGTTGTCGAGCAGCGCCAGGCGGCGGGAGAGGGATGGGTAGCGATCCGCAAGCCAAACCAAGGCATCGATTTCGATGGACTCACGCAAATCCGCATTCGACGCTACCGTGAGACCGATCGCCGAGGCAGTGGCGCCGATCATCACGAGCAGAACCCCAGCCGCCCGAGCCAGCCGCCGCGTGATCGCGACGACGGCTTCCCGGTTCATGGTGCGGCGGGCGGGCTGCTCAGGTTCCATGCGGGGCGGTGAAGCCTAACAACGAGGGCTCCCAGCCGAGGTCGGCTGCGAAGCGCCGGGCCAGCTCGCGATAGCCGTTCGGGGTGAGGTGCAGGAGATCCTGCGCCATGAGTGGTGGCGTCGCATGGGCCCAATGGTAAGCGCTACCCGCTCCGCCCATGGCCTCCATCATGCTCCAGGCCGTACACCCGTGCTCCGCGGCCACTTGCTGCTGCAGGGCGCTGATTTCGGCATGCACTCGGGAGAACCGCAGCAAGCCTGTGGACGCAGCTGCCGCAGTACCTTTCGCCGGAGAGGAACCACGCTTGCCTTTTTGCGAGCGTCGGACCAGCACCCCGCGATCCGGAGGCCCCACCAGCACGCACGCCGAGTCGGGAAACCGGGCGCGCAATCGCTCCACCGCTCGCCGGAGTGTCGCCTCATAGCGAGCCGGATCGAACGGCTGGACGTTCCCTTCGTTGGTTCCATAGGCGAGCATGACGAGGTCGTAGCGACGATCCTGATACCAGGCGGCCAGATACTCGTTGTCAGCCTGTTCCCACGCACCGATGGTTGCGCCGGGGAACGCAAAGAGTTCGAGTTGAGCGGCTGCTGACGGGTCTTCCGGGAGCGCAAGGCCGAGGAGCCGAAGCTTCCCCGAGACCAGCGAGAGTCGCACTGTCGATAACGCATTACTGCCCTGCAGGGCCAGCGTTGCAGGCCCGGGCGGGCCTGCCAGTAACACCTCCCGGCTGCGTTCCCCATCCACGCTGATGGTGACTTTGAGCGGTGCCTCCGTCTGCTCGTAAAGGATACGAATCGTTTGCCATCGTGGTGTGTTTGCTGCGCCTCGGAAGTCCCAAGCCAGTGATGCCCCCGGTTTTTCGGTAAACAGGTTGACCAGCCCGGGGCCAATGGCGCGTGTGGAACGCGCCGACACGTGGCCTGGTTCGTAGCGCCACTGGGCGCCCACGCACGATTTGCGAAGGGGAAGGCGTACGCCCGGACGGTTCATCGACGCGGGGATCAGTGTCGTGCTTACGCGTTCCTCGGGAAGCCCAAGCAGCTTCATCAGCTCATCGGTGAAGGCGCCGGTCGCCAGATGGCTATCGGCCCAGACTGCGACCCTGAAGGGCTCGCCCGCCTTGGCTCGCCCGAGCGGGGTCGGCTCGCGAACCCGGGGCTCCTTGCGTGGCGTCACGGGCTCCAGCCCCTCGTCCTTCAGCATTCCTATGCTCGGCACTTCCGTCGGGTCCGGGTCAGGGGCTATTGGCCGAGGTGTTGGCTTTGCCGTTCGCTCGCACTGGAGCGGCGGAGCATGGCCCTTCGCAGTGACCCGTACTTCAGTGACGGTCAGCGCGCCGGCTGAGGCACTGGCCCACAGTGCCAAAAGCAATCCGCAAGTTGGTCGAAAGGCACGCATGGGTGTTGGAGGCTACGGCCCGCGGGAGAGTTTCAAGGCTCGTGCCAGTGCAAGCCCTGAGCGGCGGTAGCCGTCTCCGGTGAGGTGCGTGAGGTCAGCCTGCATCAGGGGGGGCGTCATCCTGGCCCAGGCGTAGCTGGAGCCGGGGCCACCCATGTCCGCCTGCCAATCCCAGAATTGGCATCGGAACTCCTTCGCAACCTGTTCCTGGGCTCGCGAGATTTCCCGGTGCCGCGACGAGTAGAACAGGGCTTGTGGCGCCGCGGTGCCATCCGTCGGGCGCGTCACGCCGCGATCTGGCGGCCCGGCCATGAGGCACGACTGCGTCGGAAAGACGGCCCTGAAGTTGGCCGCTGCCCTTCGCAAGTCCTTCAGGTACGTATCTCGCTGGTACAGCGAGCCGGCTCCCTCATTGGTGCCGTAGGCGAGGATCACCGTGTCGTACTGGATCCCCGAGAGCGCAGCCTGGATTACCTTCGGGTCTGCGTGGGACCAACCGTGCACAGTGGCCGATCGCAAGCCGAAAACGTCGATCGCCGGTGCGTCGGGGCTACTCGGGGGCAGCACGATGGCCTGAAGCGCCAACGTGCCGGAGGCCACGCGAACGCTCATGGTGGCGATCGGCCCATTTGCCCGAACGACCAGCTCCGCGAGCCGACCGCCGGGATCGGCATCGCCGAAAAGTCGAACGACCTGCTCCGCCCCCCCGTCGATTGAAATGGCCAGTGAGGTTCCCACTTTCAGTGGCGTGTAGCGCAGCACTGCAGTCTCCTGCGCCCGAGCCCCGGCCCGGTCCCGCAAGTCGAGCGCCAGCCGGCTGCCTGTCGTGGTCGAATACAGCGTCATGAGGCTTGGGCCCGTGGCCACAGGTTTCGCTGCGCGGAAGGTAGCGACGGATTCCCACTCCTCTGGCGGTAGGCAGGCCATGCGAAGGAAGTGCGGCGAGCCCGGCTGTATTGCGACCAGCGGGAACGCCAGCTGCCGCACCATGCGGCCGTTAGCCTCCAACGACCGCACCACCTCACTGATCAGCACATCGCCCGAGACGTGGCTATCTCCCCAGATGGCGATGCGATGCGGGCGTGGTTCGCTGACGCCTCGGCTGCCGGCCGGGGAAGCGGGCTGTGGGGGTGGGCTATGGAGAGAGCTTGGAGGGCGCCTGCCGGAGTTTCCACAGCGGAGGTCCTGGGCGGACGATTGGGTGGTGAAGGTGAGGACTTGTTGCGGCAATTTGCCGGGGTCGACGGCCATGGGCGCTTCGTCGGGCACGGCGGGCGTGCGCTCGAGTCGCGAGTCACGACCTGCAGGCGACGAGGGGGTGCCCCCGGCCTCGCCGACCGGGATGGCGAGGTATCGCTTCCCCGCCACTCCTCGCTCGGGCACGTTCGTGTACGTGACGCGCCCTTCCTCGTCGACAAGCTTGTACACCTGGCTGCCCGCAGATTGCCCGACCGCATTCCCCGACAACAAGGCTGCGGACAGCACGAAAGACAGAAGCCTGAGGTGAGCGGGAAGCGGCGGCAGCATCAGGTGGCGCTCTACCGGAGAGGCGTGGCTGCAGCCGCCGAGGTGTCTGGCCTCGCCGGTGGCCGATCTTCACAATGGGAAGGCGCCACCACCTCGCTTGGCGCAGGACTGGGGAGAGGCTTGGGGCCTGTCGAAGCTGTGATGGGCGGACAGCCGTCGTGGAGTGGCGAGGGAGAGACTCGGCCGGTCGCGGCGCCCGCCATCGGCGTGAAGGAGTTCGTCGCATCGGGGCGAGCGCCCCCTTGCGCATCGCCGGGGTCGACCGCTGACTCCGCGGATGGGTCCCTCGACAAGAGAACAGGCTCATCGTCCGAAAGTGGCTCCGCGCGCTCGACCGAAGCGACCTGCGGCCCACTCAATGGGATCGCTGGCGGAGTGACGGCATTGGGCCGTTTCGCGGGCAGCGCCAGTCTCGTGTGAGGAGTGACTGAGGGCAGGCCCGACGCGACTTGGATTGCCGTGGTCAGCGCCCGGATCCCGGTCGCCGAGAGATGAACGCCATCCGAGACGAAAAAATCGCCGCGATCGGCCGAGAGCGATTCCCAGTCGATGACGGTGACGTTCGAATAGTCACTTTGGATGCGCGCGATCAACTCGTTATTGTGCCGGGTCCACCGTCGCGGAACATTGACGTTCATGAGCAGCACCTTATGCCTGTCGGACAATTCCTGAAGTAGTGACCGCATGTGGCTCTCATTGAGATACCCGTTGGTGCCCAGGTGAACCAGTACGAGTGGCGCGATGGCACCCTCGGCCTTCAGAGTGCGCAGCCGGTCGAGTCCCTGTTTCCCCTGTCGGCCCACCTCCGCGTCAACATGAGCCCCGAGTATGGTTCCCTCGATGTGATGGCGTGCACCGAGCAGGACGGAATCGCCGATGGCGAGCAGGTGGGTGCCGTCGGGCGCCAGCGTCGGGGGCGTTTGCAAGGGAGTGCCGTCGGAGGTCGTGGTGGCGAGTTGGGCCCCTGGCAGGGCAGGGGGGGCCAGCACTGCCGCAGCCACATCCGACGCGATCATGGTCGGAGCGTTGGGACGAATGAGCAGCGATCCGATAACCAGGGCCAGCGTGCCGGCGGCGCCGGCCAAGCCGACTTTCGCCACTCCCGCCCACTGGTGGTATGCGGCACGACGCATCGGCATCTCGACGCACCGCCAGGAGAGCTCAGCGAGCGCGCCAGTGACCAGGAGGCGAGCGACGAAGGCGAGCCCAGGATCGGAAGAGAGTTCAGCGCCAGGCCGAAGCAGCACGAAGACGGGCCAATGCCAGAGGTAGAGCCCATAAGACCGCTCCCCGAGCCAGCGCAATGCGCTCGACGACAGAAAGCGCGAGAGGAACGTTCTCGGGTCGATCGCACAGGCAATTGTGATGACGGTGACGAGGGCAACGGCCAGGAAGCCGCCGCGGTAAAGGAGGCCTTGTGACTCATTGACAAGCAGCATCGAGGCAACGAGGCACGCGACACCTCCCCCGCCGACAAGGTCCAGTGTCGTCGGCTGGATATTGAGTGGCCATGAGGCGCTTGGCCGTGAAGCCCACCAAGCACCGAACGCGGCGCCGAGCAGCAGCCCCATGCTGTGGGTGTCGGTTCCCAGATAGGCGCGGCTGGGGTCTGCGTCTGCCGGGAAGCCATGCCGTATCGATAGCCAGGCCATCCAGCCGGTAGCTCCGAGGGACAGGGCCAGGGCGGATGCCGACAGGGCTCGGTATCCGAGCCACCTCAGGGCCAGTAACGCCAATGCCGGCCATGCGAGGTAGAACTGCTCTTCGATCGCGAGCGACCATAGGTGCTGAAGGAGCGGAGGCCGACCATGGATCTCGAAGTAGGACTGGTCAGTCGCTATCTGCCACCAATTGCTCACATAGAGGAGGGAAGCGAGCAGGTCCGCCTGGAAACGGCCAAGGGCATCGGGTGCGAAAAACACCGCGGCCGTACCGGAGCACGCGATCACCAGGAGTGCCGCGGGGAAAAGCCGCCTCGCGCGCCGGAGGTAAAAGGCCCCTATCGCGATATTCCCGGTTTGACTGAACTCTCGGGCAAGCAGGAAAGTGATGAGGAAGCCGGATATCGCAAAGAAGATATCCACGCCGAGAAAGCCGCCCTCAAACCAGCCTGGAAGCTCGGCGTGATAGAGCAGCACGCCGGTAACGGCAATTGCCCGAAGCCCATCTAGACCGGGCAGGCGGTCGCCGGGTGCTCTATCAGGCAGCGCGCTTGCGTTACTGTTCGCAGTCACCGTTGGCTCGGCCGGTCGGTGGGGTGGAAGACGCCACTCTGGCGGCGAAGGGCCGACCCGCGAAGTTAAGGGGGGCAATCATAGCTCGGCGCCGTGCAGTAGCGGCCGCGGGGCCATAATGGGCGCCAAGGAGCCCGCTTCAATGCGCCGACTCGTTACCGGTTTATTCGCCTGCCTCTCGATTGCCGCCTGCGCCATGACACCCTCTGCGCCCACTGCTGCCGTTTCCGAACTCGCGCCAACCGGAAAGCTCCGCGCGGTGATCAACCTCGGCAACGCCGTTCTCGCCAAGAAGGATGCCGCCACGGGTGAGCCGGGTGGCGTTTCGGTCGACCTCGCGCGCGAGTTGGGCAGGCGCCTCGGTGTGCCGGTGGAGCTCACGACCGTGACCTCGGCGGGGCAATCGGTCGAGGTGCTCGCCTCGGGGAAGGTCGATGTGGGCTTTTTCGCCATCGACCCCGCGCGCGCCAAGACCACGGCCTACACCGCGCCGTACGTCCAGATCGAAGGGGCTTACCTGGTTCGCGCCGACTCGCCGATCGCATCCAACGATCAGGTCGACAGTGAGGGTGTGCGCATCGCCGTTGGCGCGAAGAGCGCGTATGACCTCTATCTCTCGCGCGAGCTCAAGAAAGCCACGCTCGAGCGAGCGCCCACGACGCCCGCGGTAGTGGATTTCTTTCTCGCCAATCGGTTGGACGTCGCTGCCAACGTGAAGCAGCAGCTCGAGCTGGACATGAAGCGCCACTCGGGCCTGCGCCTGCTTCCTGGCCGCTTCATGGTGATCAACCAGGCAATGGGCATGGCTCCGGGAAAGCCTGCCGGCGCCGCTTACCTCACCGCGTTCGTCGAGGAGATGAAGTCGTCAGGCTTTGTCGCCGAGGCGCTGAAACGGCACGGCGTGGAGGGGGCGATGGTTGCGCCCCCAGGGCCACTCAAGCCCTGAGGCAACTCAGGCGAGGAACCCCAAGTCGGCAGCGCCAAACTTCCCGAGATTCGGGAAGATCGCCCCAACGTCTGCCGTCGTTGCGCCGAACCACCGGGCAAGCGTTGCGCCGTATTGATCCACTGCGGTAGTCGGGATCCAACGCCCTTCGGTGTCGGCGTCATCCGGCCCGCCGAACTGAAGCACCGGATAGGTTCCGTACAGCCGCCCGCCCTTCACCGCCCCGCCCATGATGAAGTGGTGGTTGCCCCAGGCGTGGTCGCTGCCCGCGCCGGAGGCGGGCCGAAATGTGCGCCCGAAATCCGACAGCGAAAATGTGGTGACCTGGTCGGCAACGCCGAGCAGCTGCGTGGCATCGTAGAACGACTTGAGCGCGGGCGAGAGCTGCCCGAGCAGGTTTTCCATCGCGGCGAGCTCGTTCGAATGCGTGTCGAAGCTGCCCAGCGACACGAAAAACACCTGGCGGCGGGCGCCCAGGACGCCGCGCGCCTCGATAAGCTTCGCCACCTGCAGCAGCTGCTGGGCGATGCCGCTCGTTTGGCCCTGGAAGAAGGGCTGCATGCGCGAGGCGCTGCTGGTGAGGATGGGGTTGACCTGGGCCGAGAGCGCGATCGCCTTGGCGGTTGTGCTTCCCGCTGCCTGCACGAGAATGTTTTCCTGGCCCTCCGCAATCAAGGCCTGCATGGCCGACAGGCGTGCAGCGGCGCCTGACCCCGTGAGGCCAACGAGCGACAGCCCGCCGGTGGCTGGCACGGTGAGGGGAGACGACGCGTTACCCGTGATGAAGAGGTTGTTGCCCGAAGCCGAGGTGACAACTGGGAACGGCTGGCCAGCGGCCACCGACTGCGTGACACGGTCCGCGAGGCGGCCGCCCCATCCGCTGTTGCTCGGCCCATCCGCGACCGCCGATTGCCACTGGGCTTGCTGGTCGGAATGCGAGTAGAGGTTGTCGGGGCGCGCCTTGAGGTAATTCAGGCGCGTGGTGGGCTCCACGAGGGGGCCCACGTTGGCGAGCCATGCCAGCTTTCCCTGCGCGAAAAGGGGGTGAATGTCGTCGAGGGCGGGGTGCATCCCGTAGAGGGCCGAGCCTCCTGCAGGCTGGATCGGCAACAAGCTCGATTGCGCGAGGTTGATGCCGGAGGAGGTTGGCCGAGCAGCGGCGTAGCGCGCGTAGCCTGCCGAATCAGCTGGGACGAGGAGGTTGTTGCCGTCCACGCCGCCGTACAGAAACACGCAGACAAGGGCGCGGTAGTCCGTGGGGGCTGATTGGGCGAGCGCGGGAGCGGCGAGCGCGGACAGCCCCGCAGGCGCGAGGCGCGCGGCGAGCCCTCCCATGGAAAGGGCGGTTGCCCGGCGGACAAATTGTCGGCGGTAGTCGTTCATGGTCAG
The DNA here is from genome assembly GCA_017853245.1 of Burkholderiales bacterium. Taxonomy (GTDB): domain Bacteria; phylum Pseudomonadota; class Gammaproteobacteria; order Burkholderiales; family Usitatibacteraceae; genus FEB-7. The sequence goes on along the minus strand of JAFMJY010000014.1, from coordinate 6,367 downwards.
CGCTCCACCGAGAACTGCGGAGAAGTGACGGCGAGCCATGCGGCAGCCCGGACGCGATTCAGCGGGTCTGTCGCAGGCACAGCATCGATCGCGGTTCGCATGACCGATTTTGTACGCAGGGTCAGGCGTCGGTTCATGAGCTCCCGATCGATTTTGTCCACCAGGACTTCGCTTGAGGCAGCGGCCGGGAGCCAGCCGGTAAAGTCGAGCGCCGTGCCGGTGGCCCCGTACACCGTGGTGTCCGGGGGAATGAGCGTCGAGTAGACGAGCGTGTTGGCGGTGTTGGCCCGGGCGATCGCCGTGCTGGTGCCGAGAATGCCGAACTCGGGGCCCAGGAGCGACGTGCCGGCGATCGCCTGCTGGGGCGAGAAGTAATTGAAGACGCTCGGCGAATAGAAGACGGGCTGCGCCAGGGTGGCCGACTGTGCCCGGAGGGCGACACCATCAGAGCGCCCGCCGAAGGCGCGCAGGATTCGCGTCATCCAAACGGCCGGCTCGGTGAGCTTGCCGTAGGCGGGGTCGATCTTGCGCGCGCCCCGCGCCTCCGGGTCGAGCAGGATGGCACGCACGACGGCAGCCAGGTCTCCACGCCGCCCGATGCCATTGTTGTCGAACACTGCGGAAATGCGCTCGACATAGCCGGGCGAGGGGTTGCTCGTCACGAGCCGCTGGATGAGTTGCTGGCTGATGAAGGGGGCCACGTTTTCGTGCAGAAAAATATTGCGTAGCGCGAAGTCGAGGTCCTGCGCCATGGTCATGCCGCCCCGGGCGACGATGCCATCCAGAAGGCGTTTTTCGCCGAACTCGTGATTGGCATCCACGGCGCGCATGCTGCCGACGTAGTGGCGCGGGTTGATGTTGCGATCCGCCGCGCCGGGCGCGGTGGGGTAGGTCCAGCCCGTGAACACCCGGGCGAAGCCCTCGATTTCATCGAGGTCGTAGGTGGGGACGAGCTTGCCTTGCGCATCCCGTATGGGCGTGCCGTCCTGGTTGAGGTAGTAGAGGCCGATGCTGAAGAGCTGCAGGATCTCCCGCGCGTAATTCTCGTTCGGCGTGGTGTTGGCGGTTTCCTTGGCGTTGTTGACCATGTCCAGGTAGTCGCCCATGACGGGAGACAGCGTCACTTCGCGCAGGAGGTCAAGGTAGTTCCCGAACGCGTGGTCGCGCAGCATCTGCTGGTAGTGGCGCACCGCGTAGTTGCGGCCATTGTCCAGCCCGGAAACCACGAAGATCTGGGAAAGCGCCCACGCCATGCGGCCGCGCAATTGATCTGGCTGCGAGAGCGCGTGCCGGAAGAACTCCGCTTGCAGAGGGAAGAGCGTGTAGTTGTCCCGGGCGCAGAAGCTATCCGGTCGCAGCGGCAGCGTGCGGTCGTCGATGCACGTGCTGGGGCGCGTGGCGGCTACGGCGGGAAAGGCTGTGTACGCCGTTACCGGCAGGCGGAGTTGGCGGTCGAGCCATTCCGCGGGGCCCAGGCGAACGACTTCCGCCACGTCGGCGGGCGTGGGCCCGAAGCTCGCCTGCAGCAGCAGGCGGCGGGCGTCTTGCTCCCGGTCCTCGTCGGAGAGCGGGGCACAGAACGCAGGCGCGGGCAACCGCTTGCCGGTGCGCGACGCCAGGGTGGATTCCGGCGTGTAGCGATAGCGGGTTAGGCCGGCCGCATCCACGGACTGTGGCACGCGCCAGATGGCCGTGGTGCCCTCCGCGCAGCCATAGGTTCCGGCCGCGGCGGCGTAGAAGGCGATGCCGGCATCCAGCCAGCGGCCAGACGCGCGGGTCGTGTCGCATTCGCTGGGGTCGATGGATAGCAATTGGGCTGAGCTGCCCTTCGGGCCGGCAGGCGAGACGAACCGGCAGACGGGGCGGGCGCGCGCATCGTCCGACTCGTTGGCCCACACGGAAAACTGGCCGCCCGTGCGCGTCACCTCCGGTGTGGCTCCGGTTTCGACGCGCACGCGTTCGCCCGCGTCCGGAGTAATCAGGAAGTTGCCGCTGGCGCCGTGGATGTATTCAACCACCGGCACCGGGGCGGCCGCCTGGATGGCCAGAGGCGTCCCCACGAGGGCCAGCGCGGATAGCCAGACGGGGAGGGGGCGAGTCTTGCGCACAGCGACCTCTTTTCTGGTTGTTAGGACCGAAGCGTGCGGTGCATAAGAGTGTACGGATTCCTCCCTTAACGCGCAGCCCACCCATCTGGTTGACGGCGCCACCCGGCACCTCCGAGATAATCACGGCATGTGGAAGCAGTTGGCCTTGCTCTGGCTCTTCGGCGCGTGCCTGCGGCTCACGGTACTTGCGGTGCCCCCGGTGATCCCGTTGATTCATGGGAGCCTCAGCCTGACCCAGGCCGAGGTGGGGGCGCTGGTGAGCCTGCCGGTGCTGCTGTTCTCGTTCGCAGCGATTCCCGGTTCGCTGCTGATTGCGCGGTTCGGCGCGCCTGGCGTTCTCGCCGCAGGCCTGCTGCTCACTGCGGTCGCCTCGGCCCTGCGTGGCGCGTCCTTCGACACGAGCACGCTGTTCGCCGCCACTTTTTTCATGGGCGTGGGCATCGCGGTCATGCAGCCGGCGCTGCCGGCGATCGTTCGCAGCACGCTACCTCACCGCGTGGCACTGGGCTCGGCCGCCTTCTCCAACGGGCTGCTGGTGAGCGAGGCCCTGTCATCCTCCCTCACCATCCCCTTTGTGTTGCCCGCCGTTGGCGGCAGTTGGCGCCTGAGCCTGGTCTTCTGGTCGGTGCCAGTGCTGCTGGTGGCCCTTGTCGCGTGGCGCGACGCGCTTCGGCATCCCGCGCCCGTCGGCGCCGCGCGTCAACTCGCCTGGCCCGATTGGCGATCGCCGCTGACGTGGCGGCTGGGCGTGCTCTCCGGCGGGTCGTCCAGCCTCTACTTCACGGCCAACGCCTTTCTTCCGGATTGGCTCCACGGCATCGGCCGACAGGACCTCGTCAACGACGCGCTCGCCGCCATCAACTGGGCCCAGCTGCCCGCTTCTTTCATCCTGCTCGCGTTCAGCCGCTCGCTCATGCACCAGCGCCTTCCCCTCTTCCTGCTCGGGCTGGCCGGCAGCGTGGCCATTCTGGCCCTGCACGGGTTGCCGCAGAGCGGAATCGTCTTCTGGTCCGGCGTGATCGGGTTTTGCACCGCGTTTCTGTTGATCGTGACGCTGGCCCTGCCGCCGCTTCTCGTGCCTGCGGACGAGGTGCACCGGACGTCGGCGGCGATGTTTGCGATCGGGTACCTCTGCGCCCTTGTCACGCCAATCGTGGGAGGGCTACTGTGGGATCTCACGGGCAGGCCCTGGGCGGCGTTCGCGCCGGCAGCGGTGTTCGGCGTCGTTATCGCGGTCGCCACGCTGAAGCCCTGGCCCGCGGCGCGCTGAGTGTTTCGCGCGGTAGCATGTCGTGACTCTTCCCCCGAGCCTGACATGTCCTCCGCCCACTTGATGCTTCGCCGATTCCTTTACTTCGCTGGCGCAGTGCTGGCCGCCACGACGCTTCTCGTCACGCCTGCCCGCGCCACCGACCTGAGCGACCTCTGGTGGAATCCCAACGAGTCGGGATGGGGCGTCAACATCGCCCAGCAGGCGGAGGTTCTTTACCTGACCTTCTACGTCTACGACCCAGCCCGCGCGCCCACGTGGTTCGTGGCGATCCTCTATTACAAAAGCGCGACGCCTGCGGGGGCGCTGGTCTTCGACGGCAGGCTCTACCGGACGTCCGGCCCCTGGTTCGGCGGCGCATTCAATTCTCCGAGCGTGGCAACGACCGACTCCGGGTCCGCAACCCTGACGGTGACGGCCATCAGCAACGCCACACTGGACTACACGGTCAACGGCGTGGCTGTGAGCAAGCAGATCACTCGACAGACATGGCGAGACAACCCCTCAGTCGTCGGCAACTTCTTCGGCGCCCTGGTCGGCCAGGCGTCTGGCTGCGGTGGCACCGGTGGCGCGTTTGCCGCGGACGGGACCATGAACATCACGCGCTCAGGCACAAACGCGAGCTTCGAGTTCCAGTTCTCGGGCGGCGTATGCACCTTCGCGGGTTCCTACACCCAGAGTGGCCGCATGGGCAGCCTCGCCGGCACGGCAACCTGCACCGGTAGCGTTCGTGGCACCGTCAGCCTCGAGGAGATCGAGGCCAACGGCTCTGGTTTGACGCTGCGTTATTCCGGCGACTACGGCAACGGCTGCCGCGAGTCGGGCCGGTTCGGCGGCGTTCGCCAGTAGGCGGGCTGGCTACTTCTCCTGCAGCCCATTTTCGGCGACCACCTTCCGGTAGCGATCAAACTCGTCCGAAGCGAAGCGGCGGAACTCCTCGCCGGTGCGCCAGACCAGCGGGCTGTTGGCCTTGTTGGCGCGATCGGCGTAGGTCGTCGTTGCGGTGGCGGCCTTGCAGGCCGCCTCGAGCTTGCTGCGCACGTCTGCCGGCAGTCCCTTCGGCGCCACGAGCCCGCCCCACACGGACCCTCGCACCGGGATGCCAAGCTCCTTGGCTGTGGGGACAGCTTCGAAGCCCGCCACGCGCTGGTCGGCGAAGGCGATGAGCGCACGCAATTGGTGCTGGGTGGCCACTGGCGGCGTTTCGTTGAACATCACGATCTCACCGCCCTTGAGCGGGCCCACCATCTCCCCCGTGCTCTTGTACGGAACGTGCAGGGCCTCCACGCCGTGGTGCTTCCATTGCTGGATGCCCGCAATGTGCAGCGCCGTGCCGACGCCTGACGAGCCGTAATTCATCTTCCCGGGGTTTGCCTTCGCCCACGCAACCAGCTCCGCATACGTCTTGTGTGGGGAGGTCGCCGCCACCATGGTGAGCAGCGGGACGTCGTATGTGCCGCAGAGGTAGTCGAATTGCGACGGGTCGTAGCCGGTGTTGCTGCGTCGGGCGGGCTGGATGGTGAGCGGGCCAACCGTCGTCATGGAAATGGTGTAGCCGTCCGGGGCCGCTCGAGCGACGTTCGCCATGCCAATGGCGCCTCCGGCGCCAGCCGTGTTGACCACGACGACGCTGCCGCCGAGTTGCTTGGCGAACTCATCAGCGAGAATGCGCGCCATGATGTCGGTGGTGCCCCCGGGGCCGAAGGGCACAACCATCGAGATCGGGCGTTCGGGGAACTTCGATTGGGCCGAGGCCACGGTGGCGCATGCAACAAGCAGGGCTGCGCCGGTGGCGCGAAGCAGGCGGGTCATCTGAATTCCTCCGGTTTGTTGTCGCTGACGGTGAAGGCCGCTCAGGCAGGTGCGCCATCCGGGCTTCGACCTTCTTTCCGTTCTGATGATAACTGCTCTCCAGGCCCCGGCAAGTGCCCCTCAGGCTCCCCAAACCGTCTTCAGCAAACGCAGCCAGTTCTCGCCCATCACGCGCCGGATGCGCGCCTCCTTCCACCCGCGCTGCTGCATCGCCGCCGTGAGGTTCGGGAACTCGCCGATCGTTCTGATGCCCTCGGGATTGAGGATCGTGCCGAACTCGGTGAGTTTCCGGGCGCGGCCCTTGTCGCGGGTGATCCAATCGAAGAAGTCCGGGCCCCAACCCTGCGTGAAGTCGGTGCCGATGCCCACCTGCTCCTCGCCTGCGATATTGATCACGTACTCGATCGCCTCGAGGTAATCCTCGATGGTGGAATCGATGCCGCGCTTCAGGAAAGGCGGAAACATGGTCACGCCCACGAAGCCGCCGCGATCGGCGATGAACTTGAGCTGCGCATCGCTCTTGTTGCGCGGGTGGGCCTTGAGCCCCGCCGGCAGGCAGTGCGTGTAAGCCACCGGTTTTGTCGACGCGAGGATCACGTCCTCGCTGGTTCTTGCGCCTACGTGCGACAGGTCGCAGAGGATGCCCAGCCGGTTCATTTCGGCGATGACTTCGTGGCCAAACTCCGACAGGCCGCCATCGTGTTTCTCGTAGCAGCCGGTACCCACCCAATTCTGCGTGTTGTAGGCGATCTGCATCACGCCAACACCCAGCGCCTTGAAGAGCCCCAGGTAATCGAGTCGGTCCTCGATGCCCGAGAGGTTCTGCCAGCCGAGGATGATGCCGGTCCTGCCCTCGCGCTTGGCGCGGTGGATGTCTTCGGTGGTGCGCACCTGCAGGATGAGGTCCGCGTTGTCGCGGAAATGCCCCTGCCACCGCGCGATGTTGTCCATGCTGTCGCGGAAGTTCTCCCAGATGGAGCAGGTGCAGTTGGCGGCGGTGAGGCCGCCGCGGCGCATGTCCTCGAAGACCGAGCGGTCGAACTTGGCAATGATGAGGCCGTCGATGACGATGGCACTGTCGTGAAGCGTGGCGGACACGGCGCACTCTCTCCTTTTGTGTGGATTCAGGAACGCCGCGCGCGCGGGGCGGCGGCAACGAAGCTCGTCTGAAGATTCA
>JAFMJY010000099.1 GCA_017853245.1 Burkholderiales bacterium | reverse complement strand
TCGCCGCGCACCTCCCCCTGAAGCTCGAGCAAAAGCAGCAGGTTCTCGAGATGCCTGACGTGGCCAAGCGCCTGGAGCTTCTGCTCCAGTTGCTGGAGACTGAAATCGACATCATGCAGGTGGAAAAGCGTATCCGCGGCCGGGTCAAGCGCCAGATGGAGAAGAGCCAGCGCGAGTACTACCTCAACGAGCAAGTCAAGGCTATCCAGAAGGAGCTGGGTGACTCTGAGGAGGGCGCCGACCTGGATGAGCTGGAGAAGAAGGTCAAGGCGGCCCACATGCCGAAGGACGCGCGCGCAAAGGCGGAGGCGGAGCTGAAAAAGCTGAAGCTCATGTCGCCCATGTCTGCCGAGGCAACGGTGGTGAGGAACTACATCGATACCCTCGTGGGCCTGCCCTGGAAGAAGAAGACCAAGGTCTCCACCGACCTCAAGAACTCCGAGAAGATTCTCGATGCGGACCACTACGGCCTCGAGAAAGTGAAGGAGCGCATCCTCGAGTACCTCGCGGTCCAGCAGCGCGTGGACAAGCTGAAGGCTCCCATACTTTGCCTCGTCGGCCCGCCCGGCGTGGGCAAGACCTCGCTTGGACAGTCGATTGCCAAGTCGACCAATCGCAAGTTCGTTCGCATGTCCCTCGGGGGGGTGCGAGACGAGGCCGAGGTGCGCGGCCATCGCCGCACCTACATCGGCTCGATGCCCGGCAAGATCCTGCAGAACATGAGCAAGGTCGGGGTTCGAAACCCGCTGTTCCTGCTCGATGAAGTTGACAAGATGGGGATGGACTTCCGAGGCGACCCCTCCTCGGCGCTGCTCGAGGTTCTCGACCCGGAGCAGAACCACACCTTCGTCGACCACTACGTCGAGGTCGAGTACGACCTATCGGACGTGATGTTCGTGGCCACGGCCAATACGCTGAACATTCCGGCTCCGCTCCTCGACCGGATGGAGGTGATCCGGCTTTCGGGCTATACGGAGAACGAGAAGGTTCATATCGCCAAGGAATACCTGCTGCCGAAGCAACTCAAGTCGAACGGCCTCAAGCCGGATGAGTTGCTGGTCACGGATTCCGCCCTGCGCGACATCGCGCGCTACTACACGCGCGAGGCAGGTGTTCGCAGCTTCGACCGGGAGCTCGCCAAGATCGCCCGCAAGGTCGTGAAGGCGATCCTCCTCAAGAAGAAAGGCGGCGCGCCAGTCACGGTGAATGCGAAGAACCTCGACAAGTATCTGGGGGTGCGCAAGTACACCTATGGCATCGCCGAGAAGGAAAACCAGGTCGGACAGGTCACGGGCCTCGCGTGGACTGAGGTGGGCGGCGAGCTGCTCACCGTGGAGGCGGCGAAGGTGCCGGGCAAGGGCAACACCGTCACCACAGGGAAGCTGGGCGAGGTGATGCAGGAATCCATCAAGGCGGCCATCAGCGTCGTGCGCTCGCGCGCCAAGCGGCTGGGCATTGCGGAGGATTTCTACCAAAACCTGGACCTTCACATTCACCTGCCGGAAGGCGCCACCCCCAAGGATGGCCCGAGCGCGGGCATTGCCATCACCACTGCGCTCGTCTCGGTGCTCACGGGTATCCCAGTTCGCTGCGACGTGGCGATGACGGGCGAGATCACGCTGCGTGGCGAAGTGCTTCCCATTGGCGGCCTGAAGGAAAAGCTGCTTGCGGCGCATCGCGGCGGCATCAAGACCGTGCTGATTCCGCACGAGAACGTGAAGGACCTGGCTGAAGAGCTGCCCGAGGAGGTGAAGGGGCAGGTGGAGATCATCCCGGTACGCTGGATCGACGAAGTGCTCGAGCGGGCGCTGGAAGCCAAGCCCGTGGCGCCGTCGGACGACGCGCCCGCCACGCCGCCGCCGGCGGCCAACCCGGCAGCCACTGCGCCGGTCGTCAAGCATTGAGCGAGGGGGACGGTTCCCGGCAGCCCCTCGTTCGGCTATACTCTCGCGTCCGTTTTCCGGGTGCTTAGCTCAGTTGGTAGAGCGTCGCCCTTACAAGGCGAATGTCGGCGGTTCGAACCCGTCAGCACCCACCAGCCCGGAACGGTAATGGAGTGGTAGTTCAGTTGGTTAGAATACCGGCCTGTCACGCCGGGGGTCGCGGGTTCGAGTCCCGTCCACTCCGCCAATCCAACAGGGCGAACCCAGGCGGGTTCGCCCTTTTCATTGGAACGCCATGCTCGAGCTCATCCGCCAAATCGCGAAGTACCGGATCTCCAAGATCCTCTTCGCCGTCTTCCTGATCATTCCCTTCGGCTTCTTCGGGCTGGAGTCCTACCTCCGGGGGCCTGTGGGTGGGGACAACGTGGCCAGCGTCGGCTCGTTGCGCGTCAACCAGCGCGAGTTCGACGACGCGATCAGGGCCCAGGCTGAAAACTACCGGGCACAGTTCGGGCCCAGCTTCGACGCCTCCCTGATGGAGCGCCCGGAAGTGCGGCAAGGCGTCCTGGACCGGGTGATCAGCGAGAAACTCGTTACCCTGGCGGCGGAGAGGTCCGGCATCCGGGTGGGAGACCGGCAACTCGCCGAGCGCATCATGTCCGAGCCGGCGTTTCAGGAGGATGGCAAGTTCTCCAAGGCAAGGTACGACGCCATTGCGCGGGCACAGGGCTGGACGCCCAAGGGCTTGGACGAAAAGCTTCGGGACGAAATGGAGCTCAACCTCTATCGGGACGCCATCGCCGCCACGGCCATCGTGCCGCGCGCAACCCTCGACGCGTTCATTCGCCTGTCGGAGCAAAGCCGCGAGGTGAGCGTCATCACCATCGGGCCAGAAGCGTTCCTTGCTACCGTCAAGGTGGCAGACCCTGACGTCGAGGCGTATTACAAGGCGAACCCGGCGGAGTTCACCAACCCGGAGCAGGTCCGTGTGGAGTACGTCTCGCTATCGGTCGATGCGATGGCCGCGAAGATGCCGGTGAAGCCGGAGGACGTGCGGGCTTACTACGAGTCGAACAGGGCGCGATTCGTTCAGCCGGAAGAGCGCAAGGCGAGCCACATCCTGCTGACCCTCAAGCCCGATGCGCCGGAGGCGGACAAGAAGGCGGCGGAGGAAAAGGCCGACGCCCTGATCAAGGCTGTGCGCGCGAGGCCGACGAGCTTTGCCGACGTGGCGAAGAAGGAGTCACAGGACCCCGGCTCCGCGTCGCAGGGCGGAGACCTCGGGTACTTTCGCCGCGGCGCCATGGTGCGAGCTTTCGAGGACGCAGCGTTCGCGGCCAAGAAAGACGACATCGTGGGCCCCGTGCGCTCGGAGTTCGGCCTGCACATCATCCGAGTGACGGACATCAAGGCGGAGAAGGGCAAGGCCCTGGCCGAGGCAGCGCCGGAGATCGAACTGGAGCTTCGCCGTGCAGAGGCGTCGCGGCGCTTTGCCGACGCAGCCGACTCGCTCGTGAACGGCGTTTACGAGCAGTCCACGGCGCTGGCGCCCACGGCAGAGCGCCTGGGGATTGCGGTTGCCCAGTCGCCCTGGTTTTCGAAGGCTGCGCCGGGGCCGCTGTTTTCGAACCCGAAGCTGCTCGCTGAAATCTTCTCCGACGACGCGATCAAGGCGCGCCGAAACACCTCGGCTGTCGAGGTGCGGCCTGGCGTGCTCATGGCGGCCCGGGTGATCGAGCACAAGCCCGCCGAGCTTCGGCCGCTGGATGCGGTGAAGGCGGGAATCGATTTCAAGCTGCGCCGGGAGGCCGCGATCAAGCTGGCGGTGGCCGATGGCGAGGCGAAGCTCAAGGCCGCCGTCGAGGGGAAGGCAGTCGCGCTCACGTGGCCTGCGCCTCTGGCCGTGAACCGCCAGAAGCCGGGCGGGTTGCAGGCGCCCGTTCTCGACAAGGCGTTCCGTGCGGATGCCAAGAAGCTTCCCGCCTTCGTGGGTGTCCAGACCCCCGTGGGCTACTCCCTCGTCAAGGTGAGCAAGGTCATCGATGTCGATTCCATCGACGACGCGCGCCGCAAGTCTCTCGGCGATCAGCTTCGCCAAACGATGGCGATGGCGGAACTGGAATCGACGTTGGCGAACCTCCGCAGCCGATTTGGCGTGTCCGTTCGCAAGGACCTGGTGGAGAAAGCCAGCGAGGCGAAGGGCGAGCCCGCCAAGGGCAAGTAACCGCAGCGGGCGGCGTGCCGCCCGCTAGCCCTCATCCAGCCCCGGGGTGGTGGTGCTGAAACCTGCGTCGACGTAGGTCACTTCGCCAGTGATGCCGCTGGCGAGGCTCGACAGCAGAAAGGCTGCGGTATTTCCCACTTCGTCGGCCGTGACGTTGCGTCGGAGCGGCGCATTGCGCTCCACATACCGCAGAATCTTGCCGAAATCGCCGATCCCGGCGGCGGCAAGCGTCTTGATCGGCCCGGCAGAAATGGCGTTCACGCGCGTGCCCTGCGGCCCGAGGCTCGAGGCGAGGTACCGCACGCAGGCCTCGAGGCTTGCCTTGGCAAGTCCCATCACGTTGTAGTTGTGCACCGAGCGTACGGCGCCCAAATAGGAGAGCGTGACGATGGCGCCGTTGCGCCCGGTCATGAGCGGAGCCGCCCCGCGAGCCAGCGCTGCCAGGCTGTAGCTCGAGATGTCGTGGGCGACGCGGAAGGCCTCGCGCGACGTGCACTCGTGGAACTCCCCCTTCAGGGCCTCGCGGGGCGCGAAGGCGATGGCGTGCAGCAGGCCGTCCAGCCCGCCCCACCGGGCCTTGAGCGCCTCGAACACGGCATCGATCTGGGCGTCGTCTGCCACGTCACACGGGTAGATGGGGCCCGCGTTGAACTCCTGGGCCAGGGCTTCCACCCGCTCCCGGATGGCGTCGCCCTGGTAGGTGAAGGCCACTTCCCCCCCTTCGCGCACCACGGCCTTGGCCACGCCATAGGCGATGGAGCGGTTGGACAACAGCCCGGTGATGAGGATCCGGCGGCCGGCGAGGAAGCCCATTTGACGCGTCCTTTCCCAGTAGAATTGCCGCCAATTGTCGGCGCCGGCCGGGGCGAAGTCCAGCCGAGGCGCCCACCCCGAGAGGAGAGTTGCCGACCATGAGCGCCGCCCGCGCCCTAGCCCGCTGCGTCCTGTGCGCCTGCCTGGCGTCCCTGCCCGCCGTTGCCGCGGCCGCGGACCCCTCCAAGGTTCTGCGCTATGCGTTCCCGATTTCGGAGTCGAGCTTCGACCCGGCCGAGATCTCGGACCTCTATTCGTCCAACATCATCGCGCACATCTTCGACGCGCCCCTTACCTACGACTACCTCGCGCGGCCCATCAAGCTCGTCCCGAACACGCTCGTGGCCATGCCGGAAATCTCGGCAGGGGGCACGCTCTACACGATGCGCGTGAAGCCCGGCATCTTCTTCGCTGACGACCCGGCCTTCAAGGGCAAGAAGCGCGAGCTCACGGCAGAGGACTACGTCTATTCGATCAAGCGGCTCTTCGACCCGAGGAAGAAGTCGCCGAACCTGTACCAGTTCGAGGGGCAGATCGTCGGGATGGACGAGATCCTTGCGAAGGCGCGCAAGGAAAACCGGATGGACTACGACGCCGTAGCCGAGGGGCTGCGCGCGCTCGACCGCTACACCTTCCAGATCCGCCTCAAGCAGCCCAACTTCAACTTTCTCTATTACCTTGCGTACTGCAACCTCACGTGTGCGGTGGCCCGCGAGGTCGACGAGGCGTACGGCACGCGAGTTGGCGAGCATCCGGTGGGAACAGGCCCCTATCGGCTCACCTACTGGAAGCGCTCCTCGAAGATGGTGTTCGAGGCGAACCCCACCTACCGCGAGGACACCTACAACGAGACGGCGCCCGAGGGTGATGCGGTGGCGGCAGAGGTCGCAGCGCGGCTCAAGGGCAGGAAGCTCCCGATGATCGGCCGCGTCGAGGTCTACGTGGTCGAGGAGGCGCAGCCGCGCTGGCTCGCGTTCCTCAATGCCGAGCACGACATGATCGAGCGCGTGCCCAACGAGTTCGCCAACGTCGCCATGCCCAACAACGAGCTCTCGGCAAACTTGCGGCGCCGCGGCATCCAGATGACCCGTACGCCCGGCATGGAGCTCACGTATTCGTACTTCGGCATGAAGGACCCGGTCGTCGGCGGCTACGAGCCCGAGAAGATCGCCCTGCGCCGTGCGATCGTGATGGGCCAGGACGTGGGCACCGAGATTCGCATCCCGCGCAAGAACCAGGCGATTCCCGCGCACAGCCCCATCGGCCCGGGCGCGCTGGGCTACGATCCCAACTTCCGCTCGACAGCCACGGAGTACAACCCGGCCAAGGCCAAGGCGCTGCTCGACCTCTACGGCTACCTGGATTGCGACGGCGACGGCTACCGGGACCTGCCGCGCAAGAGCGCCTCGGAGCCGTGCAAGCCCTTCTCCATCGAGTACGCCTCCACGCCCAGCGCCGAGCAGAAGCCGCTCGACGAGAACTGGAAGAAGAACATGGACTTGATCGGCATCCGGATGACGTTCAAGAAGGCCAAGTGGCCGGACCTGCTGAAGGAATCCAAGGCGGGCAAGCTGCAGATGTGGGGCCTGGGCTGGAGCGCCGCCGTGCCGGATGCGGATGCCTTCTTCGTGATGCTCTACGGGCCCAACGGCGGGCAGTCGAACCACTCCCGCTTCAGCGTGCCGGAATTCGACAAGCTCTACCTGGAGGCCAAGCGCCTGCCGCATGGGCCTGAGCGTGACGCGATTTACCGCGAGATGAACCGGCTCTTCCTCGTCTACGCCCCTTGGCGCCTGGGCGTGCACCGCATCCTCACGGACATGTCGCAGCCTTGGCTCATCGGCTACCAGCGCCACCCGGTGATGCGCCAGTTCTGGCAGTACCTCGACGTGGATCTTCCGAAGCTCGTTTCCGCGAGCCGCTGAGCCCGACGGGGCGTTCCGCCCACCGCCCCCTACGCCATGCCCCGACTCGCCGCTCCGTTTTATGCCGCTCTTCTTGCTGCGGCGATGGCGCTTGCCGGGCCGGTTGCGCGCGAGGCGAGCGCGGCGGCCGAGAAGAAAGTCGTGCGCATGGCGTTTCGCGCCGTGGAGACGGGCTTCGACCCGATGCGCATTGACGATCGCTACTCGGTTGGCGTCTGCGAGAACCTCTACGAGCCGTTGCTCACCTACGACTACTTGGCACGGCCCGTGCGCCTCGTGCCGCTGGTGGCGGAGGCCATCCCGCAGGCGGAGGAGGGCGGCACGCGCTTCACCTTCCGCGTCCGGCCGGGCATCTTCTATGTCGATGACCCCGCGTTCAACGGCAAGAAGCGCGAGCTCGTGGCTCAGGACATGGCTTACGCGATCAAGCGATTCCGCGACCCGGCAGTGCGCAGCCCCTACGAGTGGCTCTTCGAGCACAAGATCCTCGGCCTGGACGAGGCCGCCGAGAAGGCGAAGAAGACGGGCCGCTTCGACTACGAGGGGAAGATCCCGGGCCTGGAAGTGCGGGACCGCTACACCCTGAGCATCAAGCTCACCGAGCCGGACTACAACTTCCTCTACATCCTCGCCATGCCCAATGTGGTGCCCGTGGCCCGGGAGGTGATCGAAAAATACGGCGCCGACAGCCATGCGCACCCGGTGGGCACGGGGCCTTACGTGCTGAAGGAGTGGGTGCGCCGCTCGAAGATCGTGCTCGAGCGCAACCCGAACTATCGCGGGTTCGAGTTGGATGTCACGCACGCCAACCCTGCCGACGATTTCGACCGCCGGGCCGTGGCGGCGCTGCGCGGAAAGCGCCTGCCGATCCTCGATCGCGTGGAGATCTACCCCATCGAGGATTCCCAGCCGCGCTTCCTCGCGTTCCTCAACAAGGAGCACGACCTGCTGGACGAGATGCCCACCTCCTACATCCACCTGGCGCTGCCGAACGGCAAGCTGTCGCCGGAGCTTCAGCGCAATGGCGTCACGGTGTTTCGCGAGGAGCAACTGGAGCTCACCTACGACAGCTTCAACCTGCGCGAGAAGGTCGACGGAAAGGACAACCCCGTTGGCGGCTATGCACCCGAGCGCGTGGCCTTGCGGCGCGCCATGGTGCTCGCCTACGACCGGGATCGCGAAGTCGCCATTCTCCGCAAGGGCCAGGCCATCCCGGCGCAGACGCCCGTTCCCCCCGGGGTGGTCGGTTATGACGCGAACTTCCGGTCTCGCGAGCAGGATTACGACCCGGCCAGGGCCAAGGCGCTGCTGGACCTTTACGGCTATGTGGATCGCGATGGCGATGGCTGGCGCGAGCAGCCCGACGGCAAGCCTCTGGTGATCGAATACAAGTACAGCTCCGGCCAGGACAACCGCGAGCTCGCCGAGCTGTGGTCGAAGTCCATGGCCGAGGTGGGCATCCGCATGCGCGACGTGTCCGTGCAGTTCGCCGACCTCCTGAAGGACCGCAAGGTCGGCAAGTTCATGGTCTCCGGCGCCGCCTGGATTGCCGATTACCCGGACGCGCAGAACTTCCTGCAGTTGCTCTACGGGCCGAACACAGGCCAGTCGAACGACGCGGCGTTCCAGCTCGAGGCCTTCGACAGGCTCTATCGCCGCTCCATCGCGCTGCCGGACAGCCCCGAGCGCAACGCCCTGTACCGCGACATGAACCGCCTGTTCCTCGCATACGCTCCGTGGCGCCTGGGGGTGCACCGCATCTACAACCACCTGCAGTACCCGTGGGTGAAGGGGTACAAGAAGCACCCGATCCTCTACACCAATTTCAAGTACCTTGATGTCGATGTGGCCGCCCAGCGGGCGGCGTCTCGCTAGCCGCCCCACAAGGAGAACCCGTGACCGCCTATGTGATTCGACGACTCTGGCAGATGATCCCGACGCTCGCCGGCGTGATCCTGCTCATCTTCTTCCTGTTCAATTGGGTGGGGGGAGACCCGGCCGAGGTGCTGGCGGGCAAGATCTCCAACCCCGAGCAGATCGCCAACATCCGCAAGCAGCTGGGTGTGGACCAGCCCTACTGGTACCAGCTCTGGGTGTTCGTGCAGCAGGTGTTCACGTTCGACTTCGGCCGCAGCTGGTCGACCAACGAGGAGGTCTCGCGCATCCTGCTCACGCGAGTTGGGCCCACCCTCACCATCATGATTCCGGTGCTGGTGCTGGAGACTGTCCTGGCGGTGATCTTTGCCACCATGGTCGCCTACGTGCGTGGCAGCCTCACGGACCGAACCATCCTGATGATCTGCATCTCGGCGATGTCGATCAGCTTCCTCGTGTACATCATCGTCGGCCAGTGGCTCTTCGGCTTCGTGCTTGGGTGGTTTCCGGTGCAGGGCTGGAGCGAGAGCACGCTCAAGAATGTCCTGACGTATGCGCCGCTGCCGGTGCTGCTGGCCGTGCTGGTGGGCCTCGCCCCGCAGCTGCGGCTTTATCGCTCGTTCTTCCTGGAAGAGGTGAACCAGGATTACGTGCGCACGGCCCGCGCCAAGGGCGTGCCCGAGAAGACGGTGATGCTGAAGCACGTGATGAGGAATGCGCTCATCCCCATCCTCACCAACGTGGGCATCCACCTGCCGAGCGTCTTCGTCGGCTCGTTTCTGCTGGAGGTCTTCTTTTCCATTCCCGGGCTCGGCCGCGAGATCGTCGCCGCCGTGAACCGCAGCGACTTCCCGGTGATCAAGGCGGTGACGGT
>JAFMJY010000098.1 GCA_017853245.1 Burkholderiales bacterium | reverse complement strand
CGGAGCAAGCCGTCGGCGATGCCGTAGATCCAGCCGTGCACCCAAAGCTCCTGCCCCCGGGCCCAGGCGTCGCGGACGACGGAGGTCTCGCAGACATTGACGACCTGTTCGATCACATTCAGCTCGCAAAGCCGGTCCGCTCGCTCGCTCGCGTCGATCAGGGCGGCCAGTGTGTCCGGGTGCTTCTTGCCCACGTCCTGCACGTGTCGCAGCCAGTTTTCGGCGAGCCCCACTCGGTCGCGCGCCAGCGCGGCGCGCACGCCGCTGCACCCGTAATGGCCGCAGACGATCACATGCCGAACTTTCAGCACGTCGACCGCGAACTGGATGACCGAGAGGCAGTTGAGGTCCGTATGCACCACCACGTTGGCGACGTTGCGGTGCACGAACAGCTCGCCGGGCAGCAGGTCGACGATCTCGTTGGCGGGCACGCGGCTGTCGGCGCATCCGATCCAGAGAAACTCCGGGGCCTGCTGGTTGGCGAGAGCCTGGAAGAACCCGGGGCTTTCCGCCTTGACGCGCCGTGCCCAGTCGCGGTTGTTGTCGAACAGGCGGGAGAGCTTCTGCATGGCCTACTGCACCCGCTTGACGCGCGGGGAGCGATTCGTGCCTTCGACCTCAAGGTAGAACGCGCCCAGGGCGCCCTTGCGCACGCGCGCCTTGGGGTTCTTGAGCTCGAGGATCGCCCGGCTGTCGTCGTCGATCTGCCATACCTGGCCGTTTTCCAGCGTGATGCGGCTTCGGGCGCTCCAGCCCTCGAAGTTGCCGGGGATTCGCGACTCGACCGCGTCGAGCGACACCTGCCGCTGGGCGCCGATCAGGCCGAATTGGGCCGGGGTTTCCTTGGCGGGCGCGGGTGCCCGGGCGCTGCCCGGCGCCGGCAATGCGATCGCGTCGTAGCAGGCGAGGCGCGCATTGGCGTCAGCGATCACGCGGCACCGACGCAGCGAATCATCGGTGGCAAGCGAGGCGAGGGGCAAGAGGGCGGTGGCGCAGGCAAAGAGTCGAAGCGCGGTTGGTGCGGCCATGGGGTCTCCGGTCGAAGGGGCGCCTGTGCAGGCGGCGGCGTGTGTGGCATTTTCCCACGATGACTCGACCGCAGGAGCGCGCCATGGCCCGCCAGCCGATCAACCGTCTCCGCAATGTGCATCCCGACCCGGCCGATGGCAGGGACCGGGCCTACGCGCCGTCCGTGTCGGTGGCGCCACCGGCGACGCTCGCGCGCGGGGTTTCGCTTCCGGTGCTGGATCAGGGTGGCTCCGCTGCCTGCGTCGGCTTTGCGCTCGCCACGGTGATCCATCACCTGTTGCATCGCGCAGGCCGCTCGGCCGATGCGCCCGTGTCGCCGTGGATGCTGTATTCGATGGCCCGTCGCTATGACGAGTTTCCCGGGTCCGCCGATCGGGGCTCGAGCCTTCGCGGGGCGCTGCGCGGCTGGCACCGCCACGGCGCCTGCGCGAGCACGATGTGGCCCTCGGATCCGATGCCGCCCGCAAGCCTCGACCGGTCGCGGGATTGGTGGGGTGACGCGGTTCGTCGCCCGCTCGGAGCCTATTACCGAGTCGATCCCCGCTCGCTTTCCGACATGCACGCAGCGCTCGCCGAGACTGGAGTGCTGTTCGCGAGCGCAATCTGCCATGCGGGGTGGCGGGAGGGACGCAGCCCGGAGCCGCGCCGCAGAAGCGGCGGCAAGCGCGCGCTCTGGGAAATCCCGATTCGCCGGCTGCGTGCGCGCGACGGAGGGCACGCGTTTGCGATCGTCGGCTACGACGAGTCGGGATTCCTCGTGCAGAACAGCTGGGGGGAGTCCTGGGGAAGCCAAGGCCTCGCGCGACTGACTTACGCCGACTGGCTTGCGCACGCCATGGATTGCTGGGTGTTGCAACTGGGCGTGGTGACGGCCGAGCATCGCCGGGTGGCGCGCTCTCCGACGCCCTCACCCCGGGCGGGGGACGGCGGGCTGTCGATGGACTCGCGGCTCTCCCGTCACCAGCTTGCGCCCTACGTGGTCGGCATGCAGGGCGATGGCCGCCTCGCGTCTGCCGGCGGTTTTCGCACCAGCGAGGATGACCTGCGCGCGCTGACGGAGGATTTTCTCGACGCTGCGCGCCGCGATTGGCGCGTGCGCCCCGGGCGGCCGCTGGACATCGCCATCTACGCCCACGGCGGGCTGGTGAGCGAGCGCGATGCGGGCGCCGCCTTCGCTCGCTGGTGGCCCGCGCTCTACGATTCGCGCCGGCTGCCGGTCTTTCTGTTCTGGGAGTCGGACCTTGCTTCCACGATCGCTTCGCGCCTGGGTGGCGTGGCCGCGCTCGCCCCGCGCCCCGCTTCCGGAGCCTTTTCCCGGCTCGGCGACTGGTGGGACCAGCGGCTGGAATCGCTGCTGGCGCCCGCGGGATCGGCGCTGTGGTCGGAGATCAAGTCGAAGGCATGGGCAACATCCGATGGTCCGGAATCCGGCGTCCAGACGCTGTTCCGCCACCTCGCCAATTCGGCAGTCGCGCGCGAGCACCCGTTGCGCGTTCACCTCGTCGGGCACTCCGCGGGCTCCATCGTGCTCGCCGCTCTGATCGACCGTCTCGCGGCGCGCGAGTGGTCGTTCGAGAGCGTGACGTTTCTCGCGCCGGCGCTCTCGGTCGCGTCATTCCGGGAGCGGGTGGTGCCGTGGCTCGACGCAAGACGCGTCCGGCGCTTCACCCAATTCCACCTGGCTGACGCCGTCGAGCAACGCGATGACACCGCCCGTGCAGCGCTGGGCTACGGGCGCTCGCTGCTATACCTCGTGTCCGGTGCCTTCGAGGGCGATCGACGCACGCCCATCCTGGGCCTCGAGCGCGATTTCCCGGCCTCGCTCGCGAAGCGCCGGAACGTGCTTGTGCATGCGGCGCCGGGGCCTTCGAGTGGCGCTACCTCGCACGGCGCATTCGACGACGATGCATCGACGCTCGCAAGCGCCGCGAAGGCCTAGCGACGGCGGGCTAGCATCACCCAGGCCGAGACGGCCAGCACCGAGGCGAAACAGAGGAGCGACCACTCGGCGATCGACAGGCCCAGCAAGCGCCAATCCACCTTGGCGCAATCTCCGGTGCCTGAAAAGATCTTCGGCAGTGCCTGCGCCAGCGGAAACGTTTCCAGCAGGTAGTCGAGATCCGCGGGCAGGCAGCTTTGCGACTCGTCGGGCGGGAACCGTTGGAGGAGTGACTGTCGCACGGCGACGCTTCCGCCCAGGATGGCGATGGCGCCGATGAGCGCGGCGTATGCCCGCATTCCCCACTCGCCCGGGCCGTGCAAGGCGGCAACGAGCGCCACCACGGCCACGCCTATGAAGGCATAGCGCTGCAGGATGCACATGGGGCAGGGCTGCAGGCCGACCGCGTGCTGGAGGTAGAGCGCGAAGCCCAGCAAGGCGACACAGACGGCGCAAAGCGCGGCGAATAGCGCGCGCGGGGAGGCTGTGGTGATCATGGCGACGACTTCTTCATGCGACCGGTGATGGTCGCACAGGTTGCCGCACGGGCGCCTTCTGTTCCATCAACGCCGGCAAGCTGATCCGCTTGCCGGCGTCGGGGCGCCTCAGTCTTCGAATGAGAGGAAGGCGATCGCGAGAGCCAGCGCCGCCGGCACCCCCAGCCGCTCGAGCACCGAAGGCTTCTCGAGGGGGATCACCCGCACGGGCACCGGCGACTTCTCGAGCAGCCGGGAGCTCAGGGAGTAGGAAAAGAGACGGCCCAGGAGGCCCCGGCGGGCGGTTCCGACGACGATCTCGCGGGCGTGAACTTCCTCCGCCCGTCGGGAGATTGCGTTCTCCACCCTGCCGACCGCCATGTGCGTGCGGCAGGCGATCCCGGACATTTCCACCAGACGGCGGGCCGGCTCGAGGGCCTGCGTTGCCCGCTCTTCGCGCCATCGGTGGCGCTCCGCAGCCGACAGGAAGCGTGCAACGTGGCGAGGCATGAGGGGCTGCACATTCAGCAATTCCACCCTGTCGATGGCATTGCCGCCCGCGATTGCAGCGCGGACGGTCGCCATGCCCTTGGGTGAACCGTCAACCGGGACGAGTACGGTCTTCATGGCGGGG
This sequence comes from Burkholderiales bacterium, assembly GCA_017853245.1. Taxonomy (GTDB): domain Bacteria; phylum Pseudomonadota; class Gammaproteobacteria; order Burkholderiales; family Usitatibacteraceae; genus FEB-7. The sequence continues at coordinate 5,534 of JAFMJY010000098.1, read as the reverse complement.
CTCCTTTGCAAGGGCGCAGCAGCGGTTGGATTGTCGTCGAGGATGGTACCGCGTGACGAGCGGCGTGCGGCCATCCCGAGGCCGAAGACCACCGCGAAGACGAGTGCGTAGGTGGCGTAGTTGGCGCCCGGCCATTGGGCGTAGAAATCCTTCAGGACGGGCTCGCTCACGATCATCTTGGAGGCGGTCCAGCAGAGGACGGCCACGCCGATATGCACGATCCAGGGGAAGCGCTCGACCCAGCGCAGTATCAGCGTGGAGCCCCAGACGACGATCGGGATGCTGATCAGCAGCCCGATCACCACCAGCGCGAAGGAGCCATGGGCGGCGCCTGCAACGGCCAGCACGTTGTCGAGGCCCATGGCGGCGTCCGCGATCACGATGGTCTGCATCGCTCCCCAGAAGGTCGCTGCGGCTTGCACCTCGTGGCCGCTGCTGTCAGTGGGCCGCAGCAGCTTGTAGGCGATCCACACGAGAATGGCGCCGCCAGCCGCCATCAGACCGGGCACGCCCAGGAGCCACACCACGGCGAGGGTCATCACCACGCGCACGGCGATGGCGCCCAGGGTTCCCCAGAAAATGGCCTTGCGCTGGAGTTGGGCCGGCAGCTTGCGGGCTGCCAGGGCAATCACGATGGCGTTGTCGCCGGCGAGCGCGAGGTCGATCACGATGATCGCCAGCAGCGCAGAAAAAAATTCGGGTGAGAAGAACTCCATTGCCTGCCTCCGGTCTGTTGGTGTCGCCCCCGCCCGCAAAAACAGGGAGCCCCTGCGGGGATTATCGGAAAGCGCCGGGGCACCGACATTGAGTTTCACAATTTTCCCATTGCAAATCTCAATGCCCGACGGTATAAAGCGCGTCGGTTCGTTCGCGAACCAGCCCTTCAAAGGGGAGTAGCTTTTACGGCGGTGGTCGTCAGTACGGGCCCTCGGGCCCCGGCCCCGTCGGCAGGTCAGCGCGATGCGCGTTCCTGTTAGCGAGACCTTTGCCAGCTCGTGGCATTGGTCCGTTTGGATTCCAGCGGCCTTTGCCTCGACCGGGGCAAAGGCCGCACGCCTTTCCGGAGCCCGGAAAGGCGTGCGGGTGCACAGGACGCTGTACCCAACAGGAGATCGCCATGACCCGCGCCCGCCTTCGTCGCTACTTCCGCCACGGTTTCTTCCCGCAACTCATCGCTCTGGAGGCCTGCGCCCGCCACGGTAGTGTCACCCGGGCCGCCCAGGAGCTCGCGCTCGCCCAGCCCACTGTTTCCTGCCTGCTGAAAAAGCTCTCGGAAACGGTCGGCGGCGCAGTGCTCGGAGCCCGGTACCGCCGCATGGAGCCGACCGAGCTCGGGCGCGAGCTGCTGTCGCTTTGCGACGAGTTGTTCGATGCGTTCGACCGGCTGGATGGGCGGCTCGTGGGTGCCATCGATCGCCTTGCCCCGACGCATGCCGTGGTCCACCCGGCCGTGAAATTGCCTCGGCAGGTGCCGGATCAGCCGAGCGTATGATCCGGCGATTCCGCTTGCCGGAGGCCGCAGCGATGATTTCACTTCCCAACAAGAAGGTGCTGACACTCGAAGCTGCCAAAGCGGTGCTGAAGGCCGCCGAGGACCGTGCACTAGCGGGCGGCTGGCGGGTGGTGATCGCCGTCGTGGATGATGGTGGCCACTTGCTGGCCGCGCAGAGACTCGACGGCACCCAGTCTTCCTCGGTGGCCACCGCCATCGGCAAGGCCAAGGCAGCGGTGGGCTTCAAGCGTCGTACGGGCATCCTCGAGGAGATGGTGAACACGGGGCGAACGTCGTTCCTGTCGGCCCCCGACGGCCCGGTTCTCCTGCAGGGTGGCCTCCCCATCGAGGTGGACGGGCAGGTCATCGGAGGCGTGGGCGTCTCCGGCGTCAAGGCAAGCGACGACGAGGTCATTGCCCAGGCGGGAGTCGACGCCCTGCTCGACGCGCTCAAGGGTCCCTGAGGCCGCTGGAAACCCGAGCCCCGGGCAGGGGCAAATTGGACCCGGCGAGGTTCCCTCGGCAAAATACGGGCCATGGAACCCCACGCTCTCGGCCTGCGCGCCCTCCATGAGGCTTTTCGGGACGGCACCTTCACCGTCCTCGACTACATCGACCGCCTGAACCAGCGCATAACGGCGCTGGAGCCGGGCATCGGGGCTTTCGAGTGGTTCGAGCCGGCCCGCGCCATGGCGGAAGCCGAGGAGCGTTCAGGCGGCATCCTTCGCGAGCTGCCCCTGTTCGGCGTTCCGGTTGGCGTGAAGGACATCATTTCCACCCGGGGGATTCCCACGCGCATGGGCTCGCGGGTGTTCGCCAACCATGTGCCGGCGCGTTCGGCGGGGATCGTGCGTCGCCTCGAGGCGCTGGGCGGCCTTGTCATGGGCAAGACCGTCACGGCGGAGTTCGCGTTTCGCCACCCGGGCAAGACCCGCAACCCCTGGAACCCCTCGCACACGCCGGGCGGTTCCTCGAGCGGCTCGGCAGCGGCAGTGGCTGCCGGGTTCGTGCCCGTCGCCATCGGCACGCAGACGCTGGGATCGATCATCCGGCCCGCGGCGTTTTGCGGTGTCGTGGGTTACAAGCCGAGCTTCGGCGCGATCTCGAGGGACGCCGTCTACCCGTTCAGCCCGACCCTCGACCACGTGGGCGTGTTTGCGCGCTCGGTCGAGGACGCGGCGTGGTTCGGCGCCTGCCTCATGGGCCTGGACGCCCGGGACGAGGCCACCGGCATTCGCGCTGGCATGCGCACGCTCAGCGTGCCGCTGGAGACGGCCACCGAGCCGCCGCGCCTCGCGGTGGTGAAGACCTCCCGCTGGCCCATGGCGACCGAAGCCCAGCAGGCGAATTTCACCGAGGCGGTGGCAACGTTGAAGGACGCTGGCGCCAAGGCGCGCGAGGTGCCTTTGCCACGCGCCTTCGATGAAATGTGGGCCGTGGCCCAGGCGATCATGGATTACGACGCGTCGCGCGGCTTCTCGTTGCTCGAGTCCCGCCATCGGCTCCAGTTCTCGGGGGTGCTCACGGAGTTGCTGGACCGGGGCAAGCGCATTTCCGCCGAACAGCACGCCAAGAACCTCGCGCGCCGGGACGAGTACCGCCGCTGGCTCGACGGGCTCTTTGATGGCTGCGATGCCCTCGTGACTCTCTCTGCGCCAGGCGAGGCGCCGTTGGGGCTGGGCAACACGGGCGACGCGGGCTTTGCCACGCCGTGGACGCTGGCTGGACTGCCCGCCATCACCATTCCCTCAGGCCGCGGCCCGAGAGGACTGCCGCTTGGCCTGCAGGTCGTGGGCCGCTACCGGGAAGATGAAACTGCGCTGCGGGTGGCGGCGTGGTGTGAGTCCGTTCTCAAGGTGAACCTCGGCCTCGCTGGAGGCTAATCCTCCGCTCGGGCGGGTTCGTCAGCCGCGCGTGCCGTCGGCGAGCGCGGGAGAACGCCCGGGCAGGCTTTCCAGCACGCCATCCCAGAAAGCGATGCGAGCTTCGATCGCCTGGCGAGCCGCGGCCTCGGCCTCGGCGAGCCGCCGGGCATCGCGCGCCACGAACTCATTCACCATGCGCAGCGCCATGGGCCCGTGCGAGCCCTCGTCCAGGTGGATGTGACGCTTGAGGTAGTAGTGGAAGGCCGGCGCGTCGCGCTCGCTGATCCCCACGCGCGCGAGGAGCGCGCGGAACATCTCCGGAATGATTTCCTCGCGCCCCAGTGAAAACGCCGCCCCGACTACGTGGGGCTTGCCGGTGGCGATGAAGCCAAAGGTGGCGCGCATGAACGCCAGTGCCGGCGCCGGAATTCCGGGCAGGGCGAACGCGGCGTCAAGGCCCTGCTCGCCGGCCGTGCGGGCGAATCGCAGGGCGAGATCCGGATTTGCACCTACCTCCCGCATGGCGTCGCAGTAAAGCTCGAAATGGCTCGTGAATCGGGGCTCGCCCTGGGCCTGGGGCATGACTTCGTCCGACTCCTCGCCCAGGACGATCTGGTTGATGAAGTGGCGGGTAGAGCCGCTGCCCACCGGGCGCCACGGCACCTGCGCTGGCGCGACATGGGACTGCAGGCACTTGAGCAGCGACATGAAATCCCAAACCGGGAAGACATGGTGTTCCATGAAGACGCGCAGGTCGTCGATCGACTGGATCGACTCGTACAGGGGGTGGTGGTTCAGGCGTTGCGCCAGCTCGTCAACGACGCGCGGGTGAGAGTCGATAGAGGAGGCCATGGGAGAGTGGAGCGAGTCGAGCGGGCGCCGGACTATAGCAAGATTCCCGCGCGCCACGGCCCGGGGCGCTGCGATAATGCCGGCTATGGCGCATCGAATCGGCATGGATCTGGGGGGCACCAAGATCGAGATCGTGGTGCTTGACCCCGCCGGCGACATCGCGCTGCGCCGCCGAGCGCCGACGCCCGCTGGCGATTACGCCGCGACGCTCCACACCATCAAGATGCTGGTGCTGGAAGCGGAGTCGGAAATCGGCTCGAGGGCAAGTGTTGGCATTGCCATGCCCGGAGCCCTCTCGCTCGTCACCGGCCTCGTCAAGAATTCCAACTCGACATGCCTCAACGGCCGGCCATTCCTGCAAGACGTCCAGGCATTGCTCGAGCGAGAGGTGCGCGTGCAGAACGACGCCAACTGCTTCGCGCTCTCGGAGGCAGTGGATGGCGCCGGGCGGGGCGCTGCTGTCGTGTTCGGCGTCATCCTGGGCACGGGCGTCGGTGGCGGCATCGTGATCGAGGGCAAGGTGCTTGCCGGCGTGAATGCCATCGCCGGCGAGTGGGGCCACAACCCCTTGCCCCTCGCAGGATCCGAGGGGGAGCCGCTGCCGGCGTGTTACTGCGGCCGTCAGGGCTGCGTCGAGGCCTATCTTTCCGGGCCGGCGATGGCCGCCGACCACGAGAGGGTGGCTGGCGAGCGCTTCGATGCGGTCACGATCGCCCGGCGCGCAGCAAGCGGTGACACGGCCTGCGCGGCAACCCTCGATCGTCACGCTCGGCGGCTGGCTCTTGCCCTCGCTTCGGTGGTCAATATCCTGGACCCGGAGGTCATCGTGCTGGGTGGGGGGCTCTCCAACCTCTCGCACCTGTACGATCGCGTGCCGGAGTTGTGGCGGCCGCACGTGTTCTCGGACGAGGTGCGCACCCGACTCGTTCCGCCTCGACACGGCGACTCGAGCGGCGTGCGGGGCGCCGCCTGGCTATGGGGGAACGCATGAGAACGACAGCAATGGGATGGGTGGTGGGCCTCCTGGCCGCCGGCCTGGCGATGGCCCAGCCGGCGAAGACCGAGAGGGCCACGTTTGCGGGTGGCTGCTTCTGGTGCATGGAGCAGCCCTTCGACGAGTTGCCGGGCGTCATCTCCACCACGTCGGGCTACATTGGCGGGCGCACGGGCAACCCCACTTACCAGCAGGTGATCACTGGCACCACCGGGCATACGGAGGCCGTGCAAGTGGTCTACGACCCGACGAAGGTCTCCTTCGAACGCCTGCTCGAGGTGTTCTGGGTGAACATCGACCCGACGGTGCGCGACCGCCAATTCTGCGACTC
>JAFMJY010000097.1 GCA_017853245.1 Burkholderiales bacterium | reverse complement strand
CCATCAGGCAGAACCCGGCCCGCTGGCCGTCGCCGAACTCCGATGGCCGGAGCGATCGACGCTGCGTGAGGATGGCGACCATCAACGTGTCGCCCTCAAGTGCCTCAGCCGCTTCGCCGTCGAGGACGAACGCCACCCGCGGACGGCCCTGCTCGGCAAGGCGCGCGAAGCGGGACGGCGACTCGGGTGTGGGTGGTGTCGGCATGACGGGTACCAACCGTAGGCTACCTGATCCGGGCTGGCAGTCGATGCTGTTCGCGTGCGGCGGAGCAACAGATTTTTCCATGACCTGCAGGCTTCCCCGGTGAGACCTGCGGTGCTGCGCAGGATTCACCGCTGGCTGGCGCTCACGTTGTTCTTGCCGTTGCTTCTGGTCTGTCTCTCCGGTGCGGCGCTCGTTTTTCGCGACGAGCTGCTGCCCCTCTTGACGCCCGCGATCGTGGTCCCCGAGCAGGCTGGCGACACGCCTCGATACGAGCGGGTGCTGGCAGCGGCGCGGGCGGCCGCTCCTGGCGCCGACGCAGTCGACCTGCTGGCGCCGCGGGCCGGGCGCGCGGTGGAAGTCTGGGTGCAGCAGGGCGGGGCGCTGCGAACGCTCTTCGTCGATGCGGGCACGGGCAGGATCGTCGCCGACAGCGATCTGGACTTCCTGCCGCTCGCCATGCTGTATCGCCTGCACAAGACCTTGCTGTTGCGCGAAGCCGGCGAAACGCTGGCGGGATTGGCGGGCCTCGCGCTGTTGTTCCTGTCGCTCTCCGGCTTCGTGCTGTGGTGGCGGAACCCGGCGATGCCATTGCGGATCCGCTGGCGCGTGGGCACCCTGGCGCTGAGCTTTGATCTGCATCGATCGACGGGCATTGTGTTCGCTGCCATCCTCGCCCTGAACGCCTTTACGGGGGCAGCGATGACCTTCGACGGGCTCTCCTCGGCGGCAGTGAACACGATCGCCGGCGCGCCAGCGGGCACGCCTCCGCCTGCCGGCACGCCGGGGCCGATGCGCGAGCTGGACCTCCTGCTGGCCGCGGCGAGGGCGGCAGTGCCGGGCGGCGAAATCGCGCGCGTCTCGGTGCGAGAGAGCAAGGGCTGGGTGGTTGCGCGCTTCCGTCTTCCGGGCGAGCAGGTGACGTTCGGCATGAATCGCGTGCACGTCGAGGCCTCGACGGGCCAGGTGCTGCGCGTGAGCCTGCGCCAGGAGCTGGCGCCAGGCAACGGCATGTTCGAGTGGCTCTATCCCCTGCACACGGGGCAACTCGTTGGCGGGGGCTATCGTGCCGTGCTGGTTGCCGCTGGCGCTGCGCCCGTTCTGTTGTTGGCGACCGGATTCGTCCTGTGGCGGCGCCGGCGCAGGCGAGGTGGCTAGGCGTCGTTGGTGACCGTGGAAATCGGGATGGGCTTTACCGGTGCTGCAGCGCGAAGCCGTCCCGATGCGGCAATAGGCCACCCGCCCGCGTCGGCGATGACCTCGGCGGCGGCCGAGCCGCAAAAGCGGCCCTGGCAACGCCCCATTCCCACGCGCGTGAGCGCCTTGGCGCGGTTGGCTTCGGCCGCGTTCTTCTTCTGCACCGCGGCGCGCGCTTCGCCCACCGTGATTGCCTCGCAGCGGCAAAGGATCGTGTCGTCGCGCAAAGCTGGTACCAAATGCGCGGGCCAGGGAAACGCCACCTGCAGCCCGTCGGCGAATCGACGAAGGCCGCGCAGCTGCGCACGCAGCCCGGCCTCCCTCGAACCGTCACTCGCCAGGCCCAGATCGCGCAGCACTGCGAGGCCAGCCAGGCGGCCGGCGATTTCCGCCGCATCGGCACCGAGAATGCTGCGCCCGTCGCCCGCCAGATACAGACCACGGACTTCGGTGCGCCCAACCTCCTCGCAGCGTGGCAGCCACTGCCGGGTCTGCGTGTCAAACTCGACCGGGCAGCCGGCGAGCTCGGCGAGCTGCATTTCCGGCCGTAGGTGCCAGCCCATTGCGACTGAATCGCACGCGACCGTGTGCTCGCGGCCTCCTGCATCGGCGAACGTGATCGCGGCAACGCCGTCATCGGGCGATCCCGCGATCTCCAGCGGGCGCACCCCGGAATGGATCGGCACACCCGCCCGAAGAATTCGTGCGACAAGGCGCATCCCGTTCCACAGCACGCCGGGGCGGACGAGCAGTTTGGGCAACGCCAAGACGCGTCGCATCGCCGGCGAGGTATCCAGGACGGCGGCAACCGATGCGCCCGCCTCGATGTACTGCGCCGCGACCAGATAGAGCAGGGGGCCGGTGCCGACAAACGCCACGCGTTTGCCGATTGCGCAGGCTTGCGACTTGAGAGCCACCTGGGCGCCACCCAAGCTGTACGTTCCCGCCCGATGCCACCCCTGGACCGGCAGTAGCCGATCGGTGGCGCCGGGGCAAAGCACCAGCGCGTCATAGGCAAGCGCGGTCGACACACCCTGGTGGCTCACGAAAAGTTCCTCGGGAGTCACGTTCCACGCGAGCGTCTCCGGACGGTAGTCGATGCGTTCGCGCAACCGGTCAAATGCATGATGCAGGTCGAGCGCCTTGGCCGACTCGGTGCCGTAGAGCTTTTCGTAGGAGCGCGAGAAGCCCTCTGGCTGCCGGCGGTAGATTTGCCCGCCACTGCGACGCCCTTCGTCGATGACGATGGGGCGCAGGCCTGCAGCAACCAGCGTCTCGGCGCAGCGCGTGCCGGCTGGGCCGGCCCCGACAACGATGACGGTTTTGGAGTTCATGTCGTGATGGCTGTGTTGAGTTGATGGCGAGCAAGATCCTCCCCTTCGCGGTGGCAGAGGACTTCCTTGCCGGAAGGAAAGCGCTGGCGGGGCGGTGCCAGCCGGTCGCAAAGCCCAGGCACGCGAAGCGGGCATCGGTCGAGGAATGGGCACAGGCCAGCTGGTTGCGCTGCGTGGGTTTCCGCGATGGGTATCGTCACGCGCGGTGGCAAGCCCTCCAGCCACCCGGTGCGCAATTCCGGAACGGAGGCGATCAGCAGGTCGGCGTAAGGGTGATACGGGGGCGCCGCGAGCGCCGAGCGACTGCCGGACTCGACCTTGCGCCCGGCATACAGGACCAGAATGTCATCGCACACGGCGCGCACGGTGGAGATGTCGTGGCTGATGAACAGGTAGGAAACCCCGAGGCTGCGCCGTAGCTCCGCAAGCAGGTCGAGGATCGCAGCACCCACCACGGTATCGAGGGCTGAGGTGACCTCGTCGCACAGGATGAGGTCGGGCTCGGCGGCGAGCGCGCGCGCGAGATTCACTCGCTGCTTCTGGCCACCGGAAAGCTCTGCGGGCCGGCGGTCGGCGAGCGAGCCTGGCAGCTTCACGAGGTCCAGCAGTTCCGCAACGCGGCGCCCCGCCGCCTCGCCGGTGACACCGCGATAGAAGGCGAGCGGGCGCTCCAGGATGGAGCGAATGGTGTGCGCCGGGTTGAGCACCGTGTCGGCGTTCTGAAACACGATCTGGATGCGGCGGAACTGTTCTTTCGTTCGCTGGTGCAGGTTCGTGGGCAGGGGCTCGCCGTCGAACCGCACCTCTCCGCGCGCGGCGGGAACAAGCCCGGCGACCACGCGAGCGAGCGTCGTCTTGCCGCAGCCCGATTCTCCGATGACCCCAAGGGTGGCGCCGCGCGGAATGGTGAGGTCGATCGCGTCGAGCACGCGAATTTCCGGGAGGCCGTCTGCACCGACGCGACCGTAGCCTGCGCCGAGGTCCCGCACCTCGAGGAGGGGCGTATCTTCTCTCGGCTCGTCTGTCGTTCGGGGCTTCGGGCGTGCGGCAGCAAGCAGGCTTCGCGTGTAATCGTGGCGAGGGCGCTCGAGAATGTCGGCGGTAGCGCCGGATTCGCGCACCTCGCCCTCGCTCAGGACGACGATGCGATCGGCCATCTGGGCCACGACCGCCAGGTCGTGGGAGACGTAGACCGCCGTGGTGCCGCGTTCTCGCACGACGTGGCGGAACGCGCGCAGCACTTCAATTTGCGTCGTGACGTCGAGCGCCGTGGTCGGCTCATCGAGGACCACCAGCTCTGGCTCGGTGATCAGCGCCATCGCGGCCATGAGCCGCTGCAGTTGTCCGCCGGACACCTGGTGCGGGTAGCGTGACCCGATGCCCTCCGGATCGGGCAACGCCAGTGCACGGAAGAGCTCGACCGCGCGCGTCTCCGAGGCGGAGCGCGTCAGCGTGCCGTGAATGGCCGTGCCCTCGACCACCTGATCCATGATGGTCTTCATGGGGTTGAAGGCCGCGGCTGCGCTCTGGGCGATGTAGGAGACCTGCCCGCCCCGGAGCCGGTACAGCTCCTCGTCATCGAGCGACAGAACATCCGTCGAGCCGATGCGCACGGTTCCTGCGGCAAAGCGGCACCCTGGTCGCGCATAGCCGAGCAGCGACAGGGCGATGGTCGTCTTTCCCGAGCCCGACTCGCCGATGAGCGCCAGGACTTGGCCCTTCGGGATGGCGAAGCTCACGTCTCGCACGATGAGGGCCTCGGAGCCGCCAGGGCCACGGGCGGCGACGCACAGGCCGGTTACCTGGACGTGCGGCTGCGCCATCACTGCTCCACCTGGCTGGAACGGCCCGATAGCGCGTCGATGAGGAGGTTCACGCCTACCGTCAGGGAGGCGATGGCGAGCGCCGGCATCACGACCGCAGGCGCGCCCTCGAATAGGCCCGAGATGTTTTCGCGCACCAGCGAGCCGAGATCGGCGTCGGGCGGTTGCACGCCAAGGCCAAGGAAGCTCATGCCGCTCAGGAGCAGCACGACGAACACGAAGCGCAGGCCGAAGTCCGCCAGCATCGGATTGACCATGTTCGGAAAGATCTCAACCCACGCGATGTAGCCGGTGCCTTCGCCTCGTGCGCGCGCTGCCTGCACGTAGTCGAGCGTGCGTACGTTGATCGCCAGTGAGCGGGCGATGCGAAAGGCTCCCGGCGTGTAGCTGAACGCCGCGGTGAGGATCAGCAGCGTGGGCGAAGCGCCGAACGAGGCCACCATGACCAGCGCCAGCATCTTGCTCGGGATGGAAATCAGCGCGTCCATCAGGCGGCCAACGCCTTCGTCGATCCAGCCGCCGATCGTCGCGGAAAGGATCGCGATCGTCGTGCCCGTCACGCTGGCGGCGACTGCGGCGGCCAGCGCCAGCCCGATGGTGAGGCGCGCTCCGTGGAGGATGCGGCTCAACATGTCCCGGCCCAAGTAGTCGGTTCCGAGGGGGTGCGCAGCGGTGAAGGTGCCGTACACATCCATGGCCACCACGGCTCCGACGGGATGGGGTGCGAGGCTGGGGCCGAGGAGGGCCGCCAGAGCCCAAAAGAGCACCAGGGCAAAGCCTATTCGGCCCGCGAGCGGAAGCCCTTTCATCAATGCCCAGGCACGCGTGGCCCAATGGCGCCTTTCGGCAATCATCGGTGACGAAGCCTCGGGTTCGACAGGATCGCCACGAGGTCGGCGACGAGCACCAGGAGCAGGTATGCGAAGCAAAAGATCATGGCGCAGGCCTGCACGACCGGGATGTCGCGGTTGGTCACCGCGTCGACCATCAGGCTGGCGATGCCGGGGTAATTGAAGATCGACTCTACGATCACCACGCCGCCGAGCAGGTAGGACAGGCTCAGGGCCACGGCGTTGGCGATCGGGCCGATGGCGTTGGGCAGGGCGTGGCGCAAGGCCACATGCGCGGGCCTCGCGCCCTTGAGGACGGCCATCTCGACATACGAAGCGTTGAGCTGGTCGATCACCGCCGCGCGTGTCATGCGCGCCATCTGCGCCACGATGACGAAGCACAACGTCAGCACTGGCATCGCGTAGGTGCGAAAGAACTGGCTTGCGGAGCCGATGTCGACGGCGTTGGAGAGCGCCGGCAACCAGCGCAGCTTGACGGCAAAGACCAGCACGGCGATGGTGGCGATGAGGAATTCCGGCACCGCCACCATCGACAGCGTGGCGACGTTCAGGCTGCGGTCAAGGCGCCGACCGCGCCACATGGCCGACACGATGCCAATGGTGAGCGCTATTGGCACTGATACAACTGCCGTGACGGCCGCGAGCAGCAACGATTTCGGGAGCCGGGTTGCAACCAGGTCGGCCACCGGGGTGTTGGCGGCAAGCGAAACACCAAGGTCGCCTGTGGCGAGGCCTCGCAACCAAGCGCCGTAGCGTGCCAATGGCGAGCGGTCGAGGCCCAGCTTCTCCCGGAGCGCCGCGACCGCTTCGGGGGTCGCGCTCTGCCCGAGCAGTTCCTGCGCCGCGTCGCCCGGCAGCCAGCTGGTGATCAGGAAGATGACGGCGGAGACGAGCAAAAGCGTGACCGCGCCATAAGCGACCCGATTGAGGACCAGTCGGACGGCGCTCGCCCGGATTGCCCGCGAAGCCTCAGCCATCGAGCCAGACGTGCTCCGCGAACATATAGCCCATCAGGCCGCCGAGAGGAATCGAGCCCAGACCCTTGACCTTGTTGCTGAAGCCGTCGATGAAGCTCATGAACACGGGAATGCCGATGCCGCACTTCTCGTGCACGAGGACCTGCATGTCGGCGTACATCTGCGTTCGCTTCGCCTCGTCGGACTCGGCGCGCGCCGCGAGCAGCAGCTGGTCGAACTTCTCGTTCTTCCAGCCCGATTCGTTCCAGGGTGCGTCGGACTTGAAGAATTGCGTGAACAGCAGGTCGGCGCTGGGCCGGGGGTTGATGTTGCCAAAGCCGAGCGGATGCTTCATCCAGTGGTTGGACCAGTAGCCGTCACTCGGCACCCGGTTCACGTTGAGGGTGAGGCCCGCCTTCTTCGCGGATTGCTGAAGCAGGACCGCCATGTCGATCGAACCCGTGGCCGCAGGCGCCGCCACGACAGTGAACGGCCCGCTTCCCACGCCAGCTTTCTGCAAATGGAACCGGGCCCGATCCGGGTCATGCGGGCGTTGGGGCAGGCCGGCAAAGTGATAGCGATGGCCCGGGGGCAGAGGCTGGTCGTTCGCCACCTGTGCAAAGCCGCGGAAGATGGCCGACCGGATCTGCTCGCGATCGAGAAGGTATTTCATGGCCAGCGTGAAATCCGGTGAGTTGCCGGGCGCCACGTCCTGGCGGATCACCAGGTCTGTGTAGAGGCCGGACCTGGTCTCGAGAACGCCGTGCGAGGCGCTGGCTTTCACGCGCGTGGTGGAGCGCGGGTCGACTGCCAATGCCAGTTGCACGTCACCTGAAAGAAGGGCGTTCACGCGAGCGGGCTCGTCCGGTATGCCGATCAGCTCGATCTCGTCGAGATAGGGCCTTCCCGGACGCCAGTAGCGCTCGTTACGGGTCACCAGTGTGCGCACGCCGGGGCGAAACTCTTTCAGCTTGAAGGGGCCCGTGCCGTTGGCGGAAGTGAAGTCGGTAGTGCCATCCTTCACGATGACGAAATGCGAGGCGGCGAGAATGACCGGCAGGTCGGCGTTGGGCGTCGCAAGCCGGACCAGGACCTCGTTTGCGCCAACGGCCTTCACCTCGGTGAACTGCTCCGAGACTGTCTTCACCTTCGAGGCGGTGGCGGGAGTCTTGTGCCGGTTGAGCGAATACACCACGTCGGCAGGCGTCAGCGCCGAGCCGTCGTGAAAGGTCACGCCCTTGCGCAGGCGGAACGTCCATGTCTGCGCCTTGTCGTGGCGGATCTCCTCGGCGAGCGCCAGCTGCGGCGTGAGGCTGGCATCCAGCTGGGTGAGGCCGCTGTAAAGCATGTAGTGGCGCATGTAGTCCGTGGACAGCGCGCCCTTGGCGGGATCCAGTGTGTCCGCCGTGGAGCTGGAAATGCCTGCCACGCGCACCCGCCCGCCTCGCTTCGGAGCCTGCGCGAAGGCTTCCTGGGCCGAGCCAGCGAAGCCTGCTGCGGCGGGTCCGAGGATCCCCATGGCGAGCAGCATTCGGAGCAGGTCGCGGCGAGTGGCGCCTTGCGCCGCGGCCTGGTCGAGGCGCACGAGATCGTTTCGGTCAAGTTCCAGTGGCGAACGCTTCATGGCGGCGTCTCCCGAGCTTATTGAAAAATATCCTTCAGGCGATAGTAGGCGCCAAAAAGGGGCAGGAACCACGGGTCACCGAAATGTCCGGGGATCGCCTTCCACGGCTGGCCGAGCCACGGGCTGGCCACCCTGCGTCCGGCCATCACGTCGGCCATGGTATGACCGAGGCGGACGGACATCTGCACGCCGTGGCCGCTGAACCCCATGGCGTAGAGAAGGCCGTTGTGCTCGCCCGCGCGCGGCAGGCGATCCTGGGTCATGTCCACGAGCCCGCCCCAGCAATAGTCGATGCCGATTCCCCGGAGCGACGGAAAAGCCACTTCCAGCTGCTGCCGAAGGATATCGCCGCTGCGCTGGTCGGAGGTGGGGCTGGACATCGCAAAACGGGCGCGGCCGCCGAACAGGAGGCGGTGATCGGGCGTGACGCGAAAATAATTTCCGACGTTGAGCGTGGTGACGTAATTGCGGCAGTTCGGCATGAGCGCCCGCAGTCTATCGGCAGCGAGGGGCTCCGTGACCACGATGAAACTGCCGACCGGCACCATGCGGCGCCGGAACCAGCCGAGGGGCCCCACTCGCGAGCACCCGGAGGCGACCAGAACCTGGTCCGCCTCAAGCGACCCGTTCGGCGTCGTGAGGCGATGTCGCCGGCCCGCCAGTCGCTCGAGCCCGGTGACTGGCGTCAGGGGATGAATGCGGGCGCCATGGCGCGCTGCCGCCTCGGCGAGGCCTACACCGAATCGCCCGGGGTGCAGCGATGCGCTCCGTTTCTGCAGCAGTCCGCCATGGAAGAGGGGGGAATCGATTTCCTCCGCGAGCCGCGCCTTCGGCACGAACTCGATTTGGCTATCCACGTGCGCGAGAAGCCTTTCACCCGTGCGAACCAGCCCCTCGTAGTGAGCGGGCTTTGCGGCCAGCTTGAGCTTGCCGCAGCGAGTGAAGTCGCAATCAATGCGCTCTTCCTCCACCAGGGACTGCACGGCGTCGACCGCCAGGTCGAAATCCTGATAGATCATCTTCGCCCGCTCGAGGCCGAAGCGCGCGACCAGCCCGGAGAAATCCTGGATCGTGCCGTTGTTGCACTGGCCTCCATTGCGCCCCGACGCGCCGGAGACAACGGCCCCGGCTTCCAGCACCGCCACTGAAGCGCCGCCCGCAGCGAGCGCCCGCGCCGCGGTGAGCCCGGTGAAGCCCGCGCCGATGATTGCCACGTCGACGCGGCTGGCGCTCCCGAGGGGCTCCGGCGCCGCCGACCGGAAGGCGGGTGCCGTGTCGATCCAGTAGGAGTCGAGCTTCACCACGCCCGGGCCCTCAGAGCCCGAGGAGCGAGGCCAGCTCTCCGATGTCCTTCACCGGCGTGTGCTCGAAGCCGGGGTGGGCAAGGTCGTGCCCGCGCGCCACGAAGACCTTGTTTTTGATACCGATGTCGGTCGCCGACATGAGGTCGTAACGGAAGCTCGAGGAGACGTGCAGCATGTCTTCCGGGTTGCAGCCCAGCTGGTCGAGCATGTACTCGAAGGCGGCCAGGCGCGGCTTGTAGGCGTGCGCCTGCTGCGCGGTGTAAACCCGGTGAAAGGGCGCGCCGAGCTTGGCGACGTTGCTGTGAATTTGGTCGTTGGAGGCGTTCGACAAGATGACGAGCGGGTAGGCCTTCGCGAGGCGCGCAAGGCCCGCCGGCACGTCTGC